>DATBTW010000276.1:0-2884 GCA_036559055.1 Ktedonobacterales bacterium
GCTGGGGTAGAGGCCGTAGCCCGCGATCTGCTCGCGCACGAACGCCGCCTCGTCGTCAGCCTGCGTCACCGGATTGTGCGCGCGCTCCTGCCCGATGGTGGAGGAGCGCGCTTTGCTGGAGAGCGTGGTCGCGCCGCAGAATGATCCAGCGCCGTGGGTGGGGTAGACCAGCGTGGCCACGGGCAGCGTATCGAGCAGACGGCGCAGGGAGCGATACTGCTCGCGGGTGAGTGTCAGTGTCATGCCGGGGCTGACCAGATCGGTGCGCCCGATCGCGCCTGTGAGCAGGCTGCCACCCGTGAAGATGGCGTGCGGCTCGCTCGCCTCTGGCGCGTAGAGCGCGTAGCTGAGATGGCTGGGCGTGTGGCCGGGCGTCTCCAGCGCGACGAAGCGCAGCCCGCCTACGGCCACGCTGTCGCTCTCGCGCACGCCGAGATGGTCATAGCGCACGCCAGCCGCCGCCGCTGTGACGATGGTGGCGCCGACGCGGTCGCGTAGCTCTAGCGCGCCCGTCACATAGTCATTGTGGACGTGCGTCTCGAAGACGTGCGTAATCTGCGCATGCGCGCGCTCGGCGGCGTCCAGATAGATGGCGATGTCGCGCCGCGGATCGACCACTGCGGCGACCCCTGCCGCATCGTCGCTGATGAGATACGACTGGTGCCCCAGCCCTTCGAGGAAGAACTGTTTGATACGCATGCTGGCCGCCTCCCGCTTGTTACTGCTCCAGGGCGCGAGGCTGATGCGGCGCGCCGCTAAATGGTAATCAGCGCTTTGATCTTGTTATACTCGCTCAGGCTGATGGGGACCAGCAAGAGCTGGCTGATGGCGGTGAAGGAGCCGTGCGCGGCGCGATAGGCGACGATGCGATTGGCAGTGGCGAGCTGGATGCCCAGCGCATGATGCAGGTCGCTGGCGCTGGCGACATTGATGTCGATTTTGCCGCCCAGCGTCAGGGGGATTGTCTCGCCGATCTGCGGCACGTAGATTTCCTGGCCATCCGCCACCAGCGCAGCGAGGTCAACGCGCGTGAGGTCGGCGTCGTCGAGCGCGCCGCCCGCCGCCGCCACCAGCGCCTGTACCCGTGCGCCCGTCGCCAGTGTATAGACCCCCGGCGCGACCACGTCGCCCAGAATGTAGGCGGTGACGCTGGTGTTGGCTGCGTTCGTCCCTGGCCCGCTGATGCTGATAGCGGGCTGGGCGGGCTGCCATCTGGCGGTGATGGTGGCGGCGACGCCGGGCGCGAAGCGCAGTCCCGCCAGCAGCAGCAACACCGCCAGCGCCAGCGCGTTGGCGCCGAGAAAGACCTTCGAGCGCGTCACCGCGCTGAGCCACCCCGACATGCGCCGCCTCCTCTCCGCCTGCGCCGCAGATGCGCTGCGATAGCCAGCGGGCGGCGCCAGATTGGAGCCAGCATAGCAGAGGCCGTCAAGTGGCCCTGGATGGGTTGCCTCAGGTCAGGCCGTTATTGGTGTTCCAGGCTCCAGAAGCCCCGGAAGCCAGTGCGGCGCGCCAGGTCCCCGGTGGCACGAACAGCGAGAGGGATGTCGCGAACGCCAGGGTTTTGGAGACGACGTTTAGCACGAGGGGCAGTGGCGTCACCGGATAGGCGAATCCAGCCAGTGCCCAGATGGCGAAGATCAGGAACATACCCGCCAGAAACAGCAGCGTCCAGCGCGAGACGCGCATGACGGGCGAGACGGTGAGCAGCGCAAAGCTGGACAGTTCGATCAGAAAGAGCGGCAGGAAGTAGAGCAGCGTAAAGTCCGCTCCCGGTGATGGTGGATACGTGCGCCCCATCACGATGATGTCGAAGGGCAGCTCGAAGATCATCGGCCCCGCGATGGCGCCGACGATGGCGCTGACCACCGCGACCCGGAAACCACTTCGCATGTTCAGGAACACGATAACGACAAAGGTGACAATCCCTAGCGTGGCTGTGTAAGGAAAGATCACATTGGTAGGGCCGGTGAAACGCTCCCCTTGCTGATAGGCGGTGGCCCCATAGATGCCTGCGGCCACCAGGAATAACACCGCTGACAACAGAAAGCACATCACCAGAAACACGCTGAGCGAGGCTCCGGGGCGCCGGAGTTCAATCGGTTTGCGCAGGCGCAGCGCGAGGAATGCCAGCGCGCCTGCGATGACCAGCAAGACGATAGCGAGGATGATGGCGGCGCTGCCAGTATAGTCCGCCCATTCGGCATAGTGTGTCATGCAGAACCTCCTGCTCGATCTCCCACGCATATCGAGGGTGGCGTGGGACTCAGCGGCATTCACAGCTCCATCTTATCGTATGTCGCAATATCCCGCTGTCTGTCGCGCGACTGACACTGCTGCGATCTATTCGCTACAATCTGAGTGGACTTTGAGCGTACCCAACTGGCGTACTGCCATCAGAGAGAACATCGCCGAGCGACGAACCACTGGCCAGAGCAAGGCAGGTGAGTCGGCGCCTTACAATGAGACCTACAGAGACGAGCAGGAGTCAATCCACGATGAGCGATTATCCCGAAACACTGGAGAAGAGTGGCGCCACCGAAGGCGCACTGGCCCCAGACTTCGCCCTGCCCAATGCGGCGGGCGAGATGGTGCGCCTGAGCGATCTGCGCGGCAAGAATGTCGTGCTGTACTTCTATCCCAAGGACGACACTCCCGGCTGCACCGCTGAGGCGTGCTCCTTCCGCGACAACTATGCGGCCATCACCCAACTCGACGCCGAGGTGCTCGGCATCAGCAGTGATTCGCAGTCCTCGCACAAGGGCTTCGCGGAGAAGTATCATCTGCCCTTCCCGCTGCTGAGCGACGCGGGCGGCGCGGTACGCAAGGCCTACAAGGTTCCGGCGACGCTGGGCCTGCTGCCGGGCCGCGTGACGTATGTGAT
>DATBTW010000277.1:0-3850 GCA_036559055.1 Ktedonobacterales bacterium
CGCCTTCGCCATTCTGGAGCCAGACGACTATCGCTGGTTGCAGGAGGCCCTCGCCGAAGAGACCAGCGAGCGCAGCAACTACGTGGATCGCGTCGACAGCGCGCTGACCGATGAGATGCGCAAGATCGGCATCCATGCGGAGGTGTCCGGTCGGGTCAAGCACCTCTACAGCATCTACAAGAAAGTGGTGCGGTCGGGTAGTCGTGACCTGTCGCAGCTCTACGACATTATGGCCTTCCGCATCATCACCGATACCGTGGCCGATTGCTATCTGGCGCTGGGGCATGTGCATGACCTGTGGCGTCCGGTGGATGGCCGCATCAAGGATTTCATCGCCAACCCCAAGGCCAATGGCTACCAGTCGCTGCACACGACCGTCTTCTGCCTGGATAACCGCCTGGCGGAGATTCAGATTCGCACGCACGAGATGCACGAGACGGCAGAGTATGGCGTCGCGATGCACTGGTATTACAAAGATATGGGCGACAACGCCCGCTCCGACGCTAAGGCGCTCCAGCAGTGGATGCAGCAGGTAATCGAGTGGCGGCAGGAGCTGAAGGATTCGGCGAAGTCAGGGGTGAGCGACGAGCTTGCCCCACCGCCGCCACCTTTGCAAGAGCAGATATTTGTCTTCACGCCGCGCGGCGACGTGAAGGAGCTGCCCGCTGGCTCGACCCCGCTGGATTTCGCCTATCGCGTGCATACTGACCTGGGCAACCATGTTGGCGGGGTACGTATCACGCAGAACAGCGCCTCCGGGCGGCCCATCAAGAAGCTGGTGCCGCTCGACTACGAGCTGCGCAACGGCGATATTGTCGATCTGATGAAGCGCAACGACGCGCACCCCACGCGCGACTGGCTGCGCGTGGTGAAGACCAAGCTGGCGCGCACGCGCATCCTGCACTATCTGAAGACCCACGAGCGCGACATCGACATTCAGGTAGGACGCGAACGGCTCGACCGCGAACTGCGCGCGGCTGGCGTGCGCAAGGGCTACGAGGAGCTGATCGAAGACGATCTGAACTGGATTGTCGAAGCGTTGGGGCTGGCCGACGAGGATACGCTGCTGGCGATGGTCGGGGCGGATAAACTGCGCCCCGTCGCTGTCATCAATAAAGTGCGCGAGCGGCTGAAAATGCACGCGCCGCCTGCCGAGCCAGAGCCAGAGATGCCGCCTGTCGTCGCTCCCTCGAAGGAGGCGCAGGTTGATATCAGCGTGGAGGGGATGGCGGGCATCCTGACGCAGATCGCCAGTTGCTGCCATCCGCTGCCGGGCGACACGCTGGGCGGCTACATCTCGCGCGGGCGCGGGGTGGTTATCCACCGCGCTGACTGCCCGAATCTGCGGCGGCTGCTGGAGCAATCGCCGGAGCGCGGCATCGCCGTCTCGTGGCCGAAGCTGGAGGGCGCACAGGAGTTCCGTGCGCCAATCGTGGTGGAGGGCGACGACCGCACAGGCTTCCTGCGCGATGTGACGGGCGTGATCGCCGCGCACAGCCTCAACATGGTCAAGATCGACGTCAGCACGAACAAGCGCACCCGTAAGGCGACCATCAACGCCATCCTGGAGATCGAGCGTCCCGATCAGCTAGAGGCCGTCATTCGCGACATCCGCGCGCTGGATGGCATCCTCGCGGTCGGGCGCAAGTCGCCGACGGGCGCGCGCGCGACGCGCAAAGGGTAAGCGCTTCTCAGACGTGGCCTCAATCGCCAGCGGCGTCACTACTCTTGCTCCGCCGCTGCGATGGCGGCGTCCACCGCCGCCCTGCCCGCGTTCTGCAGGACGACATCTTCGATGGGCGCATTGACCAGACCAGCGCGTACGTCGCGGAAGATGCGCTCCAGCGGCTTGCCGCGCTGAAGCCCCTGGCCGCCCGCGATGCGCAGCGCGATGTCGGTGATGCGCACGGCGTTGGTGGTGGCGATGACTTTCACCAGCGGCGCCTGCAGGCGCAGCGCCGGGCGCGCCTCCGCTGGGGCGGCCACCCAGTCCGCTGCTAGCCCCAGCGTCACGCGGTGCGAGGCCAGCAGCAGCGCGTCGATCTCGCCCAGATGCGCGCGCACGTTGGGCAGCTCGCCCAGCGGCTTGCCCAGCGCGGTCGGCTTGCGGGTCGCGGCGAAATGGACAATCTCATCGCGGGCGGCCTGCGCGGCTCCATTGTAGACCGCCGCCAGGGTCAGCGGCCCCCACGGCAGTCCCAGCGCGGCGCGCGGATCGGGCTGGCCGGGCGCACGCGCGCCCAGCAGCGCGTCCTCGCCTACCAGCGCATCTTCCAGCACGACATCATCGCTACCACTGGCGCGCAACGCCAGCGCGTTCCACGTCTGCTCGATGCGCAAGCCGGGGGCGTCACTGGGCGTCAGGAAGTCGCCGATGCGCGGGGGCTGCCCATCTTCCTGGATGGTGGCCATGACGATGAAGTAGCGCAGCCCCGGCGCTCCCGTCGTGTAGATCTTGCGTCCATTGAGCCGCCAGCCGCCTGCGGGATCGCGTCGCGCGGTGGTGGCGGGTAGCCCGCCGTAGCTGGGGCTGCCCATCTCTGGCTCGGCCTGCGCGGCGTTCAGCATGGCGCCATCGCGCGCCACCTCGCGAAAGAGCGCGGGCGCGTGGTCGGGCCACAGGCGCCCCTCGGCGATTTGGCCGATGTTGCTCAGGCTCATGCCCAACGCCAGCGCCGTCGAGGCGTCGCCCCAGGCCAGCCGCTCCAGCGTCAGTGTGTAGTCCAGCTCGTTCGCGCCCAGGCCGCCGCACGCCTCTGGCGCGGTCAGGCCCAGCAGGCCAGCCGCGCGCAGGTCGGCGAAGTTCTCATGCGGGAACGTGCCATCGGCGTCGTGCTGGGCGGCGCGCTCGGCGAAGCGGCGCGCCAGTGGCTCGGCCAGCGCCAGAAAGTGTCGCTGGCGATCAGTCAAAACTCCATCCACGCAGGTATCTCCAAAGGTTCAGATGCTATGCAGGCGCTACAGCGTGCGCGTGCCACCGATGCCGGGATCGCGGCGCGCGGCGGCGGCGATGTTGGCGCGGTAGTCGCGCGCATAGGCCAGATAGTGCGCCAGGCCCCTCTGCATGCGAGCGCGCTCCTCGTCCGTCACGGCGCGCATGGTTTTGGCGGGGGCGCCGATGGCGAGCTGGCCAGCGGGCACGGACTTGCCCTCCGGCAGCAGCGAGCCTGCCGCGAGGATGGCGCCTGCCCCGACCTGCGCGCGATTGAGCAGCGTGGAACCCATGCCGATCAGCGCGCCATCGCCGATGGTGGCTCCGTGCAGGATGGCGGCGTGGCCCACCGAGCAGTCCGCGCCGATGATGGTCGGCGCGTCCTCATCGGAGTGGATGACCGTGTTGTCCTGCACATTCGAGCGCGCGCCGATGCGCACCGCTTCGGTATCTCCGCGAATGACCACGCCGAACCAGATGCTCGCCTCGTCGCCAATCTCCACATCGCCGACGATGACCGCGTTGGGCGCGATGAAGGCCGTCGGCGCGATACGCGGCCATTTGCCGCCATAGGGCAGGATGTGCATAGCGGGCGCTCTCCTTTGTCTCTGCTTCTCTGTGCGCTGGCGCGACTCAGCCAAGCCCCCAGGCATCCCACAGCAGCCGCAGCGTCTGGCCAATCGCCGCGCGCGCCGCCGGAACATCGGCCTGCTCGGCGGTCAGGATGCTATACATGGCGACGCCGCCGGGGCCGGAGACGATGCCCGTGTCGTGGACAAGTCCATCCAGCGTGCCATCCTTGTGCGCGAGTGTGGCGCCAACCGGCAGATAGCCCTCCGTCAGCTCGCTGAAGGATTGCTGCGCCGCCAGCGTCTCGCGCAGCTTGCGACCGCCAGGCAGCGCATTGCCGCGAATCAG
>DATBTW010000278.1:0-11422 GCA_036559055.1 Ktedonobacterales bacterium
AGCGAGGCCATCGCCTGGCATAGCGCCGCCCGCCGCGCGCAGCCGATCTATGTGAGCAAGGGGCGCACGGCGCGCACGGAGTTCTACGGCATGTTCGGCGCGGAGGTTCCTGACCCGCAGGACGCCAGCAGCGCGCTCAACTCGTCGCTGCTCGACGCGGTGCTGCGCCACGACCGCATCTACATCGCAGGCGAGGCCAAGTCGCATTGCGTGCTGGAGACGGCGCGCCAGCTCGTCGCCTACGGTGCTAACGAGCGGCCCGAGGCGCTGCGGCGCATCCACATCCTGCGCGACTGCATGAGCGCCGTCGCCCACCCCACCATCGACTTCGACGCGCTAGCCGAGGCGGAGTTCGCGCAGATGGCCGCACGCGGTGTGCGGCTGGTCGCCAGCGATGCGCCGCTGGAGTGAGCGCCGAGGAGTGGCGTCTGCCAAGACCTCAAACAAGCGGGGCGGCCCCTCGCGGATGAAAGGCCGCCCCTACAGCTTGCGCCCGCTGTGCGCTACCTGTAGCGCTCGTAGCGCGGGCCAGTGAAGATCGTCTTCGCGCTGCCATAGGCGAGGATCATCAGACCCACCCAGGCGACGAAGGTGACGAGGCCGATCACCCAGCCAATGGCCCCGAAGCCAAAGGCAAACAGGCCCCCAACGACCCAGATGTGGCCCAGCAGCCCGCCGATCACTTTGACGATGAAGCCGAGGATGCTCAGCCCGCCAAAGACCAACGTGGACTGCGCCGCGTGTCGCCGCACCGTCTCATTGCGCTGCTCGATCAGCAGGAAGATGATCCCTGTGATCCAGCCGCCCACATAGCACAGCACGCGCTCCCAGCGCTCCGGAATGCCGAGCGTGGTTGGGGCGGAGTAGTTGTTCTGATTGTAGTTGTACATCGCGCTCCCTGGCTCCCTTGTAGCGACGCTCGCTGGCTAGCCCTTCCGTTGGCCATCGTCGTCTATCGCCGCTATAGACCCTACGCCGCAGCCCCCCGCGCGGTTGCGTCGTGGCTGTAACTGCGCTGTGGCGGCTGAATCCGCCCGCCCCCATGTGCTATCATGATGGGCGAACACAAGGCCGCGCCCCAGGCAGCGCTGCGCTTCACAACGGGCGGCCAGCTCATTTCCCCCTCTCCTCGCGGGAGAGGGGGCAGGGGGTGAGGTTCTCTCCCCATTCCGCAGAGAGAGGTTGCTGCATGGATGGCCTGGTGAAGCGCGAGATGCTCTCGGCGCGCGTTCGTGCGATCAAGCCGTCGGGGATCCGCAAGTTCTTCGACATCGCCGCGACCATGCCCGATGTCATCTCGCTGGGCGTCGGCGAACCTGATTTCGTCACGCCAGAGCACATCAGCCAGGCCGGCATCGCTGCCATCCAGCAGCACGAGACACACTACACCTCCAACTACGGCACGCTGGAGTTGCGCCAGGCCATCGCCGCGCTGCTCCAGCGCCGCTACGGCCTCAGCTACGACCCGAAGAGCGAGATTCTCGTCTCGGTCGGCGTCAGCGAGGCGATTGACGCGACCCTGCGCGCCACGCTCGACCCCGGCGACGAGGCGCTGGTGCCCGACCCCGGCTACGTCGCCTACGAGGCCGATGTGACGCTGGCGGGCGGCGTGGTCGTCCCCGTTCCTACGCGCGTCGAAGATCAGTTCGAGATCAAGGCGTCGGCCATCGAGGCGGCGCTGACACCGCGCTCGAAAGTCATCCTGCTGGGCAACCCGAATAACCCGACCGGCGCCGTCATCGCCCGCGACGAACTGGAGAAGATCGCCACGCTGGCGCAGGCGCACGACCTGCTGGTCATCAGCGATGAAGTGTATTCGCGCCTGGTCTATGGCGACGAGCACATCTGCATCGCCGCGCTGCCCGGCATGCGCGAGCGCGCCGTGCTGGTGGACGGCTTCTCGAAGGCCTACGCTATGACGGGCTGGCGCGTCGGCTACGTCTGCGCGCCCACGCATCTGCTGGACGCCATCCTGAAGGTGCATCAGTACGCCATCATGTGCGCCGCTACCATGAGCCAGGCGGCGGCGCTGGAGGCCGTCCTGCATGGCGAGGATGACGTGCTGGCGATGGTGGCCAGCTACGACCAGCGCCGCAAGCTAATGGTCTCCGGCTTCAACAGCATCGGGCTGACCAGTTACGAGCCACGCGGCGCCTTCTATGTCTTCCCATCCATCGCCGCCACGGGCATGACCTCCGACGAGTTCGCCGAGCGGCTGCTGCGTGAAGAGCAGGTGGCCGTAGTGCCGGGGTCGGCGTTCGGCGCGGCGGGCGAAGGCTTCGTGCGTTGCACGTATTGCGCCGCCCAGGACAAGATCGAGCAGGCCATCCAGCGCATGGGGCGCTTCGTGCGCGCCCACAGCCGCTAACGTCCGCCCGGCCCGCATGCCCACGGCTACCCGCCAGAGTTGAGAAAGTAGTATCGCATGACCACCGCCGAAGCCAAGGCCGCGACCGAGTACGAGACTGTGATTGGGCTGGAAGTCCACTCACAGTTGCTCACGGCCAGCAAGATGTTCTGCCGCTGCCCGGCGGATTACGCCAACGCGGCGCCCAATACGCACTGCTGCCCGATCTGCATGGGCTTCCCCGGCGTGCTGCCCGTCATCAACGAGCAGGCGGTGGACTACCTCATCATGACAGCGCTGGCGCTGCACTGCGAGATTCCGGACTTCTCGAAGTTCGACCGCAAGAACTACTTCTATCCTGACCTGCCCAAGGGCTATCAAATCTCGCAATATGATCGCCCGCTGAGCCACGACGGCTTCCTCACCATCAATCTGCATGGCGCCGAGAAGCGTATCGGCATCACCCGCGTGCATCTGGAAGAGGACACCGGTCGCCTGGCTCACATCAACGAGGATGGCGATAGCTACAGCCTGGTGGACCTCAACCGCGCGGGCGTGCCGCTGATGGAGATCGTCAGCGAGCCGGATATGCGCAGCCCGGAAGAGGCGCGGCTCTATATGGAGAAGCTGCGCTCGATTCTGGTCTACCTGGGCGTCAGCTCCGGCAAGATGGAGGAGGCCGCGCTGCGCTGCGACGCCAACATCTCTGTGCGCCCACGCGGCCAGCAGGAGTTCGGCGTCAAGACCGAGATCAAGAACATGAACTCGTTTCGCGCGGTCGAGCGCGCGCTGACCTACGAGGCGCAGCGGCAAATCGAGGAGTTGAAGGCGGGGCATGTCATCGTGCAGTCCACGCGCGGCTGGATCGAGGATAAGGGCATCACCGTCTTGCAGCGCGTCAAAGAGAACTCCGACGACTACCGCTACTTTCCGGAGCCAGACCTGCCGCCGCTGGTCATCAGCCGCGCATGGGTCGAGCGACTGCGCGCCCGCCTGCCCGAACTGCCCGACGCCGCCCGCGAGCGCTTCGAGCGCGACTACGGCCTTTCCGGCTACGACGCCGAGCAACTGACGGCGGAACGTGCAATGGCCTCCTTCTTCGAGGCGACACTGAAGGCGGGCAAGGCTGCGGATCAACAGGCTCGCGCCAAGGCCGCCGCTAACTGGATCGTGGGCGACCTGCGCCGCCTGCTGAACGCCGCCAGCCTCGACATCGCCGCGAGCAAGGTATCGCCCGCTGGTCTGGCCGAGCTGCTCGCTATGATCGACGCGGGAACCATCAGCGGCAAGCAAGCGAAAGATGTGCTGGAGAAAGCGTTCGCCAGCGGCCAATCGCCAAAAGCGGTGGTCGAGTCCGAGGACATCTCGCAATTGAGCGATACGGGCGAGCTGGAGTCAATCGTGGACGCGGTCATCGCCGAGAACCCGAAAGCGGTGGAGGACTTCCACGCCGGCAAGGCGTCGGCGGTGCAATTCCTGATGGGGCAGGTCATGAAGCGCACAAAGGGGCGCGCACGCCCCGATGTCGTGATTCCCCTGCTGCAGAGCAAACTCGGCCAGGCCTGAGCGCGCCTGGCCTGCGGGCGCGCGTGCGGCGCGTCAGCCATCGCGTAGTGGCGAGGAGGCAGCGGCTTATGCGCGACGATCCATCGGGCAAGGGACAGCCCAACCTGTGGAACACAGCCCTGGAGCAGTTCGAGGTGGCGGCGGAACGCCTCGGCATCAGTCGCAATGTGCGCGCGACGTTGCGCATGGCCGAGCGCGAGCTGATCGTCAACTTCCCGGTGCGCATGGACGACGGCGACGTGCGGATGTTCACGGGCTACCGCGTGCAGCACAACATCACGCGCGGCCCCGCCAAGGGCGGCGTGCGCTACACTGACGATCTGACGCTCGACGATATGCGCGCGCTGGCCATGTGGATGACCTGGAAATGCGCCGTGGTGGACATCCCTTTTGGCGGCGCGAAGGGCGGCGTGGTCGTCGATCCGCATACGCTGAGCGCGCGCGAGCTGGAGCGCATGACACGCCGCTACGCCACCGAGATCTCCATCCTGATCGGCCCCAATAGCGACATCCCCGCGCCCGACATCAACACCGACGCGCAGATCATGGCGTGGATCATGGATACCTATTCGATGCACCAGGGCTACTCGGTGCCTGCGGTCGTCACGGGCAAGCCGCTGGCCATCGGCGGCAGCGAGGGGCGCAACGAAGCCCCGGCTGAGAGTGTGATGATGGTGCTGCGGCGCGCGGCGGAAGACAGGCGCCTCTCGCTCAAGGGCGCGGCGGTGGCGTTGCAGGGCTTCGGGCATGTCGGCGGCCTCACAGCGGAATACCTGCACAAGGAGGGCGCGCGCGTGGTGGTCGTCAGCGACACCAGCGGCGGCGTCTACCATCCCGATGGACTGGACATCGCCGCGCTGGCCCGCCACAAACGCGCGACAGGCAAGGTGCGCGGCTTCGCTGGCGCGCAGAAGGAGCTGAGCGGCGCCGAGGCGCTGGAGGTGGAGTGCGATGTGCTGATCCCCGCCGCCTGCGAGAATCAGCTCACCAGCGCCAACGCCGGGCGCATCCGGGCGCGGCTGATCGTGGAGGCAGCCAACGGCCCGACGACGCCAGCCGCCGACGCCATTCTGCGCGAGCGCGGAATCCAGATCGTGCCCGACATCCTGGCCAACGCGGGCGGCGTCGCAGTGAGCTACTTCGAGTGGGTGCAGGACCTCCAGAGTTTCTTCTGGGATGAGCAGGAGATCGAGCTGAAACTGGATCGCGTCATGGACCTGGCCTACGCGGGCGTGCAGCGCATGGCCCGCCAGCACGAGGTCGATCTGCGCACGGCGGCGCAGATGGTGGCCATCCAGCGCATCGCCGACTCCACCGACATCAGGGGAATCTACCCGTAGTGGGGGGAGCGGGCGCAGCGGCCATTTATGGCCGCGACCCGTCCCCGCCGCCAGGCTGCTCGGGCGGCAGGCTGGCATAGTACGCCTCCAGCGCGGCGCGATCTTCGGCAGAGAGCGTCGTCTCGAATTCGCGCTCCAGCTTGCCCTTCTTCAGGGCGATGTCCCAGCAGGAGCGGCGCGCGCAGACATAGGCGCCGCGCCCCGACTTCTTGCTGGTGGGGTCCAGCGCAATATGCCCATCCGGCGTGCGCACAACGCGAATCAACTCGCGCTTGGGCCGCACCTGCTTGCAGGCGATGCATGTGCGCTGGGGGATGTGCTTCTGGCGCGGCTGCGCTTTGCGCTTGCTCGGCGCCTGCGCCGCACGCCCAGCCGAAGCGGCGGGCTGCTGGCCATCTGCGACCATGGTGATATTCCTTGCTATCTCTATCTCGATGTAGCTGTCCGATACGCCCCTCTCCCACAGGGAGAGGGGACGGGGTGAGGTCGCCCAGATGTGACGACGCGGCCCCACGCTCTCGGTGAGAGGCAGAGGCCGCGTCGTCGGCGCGCTGGCGGGTCGGGCGTGTTTCGGGCCAGATTTAGGCCATCGCGCCGTCCGCTGAGGCTGGCTCGCCCTGCGCCTCCGCCACGACGGCGGCCTCGCCGCTCGGCTCGCTGGCGCGGTCGCCCGGACGCGCCACATCGACGCGCCAGCCGGTCAGCTTGGCGGCCAGCCGCGCATTCTGCCCCTCCTTGCCGATGGCCAGCGAGAGTTGCTTCTCTAGCACTGTCACCAGCGCCGTGTGGTCAGACTCGCGCAGCTCGACATGCAGCGGCTTCACCGGGCTGAGCGCGTTCGCCACGAACTGCGCCGGGTCCGGATTCCACACGATGATGTCGATCTTCTCGCCATTCAGCTCGTTGATGACATTGTTGATGCGCGCGCCGCGCACGCCCACACAGGCGCCAATCGGATCGATGCCATCCTCGCGCGCCCAGACGGCCACCTTGGAGCGGCTGCCCGGCTCCCGCGCGATGGCCTTGATCTCCACGCGCCCCTCGAAAATCTCCGGCACCTCCAGCTCGAAGAGCCGCTTGATGATGTTGCGGTGCGTGCGCGAGACCAGCGCCTGCACGCCACGCCCACCGCCGCGCTTCAGCTCATAGATGTAGACCCGCACGCGCTGATTGGGGCGCAGTCGCTCGCCGGGAATCTGCTCCTTCTCGTCGAGCAGGCCCTCGATCTTGCCCAGGTCCAGCAGATACGAGCCACCCTGTCGCTCATCGCGACGCAGCACGGTGCCGACCGCCAGATCATCCTTCATGTCCTTGTACGACTCGAAGATATGCTCCAACTCGGCCTCGCGGATGCGCTGCAAGATGATCTGCTTGGCGGTCTGGGTCGGAATCTTGTTGAAGATTTGCGGCGAATCCACCTCGATGTGCTGGCCCAGCGCGGCGTGCTCGTCGAGCTGCTGCGCGTCGGCCAGCGAGACTTCGGTAGCGGGGTCTTGCGCCTGCGCGACGACGCGCCGGTTCTCCCAGACGTGTACCTTGCCGTTCGCCTCGACCTCCACGCGGATGTTTTCGCCGCCGCCGCTGCCCTTGCGGTAAGCGGCCAGCAGCGCGTTGGCGATGGCTTCCATCACCCGCTCCTGTGGCAGACCCTTCTCATGAATGAGCTGGGCGATAGCCGCTTGAAACTCCGTTAGCATAGTGTATCCCTCCAATTGAGCGCGGCGCGTCGGCGCGATTCACCTTCCCGACGGAGGGCGCGTGCTGCGTGGCGCGAAAGGCGTCTTGCCTGTGACGAAACTCCGGACGACGACCCGCTGGAGCGGCGCTCCAGAACACGAGCAGAATAAGACGGAGGCGCGAGAAGTAATCCCACGCCTCTTTCGAGTTCCGTATACGGCTACACGCAAGGCGTGGCGTCCAATGACGCACGCTCTCTGGTATCCCGGCTTCGCCACCGCATGGCGCCGCCCCGGCGGATACCGCACGCTTCTGCCCACATGTACACGAAAAAGTGGGCGAAACCCACTTTCTCTCTCTGCGCTCAGTTCCACCGCAGTATACCACCGCGAAGGATACAACTGCAAACTGGCCCTGCTTGCTGCGCCACGATTCCGCCGACCGCGCGGGCGCGCGAAGGGCCGTTGATCAGGCCAGCAGATCGCGGTGGAAATAGCCGTGCGCCACCCCCGCGACCGGTCCCGTCAGCAGCGCATGCCCATCTGGCAGGAAGGCGACGCGCAGGCTGCCGCCGGGCATGTGTACCTCGACCTGATTACCCACCAGCCCCAGACGCCGCGCGGCGCTGGCGGCGGCGCAACTGCTGGAGCCAGACGCCAGCGTATACCCCGCGCCACGCTCCCAGATCTGAATCTCCAACGCGTCGCGGTCCAGCGGACGCGCAAACTGCACATTCGTCCGATTGGGGAAGCAGTCGGCGCGCTCCAGCAGCGGGCCGAGACGCTGGGCCGTCTCTACGCTGACCTCCGCGCCAAGGACGACGCAATGCGGGTTGCCCATCGAGACGCACGTCACGCGCAGCGCCTCGCCGCCGACGGTCAGCGGCTCATCCACCACCTCACGCTCCGGCCCCGTCATCGGGATGTCGCCGCTACGGAACGACGGCGCGCCCATATCGACCTCGCTGATGGCGGCGTCGGCGTCGAGCGCGCGCGCTGTGACGATCCCACCGCGCGTGTCGATGCGAAATGGCTGGTCGGCGACATAGCCCGCCTCGAAGGCGTAGCGCGTGAAGATGCGGATGCCATTGCCGCTCTTTTCCGCCTCCGAGCCATCAGGATTGTAGATGCGCACGCTCATCTGCCCGTCGGCTTCCCACAGCGGGCCGACGACGATCCCATCGCCGCCAACGCCATCGTGGCGGTCGCAGATCGCACGGATGCGCTGCGGCGTCAGGTCGAGCGCGCCGATGCCCTGCGGATCGAGCACGAGGTAGTCGTTGCCCAGCGCCGAATATTTGTGGAAGTGACAGCGCCGCAGCGTCTCAATATCCAAGGAACTCCGCCCTCTCATCAGATCGTGCACCGAGATTCGCCGCCTCAGATCGTGTTTTGTAGCATACTGTCTGGTATCTGTCACACAATGGCGGCGTCGAGTTGAGCAGTGAAAGCCCGGGGTTCATTCTCGACTACCTTTGGGTTCGGCTTTTGTGTTTGGCTAACCAAAAGAACCCCCGTTTCCCGTCAGGTAGCTTTTCCCTTTCCCTGTCTCAGATTCTATAATTGTCTGGCGGTTCATAAAGAGAAGAACTGGGAGACGTCACTGTGGCAACGCTCCACCTAATGGTAGGACTTCCCTGTTCGGGAAAAACGACACTTGCAAAGGAACTTGAGCGTGAACAATTTGCGCTTCGACTGACACCTGATGAATGGCATATACATCTGTTTGGTCAAGATGCTGAGGAGATGGCACATGACGCCAGGCACAGTCTCATTGAGATGATGCTTTGGAACATAGCCAGTAGAGCACTTGAATTGGGGATGAACGTAATACTCGACTTCGGTTTTTGGGCGTGCGAGGAACGGGAGGATTATCGCTCACGAGCGAAGGAACTTGGGGCCAGTAGCGAAATACACTTTCTGGATGTGCCGACAGATGAGTTGATGCGCCGACTTACGACAAGAAATTCGCAGTCTTCGCCTACAAGCTTCTCTATCCCGGAAGAAATGATGAAGCCATGGATTGCCTTCTTTCAAAGGCCAACGCCCGACGAGCTTGAGCGCCGAGATTACCAATGACCACACATCCTGGTATCCAACTGTCCGGTCTTGAGCGTGTTTGAGAGAATCAACGACCTCGCCCAAGACGGGCGAGCAGCCAGCGAATCATCGCCACCTCGATCAGCGTTTCGCTGGTCTGGACCTTGCATTCGTAGTACACGTAGTCGTTGCTCATCCGGCGATTCCGGGAGAGCTACCCAAACGTTCCTCTGCCCTGCAAACACGCGCTCAATGGAGCAGCGCGGCGCATGCGGCCACAACTCGCCGCGTGTTCCGCCGCGCCACAGATGCCCAATTGACGACGCCAAATCTGCCCACATATAATCAGGGCGACTGCTCTCCGGCGCTGAGGAGCGCGCGAGGATGGCGCTCGGCGTCGTCCATCCCAGTTCGAGAGCGGGCGCCATCCGGCAGTGATAAGCGAGCGGACGATAGAGCTGGCGTCCAGAGCGGCGTCGGCGCGCGCAAAGGAGCGTGGCGGCATGGCGGTGCAGTTGGCTGCTGAAGAGCAGATGATGCTGGAGATGGTGCGCGATCTGGCGCGCGAGCGGGTGGCCCCGCGCGCCGCCGAGATCGACGCCAAGGGCGAGTTCCCCTGGGATATGAAGGAGCTGCTGGCCAAGCAGGACATCCTCGGCATGCCCTTCCCGGAGGAGCTTGGCGGGCTGGGATCCAGCGAGTTGAGCATCCTGATGGTGATCGAGGAGTTGGCCAAAGCCTGCGCCACCACCTCGCTGCTCCTCTGCGTGCAGCAGCTTGGCTCGCTGCCGATTCTGCTGGCGGGAACCGAGGAGCAGAAGCGCCGCTGGATTCCGAAGCTGGCGACGGGCGAATGGCTGGCCAGCTTTGGGCTGACCGAGCCAGGCTCCGGCTCCGACGCGGGCGCGATGGCCACCAAGGCCTTGCGCAAGGGCGACAGCTACGTGCTCAACGGCGTCAAGCACTTCATCACCAACGCTGGCATCGCGCACGTCAACACCGTCTTCGCCTCCACCAATCCAGCGGCTGGCACGCGCGGCATCAGCGCCTTCGTCGTGGAGGATGGCACGCCGGGCTTCCATCTGGGCAAGGTCGAGCATAAGATGGGCATTTGCGGCTCGCAGACCGGTGAGCTGGTCTTCGAAGAGTGCGAGATCCCCGCCGAAAACCTGCTGGGCAAGGAGGGCGAGGGCTTCAAGGTCGCACTGGCGACCCTCGACCGCACCCGCCCCGGCATCGCGGCGCAGGCGCTGGGCATCGCGCAGGGCGCGCTGGACTTCGCCACGCAGTACGCCCAGCAGCGCGTGCAGTTTGGCAAGCCAATCTTCGCCAACCAGGCCATCCAGTTCATGCTGGCGGATATGGACATCAAAACCGAGGCGGCCCGCCAGCTTGTCTACCACGTCGGCGAGCTGATGGATAGCGGCGCGAAGTCGTTCGGGCGTGAGTCGGCCATCGCCAAGACCTTTGCCTCCGATACCGCCATCGACGTGACCAACGACGCCATTCAAGTGCTGGGCGGCTATGGGTATATGAAGGAGTTCCCTGTGGAGCGGATGATGCGCGACGCCAAGATCACCCAGATCTACGAAGGCACCAACCAGATTCAGCGGATGGTCATCGCGCGGGCGCTAACCAAGTGAGCGCAGCGCAAGGATACGGGCTGTCATTCCCGCTGCGCAACGGGGAGACATGCGCCCTTCAAGCGGACGCGCTGATGGTGGGGCAACGCCAGATTGCTCTGCGCGAGATCGTGGCGGCGGGGCTGGTCGCTGACCTGAGCGTCCCCGTCGCGCCGGGCATGCCGCCGACGCCGGGCGTCTCGCTGCGCCTGAGCGACGGCTCCAGCGCAGCCTTCACACCCGTCGAGCAGCTCGATTGCTGGCGTCTGCTCCAGGCGCTGGCTGCCGCGCGGCCCGGGGTGGTCGCGCCACCACCGCCGCCGCCACCCGGCGCGCAGGGCTACGTCCCCTACAGCCCCTACGGCCCCGCCTACACACCGGGCTATCCGCCGCCGATCTATCGGATGGCTGGCCCGTCAGAGAGTGATAAGACACTGGCGGGACTGTGCCACCTGAGCGTGTTCTTCGCGCCGCTCATCCTGCCGCTCATCATCTGGCTGGCGATGCGCCAATCGCAGCCCTACGCCTCGCAGCAGGCCAAGCAGGCGTTCTGGTTCCATCTGGGCTTCGCCGCGCTGGCATTCCTGGCGGGCGCCGCGCTCCAGATCTTCTTCTTCTCGACGGCGTTCACGGCGGCCAGCGCTGGCGGCTCGCCCGACCCTCTCGGCATCGACCTCAGCCTCTTGCCGACGGTGTTCGTGTTCTATGGCCTGCTGATCATCTTCGGGCTCACCAATGCCATCTTCAGCGTCATCGCCGCCATTCAGGCCTTCCAGGGCAAGCCATTTCACTATCCAGGGCTGGGCTGGCTGGCGCGCTAGCCCCCATCCC
>DATBTW010000279.1:0-11191 GCA_036559055.1 Ktedonobacterales bacterium
CAGCGTGTATCGCGAAGATGGCGGCCAGTGGCAAGCGCTGAACTGGCCCTATTCAAATATTAGCTTCATCACCTCCTGGGCGCCGTTCCCCGATGGCGAGGTCTGGGCTATTGGAATTTACTGGGTGGATGGGACGCCCACCCCGCACCCTGGCGGCGGCGCGAGCAACACAGCGGTCGGACACGGCGTCCTGCTGCATTACACCAGCGGCGTCTGGACGCGCTACGGCTGAGTCGCTGCTGATACCCCAGCCTCCAGCGCCAGATATTCCTCGGCGGGGCGGCGGATCAGGCGGCCATCGCGCAGCTCCAGCGTGTCGCCGCCGAAGCGCCGGATGAAATAGCGGTCGTGCGAGACGGCGATGACGGGGCCGGGAAACTCTGTTACCGCCGCCTCGAAGACATCCAGAATGTCGAGGCTGACGTAGTTGGTCGGCTCGTCCAGCGCCAGCACGGTCGGGCGCTCGGCCAGCATCCGCGCGATCTCCAGCTTGCGGCGCTGGCCGGGGCTGAGCGCGCCCACCAGCTTCTCGGCATCATCGAGTTGAAACAGCCCGTAGCCGATCAGCCCGGCGATAAAGGCGCCATCGTTCCCCTCAAATCCCTCGCGATAGGCTTGTAGCACGGTTTGCGTGGGGTCGAGGGTGGTCGGCTCCTGCGCCAGATAGCCGATGCGCGCGCTCGGCGCCACCCGCACGACGCCGCTGTCGGGCGTCAGCAGCCCCAGCAGCAGCCGCAGCAGCGTCGTCTTGCCCGCGCCATTTGGCCCCACCAGCGTCATGCGCGTCTCTGGCGTCACGATCAGATCGAGATCGCGCACGAGGTCGCGCCCGCCAAGCCGCTTCGAGACGCCTTCCGCGCGGATAATCAGCTCCGTGCGAATCTCCTCCGAGCGGAAGCGCTGATGGAAGCGCATCAGCTTGGGCGGCTTGGGGATGGGATGCTCCTCGATGCGCCGCAGCCGCTCCTCGGCGTTGCGGATGTTGCGGGCGGCGCTGCGCTGGGCGTTGGCGCCGTGCGCGTCGTAGGCCATCTTGCCGTAGCGCGTCTGTGTGACGGGTTTGGGATGCGCGGTGGACTGCGTGGCCTCGCGCGCCCGCACGCGCAGCGCGGCGATCTCCTCCTGCTGGCGGGCGTACTCCTCCTCCCAGCGCAGGCGCGCCGCCGCCCTGGCCTGGATGTAGGCGTCGTAGGCGCCTGCGTAGGAGGTCAACGTGCGCTCACGGTCGTCCACCTCCAGGATGCGCGTCACGGCGCCGTTGAGCAGTTGGCGGTCGTGCGAGACGATCAGCGCGGCGCCTGGATAGGCGCTGAGATAGTCCTCCAGCCAGTTCAGCGCGGCGCTATCCAGATGACTGGTCGGCTCGTCGAGCAGCAGCACATCGGGGGCGCGCAGCAGCAGCGCCGCCAGCCCTACGCGCGCCCGCTCGCCGCCCGAGAGCCGCGCCATCGGGCGCTCGCGGGGCAGCGATTCCAATCCCAGCCCGGCCAGCGTCGCGGCGATGCGGTGATCGAGGTCGTAGCCGCCGCGCTCCTGATAGCGCGTGGCGAGCTGGCCGTACTCCTCCAGATGGAGGGCCAGTTCCGGGTTGACGGGCTGCGCCATCGCCGCTTCCAGCTCGCGCAGCCGCGCCTCCATCGCGCGCAGGCGTCCGACCGCTTCGTAGAGCGCATCTTCGACGGTCTGACCCGCGATGATGGCGGGCGTCTGTGCCAGATAGCCCAGCTCCAGCGATGGGCCGAGCATGATCTCGCCGCCATCGGCCTCTTCCACGCCCGCCAGGATGCGCAGCAGCGTCGATTTGCCCGCGCCGTTCGCGCCGACCATGCCCACGCGCTCGCCCTGGCTCAGCGCCAGAGTCGCATCGCGCAAGATCAGATGCCGACCATAGGTTTTACTGATATTTCGCGCCATCAGCGCGACTGCGGATAACGACATAGGTCTCAGGCGCCTCCAGGGAACGCTCTCAAGCAAGCGATATTCTGGGTGAGCGCGCTCATCGGCGGCTGCGGCGCGGCGAACGCTGGGGAACCGTGCGAGGCTTTCGCTGGAGTGGGTGGATCAGGGATGCCTGAGGAGGGAGGAGATCGCACCGCTGGAAAGCAGACAGGGCGCAGCGCACACCTGGCGCCCGCGTGATCCGTCTGGATGAGGCGCTCAGGATGACGGGCTTTCCAGCGCGTGGAACGCGCGGAGCCGTCGTCGCTACGCGATGGATGCCATGTATGCGATACCTCCGGCTGGGATGATACGCTATGGGTAGCGGAAACACAAGCGGGGTGGCGCTCTCGGCCATGCATGGCCGGAGCACGCGGACGTGGCCTGGAAAGGCCGCACGGCATGACCGTACTTGCAGAGAGCAGGGGCATGCATGCCCCATCCGCTCCGTGCGTCGGCCATGCATGGCCGTGACTTTCCAGGGGGCCAGCGGAATGAGCGAAGGAGGCGATGATGACTCAGCGCGATCATGAAGAGCCACAGCAGTCACATCCAGAGGAACAGCAACAGGCTCCGAGCGAGCCAGTCGAAGGCATAGCGTCGGGGAGCGCCGAGCGCGTCGCGGAGGTCGGCCAGGAATGGGATGCGCTGGACGAGGCGTCCGATGAGTCGTTTCCGGCGAGCGATCCGCCGAGCTGGATTCGCACGAACTGAGCAGACATGAGCAGACACGTATCCGGGGCCAGTCACACGCGCCGCTGCCATGCGGGCGTCTGTGGCTGACCCCGGATGGGGGACAGGTTAGCAGGTCGCGCCAGGATCCTACGAGTTGGAGGATGTCAGCGTCGAGCTATTCGTCGCGGCCAGATCGCCGGATGACGAGTGGCGATTCCGCATCTGGCTCACCTGACTACCGACCGAGTTCGTCAGCGAGCGCGCCTGATTCATGGTGGAGCGCCCGGCCTGCCGCGCCTGATCCATGGTGTCGGCGTTGACGTACTGGCTGGCGAAGTCGGAAGCGCGCTGGCGACGTGCCGCGCCGCGCTCGACATCCAGGAAGTAGACCAGCGCCGCGCCTATGGCGGCGCCTAGTAAGATGCGATTCATTGTGGCTCGTGCTCCTCTCCGCTTGTGCGAGCGAACGACCTTGGCTCGCTCCATGTCCGTGTATGCCCAGTTGTAGCAAGTGGCATGCCCGATAGCGACCGCTGGCGCTCGGGCGCCTCCTTGTATGACGCATCGTAGGACGCATCGGTCGCGTCAGATGTCCCAGGTAGCTCAGCGGTCTCGCGCTGGCCCCAGCGAGCGCCGGCCAGCGGTCGCCAGGCCCGCAACGGCGCACCCTGGGCGGCGATATTGAGCAGCGCGCCCACGCCGACCATCGCGCTCACCAGCGCCGCGCCGCCATAGCTGATGAAAGGCAGCGGCACGCCTGTGAAGGGGATCGCGGCGACTACCCCGCCGATATTGATGGCGGACTGCGCGGCGAGCCAGGTGGTGACGCCGCAGGCCAGCAGCGCGCCGAAGCGATCGGGCGCGCGCCGACCAGCGCGGTAGCCGCGCCAGAACAGCGCGACCAGCAGGCCCAGCGTCAGCGCGCAGCCCAACAGCCCCAACTCACCACCCAGCACGGCGTAGATTGAATCAGACTGCGGCAGTGGCAGGTAGCCCGCCTTCTGCACGCTGGCGCCCAGACCCGCGCCCAGCCCGCCGCCGGAGCCGAGCGAGAGCAAACCCTGGCAGACCTGATAGGAGCGTGGGTCGTGGCATCCCGGCGGCAGGGGATCGAGGAAGGCGACCAGCCGCGCGCGTCGATAGCCCACCGCGACGGTCAGCGCGCCCAGCCCCAGCCCGCCCGCGCCGAGCAGCGCCAGCACATGCGAGAGCCGCGCCCCGGCGGTGAAGTACATCGCGAAGGCCAGCGCGACGATCACGGCGGTAGTGCCCAGGTCGCGCTGCGCCAGCGTCAGCGCCACCAGCGCACCCGTCGCCCCCAGGAAGGGCAGCAGGCCGCGCCGCACGCTGCGCACATCAGGCCCGACGTGCGCAAACCAGTGGGCGAGGAAGAGGATGAGGGCGAGCTTGGCCGGCTCGCTGGGCTGGAAGCTGAGCGCGCCGCCCAGCCAGCGCCGCCCGCCATTGATCTCCTGACCGATCAGTAGTGTCAGCGCCATCAGCGCCAGCGCCAGCGCCAGCCCTGGAACCGCCAGCCGTTGCCAGCGGCGATAGTCTACCCGCGCGACGACGATCAGCCCCAGCGCTCCCAGCGCCGCCGCCAGCGCCTGATGCCGCGCCAGGCTCCACGGGTCGTTCGGCTCGATGGCCTGGCTGACGCTGACGATCATCAGCAGGCCCAGCGCGCAGAGGCCAAAGGTGGCGACGATCAGTGTCCAGTCGGAGGAGCGCAGGCGTTGCAGCCCGCGCACCCGCGCGCTCAGCGGCGAGGCGCCGCCGATGGCGGGCGCGGCCTCCTGTGGCGTCGCCCCTGACGGCGTGGCGGGCAGTGGGGTGACGCGGGTCAACGCGCCGCGGTCGGCGACATCCTCTCCCGCCAGATAGCGCTGGCTGGCCCGAAACGCGCGCAACGGCGAGAGCTCCGCCGCCTCCATCGGTCTCCGCGTGGTTCGCATGGCTCCCTCCCGCTGGCGCATCCGTGCAGCCGATGAATACGCACGCCGGGCGCCAGCGATGCTCACCCAGGGGAGAGGATGTGGGAGGGTTGGCGCTTGGCGAGCGCGATCCCCCTCGCCCCAAACGAACGCTTCCTCTCCCTCTGGGAGAGAGCAGGGTGAGGGCTTCGCGCTGGACAACGGCGCGCCGAGGCGGTATACTCGCGTCAGCCCAGGTCATTATCAGATGGGCCGATGATGAGGTACTTGCGTGTTCATGTCTGGTGGTTTCTTCATGGCAACTCGCACACGGCGCCGCTAGGCGGAGCCGTCTCGCACTCCTCTGCGCCTTCTGACGCTGCGCGCCCACGCCATGCCCTCTTTGCATGGCCGCCGTAGCCGCTTCTTCGCAGATTTTCCACGATCAGGCTCCGCTCACGGTCGTATTCGCCACCCGGCGATACGGCTTCTTTGCGTCCGCCGCATCGCTGGAAAGGCTGCGTCCCATGTCGCACACACCCATCCGCTATTCACAGAACTTCCTGCGCGATCCGCGCCTGGTGGAGCGCCTGCTGGAGGCTTCCAGCATCGGCCATGATGATCTGGTGATCGAGATCGGCCCCGGCGCTGGCATCATCACCGATGAGCTGGCACGGCGAGCAGGGCAGGTCGTCGCCGTCGAACTGGACGCCACGCTCGCCGAGCGCCTGCGGCGTCGCTATGCCGCCACACCGCAGGTGGCCATCCACACCGGCGACTTCCTGGAGCATGCGCTGCCAGAGCGACCGTACAAGGTCTTCGCCAGCATTCCCTTCGCCTGCACGCACGAAATCGTCACGCGGCTGACCGGCGCCGCCTGCCCCCCGCAGGACGCCTACCTCATCATGCAGCGCGAGGCCGCCGAGAAGTTCTGTGGCGACCAGCGCGAGTATTTGTACTCCGCGTTGCTCAAGCCGTGGTTCACGCTGGAGATCACCCATCACTTCCGGCGCAGCGACTTCATTCCCGCGCCCAGCGTCGAGGTGGTCATGCTGCGCATCCACAAGCGCGGCCCACCGCTGATCGTCGCCCGTGAGCGCCAGCAGTACCGCGATTTCGTCGTCTATGGCTTCACCGCGCGCCAGCCCAGCATCGAGCAGACGCTACGCAGCGTCCTTTCGCATCGCCAGTGCCGCCAGGCCCTGCGCCTGTGCGAGATCACCCCCGACGCCACACCCTCATCCATCAGCTTCCCGCAGTGGCTCCAGCTCTACCGCCAGGTCGCGCGCGTGGGCGGCGCGCAGGTCTGGCAGATCATCGGCGGCGGCGAGGCGCGGCTGCGGCGCCAGCAGCGCCACCTGAGCAAGCGGCATCGCACGCGGGGGCGCGGCGCGGGGGAATCCAGCGTTCAAGGGCGTTCATCAGCGCTTGTCGGCATGGCAAAGTCGGCCTATGCTTGGGAGTGGAGATAGCGCGTGCGGCTGTTTCTCGCACGCGGAGGAGAACATCTCATGGATGCCACCACGCTTACCAACACACAGCCATCCGCGCCTGCCCGGAGCGCCCGCCCGCGCGTCGTCATCATCGGCGCCGGGTTCGGCGGACTGAATGCGGCCCGTCGCTTCCGCAACGCGCCCGTGGATGTGACGGTCATCGACCGTAGCAACCACTTCGTGTTCCAGCCGCTGCTCTATCAGGTGGCGACGGCGGAACTCTCGCCCGCCGACATCAGCGCGCCGATCCGCGGGGTACTGCGCTGGCAGCGCAACACTCGCACCCTGCTGGCGAATGTCAGCAGTGTGGATGTGGAGCGGCGCGAGGTGGTCGCCAGTGACCTCGGCGATGGCCGCGAGCATCACATCCCCTACGACTATCTCATCATCGCGACGGGCGCACGCGAGAGCTACTTTGGCCACAACGACTGGGCCAAACGCGCTCCGGGCCTGAAGTCCATCAACGACGCCACCTCGATTCGCCGCGAGATTCTGCTGGCCTTCGAGACGGCGGAGATGGAGGCCGACCCCGAACGCATCGCCGCGCTGATGACGTTCATCGTAGTCGGCGGCGGCCCAACCGGTGTGGAGATGGCTGGAGCGATCGCCGATCTGGCGCACAAAGGGGTGCGGCGCGACTTCCGCGCCATCGACACGGCCACCGCGCGCGTGCTGCTGGTCGAGCTTGGCCCGCAACTGCTGCCGCAGTTCCCGCATGGGCTGGGCAAGAAGGCGGCGAGCGCGCTGCGACGGCTGGGCGTGGAGGTGCGGCTGGGCGCAGAGGTGAAACAGATCGACGATGACGGCGCACTGATTGGCGACGAGCATGTACGCGCCCAGACGATCATCTGGGCGGCGGGCGTGCAGGCATCACCCGCCGCCCAGTGGCTCGGCGTCGATCCCGCCAAAGCTGGCCGTGTCACTGTCGGCCCCGATCTGACGGTGGATGGGCGTCCGGAGGTCTACGTGCTGGGCGATACCGCCAGCGCGCGCGACCGCGACGGCTCGCCGCTGCCCGGCGTGGCGTCGGTTGCCATCCAGCAGGGCCACTACGCCGCCCACGCCATTCTCCAGCGCATCAAACAGAGCGACCCCAGCGCGCCAATCGCTCCGTTCCGCTACTTCGACCGGGGCATTCTGGCGACGGTGGGGCGCACGTATGCCGTGGGCAAGATCGGGCCGCTGCAGCTCAGTGGCTTCCCCGCCTGGGTGGTCTGGGCGGGCGTCCACATCGCGTATCTGATCGGCTTCCGCAATCGGCTGCTGGTGCTGATGCAGTGGGCGTGGAAGTACCTGACGTATCAGCGCGGCGCGCGGCTCATCACCCGTGATCCGCGCGATACCCACGCCGATTTTCGGCGCGCCCAGGCTGCTCAGCCCGCGCGCGAGGCTACCAACTCCAGTAGCGCTCGATGACGATGCCAGGATAGGTCCTGCGCAGTGAACTGCTATACGCTCGCAGCGCCTGGCGCATGTTGTCCTCGGTGCTGAAAAGCTGCGGCACCTGGCTCTTGTAGAGGGCGATGGCTTCCTCTTTGTCGCGAATCTGGCCGGAAATCTCGGTCAGCTCGAACTCCATCGGGATGCCTAGCTCGCTCTGGCGGGCTTCCAGCGCGCCGGGGCGCGAGACATAGGGGAAGTCCTCAAAGAACTTCACGTTGACCTTGCGCTGCGCCAGTCGATCCGCCGCCGAGCAGACGAGTTGGTGATCGACGTGATGCCCCACCCCCAGCGGCGCATAGAATGCCGCCAGCGGCGCGCGCTCGGCAAGAGTGAGGAAGAGCGTTCCCAGCTCCTCGTCGAGCGCCAGATCGCCCTGGTTGACCGGGCCAAACAGCGCCTCATTGTTCTGGTAATAGGCGGGCGTCCCGCGATAGAGGGCGTCGAGGTAGTCGAGCCAGAGCACATCGGCGCCCAGCGAGGTGATGGCCGCCTCATCCTCGGCGCGGCGGGCGGTCACGGCGGCGGTTGGCTCCTCGGGCAGCGACATGATCTGGCTATTCTGGCGGGCGAATCCACTCGGCTGCAACGATTCCGGGGGCAGACCTCCGAAGACGGTGATGACCAGCGTCTGCTGGCCAAAGCGTGTCTGCTGGCGGATGGCGCCGCCGCAGGAGAGCGCGGCGTCGTCGAAGTGGGGCTGGAGGTAGATATGGCGATATTGCTGCGTAATCTGGTCGAGAGACGTGAGCCGCATGGACTCCTCCTATGGATGATGGCCTCTGGCTGGGGCATCGGCGCGCACAAAGCGCACGACGATCCTCTCTATTGTCGCACGAACGGGAAGAGCAGCGCATCCATGCCTCAACCATGCCCTGGCGACGCACGCTGATGAGCCTCACGAAAGCCCGGCGCCAGGGCCATGCTGGGCCAACAGATAATGCGCCATCTCCCTTGACGACAATGGCATGTCCTGCTCCAGCCACCAGGCCAGCACGCTGATGATCGCGCCCGCCATATAGTGCGCGTGGATGGCGATGGGAAACTGGAGAGCGCCAGCCGTGTGCTCCTCGCGCAACGTGTTGGCGACCTTATCCGATAGATAGTTCCTCAGCAGCCGCTGGAAACGTCCGATGCCATCGCCACCCAGCGCCAGCCGATAGAAGCGCTCATGCTGCGCTACATGCTCGAACAGCCGCACGAAATAGGGTGGCGGCTGCTCCACCGAGTAGGCGCTGGGCGGCAGGTGCTCGGCCTCGGCCAGCAGCGCGTCGTACATCTGGCGCATGCCCTGCTCCAGCAGCGCGTATTTGTCTTCGTAGTGCTTGTAGAACGTCGTGCGATGGACCATCGCCCGCTCGCAGATGTCGCTGACGCTGATCTGCTCGAAGGGCCGCACCGCCATCTCCGCCATCAGCGCCTCCCACAGCAGCTTGTGGGTGCGCCGCACACGCAAATCTCCCTGCTCAGGCGACGACTTCATCGACACTCTCCCGCTCACTGTCGCGTATCCTACAGCGTGCGCTGTTTTGCTCCTTGACTCCCCGCCCGCTCTCAAGCATAGTCGAAAAAGTGACAGAAGTATAGATACACGACAACGTGTCGACTAACGCGGGACGGCGTGGAGAGACAGTACAGAGAAAGAAGCATGCCACATGCACACATTCGCACGACGATTCCATGGGTCGCAGCATGGCTCAGAGGACGATCAGATGACCCAGCAGACGAAGGGGTTGGTGCTTGACCAGGGCTGGCGCTACGACGTGACCGTTGCGCTTGCCGACCTCCTGCTCTTTCGTGGCCAGAGGTGGGCGATGCAGCGTCGGACAATCGCGCTGGCCAACCTTCAGCCCGGCGAACGCGCGCTGGATGTCGGCTGCGGCACAGGATCGCTGGCGCTGGTGGTTCAGCGCCGCGTGGGCGCCACCGGCTACGTCGCGGGGATTGATCCCGGCGCGCAGCAGATCGCTAGCGCCCGCGCCAAAGCAGCCCGCCGACGCCTGCGCATCGACTTTCAAGTCGGGGTGATCGAGCGGCTGCCCTTCGCCGACCAGAGTTTCGACGTGGTGTTCTCGACTTTGATGATGCACCACCTGCCCGCGCCGCTCAAGCGCCAGGGGCTGGCCGAGATTGCCCGCACGCTGAGGCCCGGCGGTCGGCTGATCATCGCCGACTTCGCGCACAAGCAGGATCGTCAGGGGCAGTCAAAGCGCTTCCACGCCGGAGGCAGCCGCCTGGCTGATCTGGCCGCGCTGGCCGCCGAAGCAGGCTTCTCGCAGTTCGAGACGGAGGAGATGCGTCCGCTGCGCTTCTCAGTTTTCCCCGGCGCGGGCCTGCTGATTGCGCGCAAAGCCTGAAGAAGCCTGAGCGCGCAGCTAGTCAGCCTCCGCCAGCGTGGCGGCCAGCGCGGGGCCAAGGCCGAGCGCCTCCGCTGAGGCGATGAAATCGGCTGGCGGCGGCGCGACCACGCTCCACGGCGCGCCATCGCCGCCCGGCGCGCGCAGATCGAGCCGCCAGGCGTGCAGCATGGCACGGGCGGCGGCGGGCGGCGTATCGGCGCGGCGATAGGTTACGTCGCCGACCAGCGGCGCGCCTAGCGCGGCGAGATGCGCGCGAATCTGATGCGTTCGCCCGGTGACTGGCTCGGCCAGCGCCAGCGCGTAGCCCGCGCCGACCGCCAGCAGCCGATAGCGCGTGCGCGCGGGCTGGCCATCTGGCGCGACGACGACACGCCGCCGGTCGAGCGGGTCACGCGCCAGCGGCGCATCAATCTCGTGCTCGTCGCCCGGCTCTGCGCCGAGGGCGGCGGGCCAATGCAGCAGCGCAAGATAGCGCTTGCGCGTGGTGTGGCGCTCGAACTGGCCGACCACGCTGCGTCGCGCGGCGTCACGCCGGGCGAAGAGCACGACGCCAGAGGTCTCTTTGTCGAGCCGGTGCAGCAGCCACGGGCGCGGCTCTCCGCGCGCGGCCGCGCGCGCGAAGACGGCGTCGGTCAGCGTGCCATCAGGATGCTTATAGGTTGGATGCGTCACGACCCCCGATGGCTTGTTGACGGCCAGCAGCCAGGCGTCCTCGGACAGCACAGTGAAAGGCGCGGCGGCGAAGGCGGCTGCCGCGTCGCTGGGCGGCGGGGCGAGCGCGGCCAGCGCCGCATAGCGCGTCTGCGCCTCGGTTGCCCGCGCCCGCACGCCAGGGTCGCCACTGGCCAGCGCGAGCGCCAGCGTCGGCTCCGCGACCAGCGCAATGAACTCAGCAGGCGCGCAGAGGCGGCCATCTTCCAGACGCACGAGCAGGGCGGAGAAGCGCCGCGCCAGCGTCAGCGCCAGCCACGCGACATCCTCAGCGTGACAGCGCGCCACGAGCGGCGAGCCAGCCCAGATGGGATCATCGCTGGGCGCCCCAGAAGTGTCCAGAGGTTCTGGCGCGACGCGCATGCCGATTTCAATCTGGCGGTCGTCCTCGCTCCAGCGCCAGCGCCGCTCATCCCAGGCGTCGGGGCTGGCCGACATCGGCGGGCGCCGCGAGACGCCGCGCAGGCCACGCAGGCGCTGGATGGCAGCCGCCATCTCTGACGCCGGATAGCGCGCCAGCGTATTGGGGCGCGCAGCGTCGTATGGCCCCGGAACAAGTGTCAGCGTGGCGTCACAGCGCAGATAGGCGGCGGCGAAATCATCCATAGCGCATATCTTCGCACATCGGTTGGCGCCCCACTCCGATGCGCTCTCGGCCTTG
>DATBTW010000280.1:0-2543 GCA_036559055.1 Ktedonobacterales bacterium
CGACGCCGCAGATGCAGCGCAGCGTTGGCGCGCCGCCGTGCTCGACATCGCCGAGGGGCGCAATCTCTTCGAGCGCATGCTGATCGCGCTGGTGGACGCGGGCATGACACGCCGCGCCGCGCGTGCGTGTGGCTATGAGGACGGATTCGCTCCAGAACAGCCGCTCGCCGAGGCGCTGGCGACGCTGGCGCGCGAGGCCGTCACGCGGGCCGCCTATCGGCGCTACGGCAGCAGCCCGCCCTGCTACCTGTAAGAACTGAGTGATCGCAACCGTCCAGAGAGTGAATTGCTCGCGGGCACACTCGCCATGAGGCGATGGTCAAGAGACACTGGGAGGCGCATCATGCTCCATCCACGGGCGACTTCTCGCAGCAGCGCGCATCGCGGTTCTCAGGGCGCGCTGCGCCTCCTGTTCGCTATCACCACGCTTCTGCTCCTGGCGCTCGCCCTGGCGAGTTGCGGCGCCTCATCTGGTCACCACGCAGGCGGCGCCGCGCGCTCCTCATCCTCCGCCACGCGAACGGCTGCCTCTGCGCCGCTCCGTCCGATGGTCTCGATGACCCAGGCATGGGGATCCAGCGCCGCAACCGCCGTGTTTTCGACGCAGCTTGATGCGACCCACTATATGCCGAACTTTCAATTAGCGCCTGACGGGCGCAGCCTGTATGGCTATCTGCTCCAGCAGGCTCCGCCAAGCCTGATCGCCTCTACTCCAGCCGAGGCCGGTGTACTGGACATCGCATCTCATCAATTCCAGCCGATTGGTGTCGCCAGCCTCCCCAAATGCGTCGGGTCATCGTGCCAGGACACAGGAAGCGACCTCTACTATCTCCATTGCTGTCAATCTGATGGGCGCTTCCTCATTGCACAGAGTACTGGTTACCCTGGCCCCGATTGCGGTGGCTGCCTCTATGCGTACGATCAGCAGACTGGCGCACGCTATGAGGCGCTCCCGGCACTACGATATCAGGGGGTCTCGACGTATCTGGTCGACCATGGGACGCTCGTCGCAGCCACTGGCGTGGGGATTGTGCTCGTTGACCTGACGCAGCGGACAGTGCGCCAGTTACCCAACACAATCGGCGACACGCCGCTTGATGCGTTTGCGTGGCCGTATGTCGTCTATGGGTCGCCGGGCTCCGGACAACAGACCTCGATCACGCCGACGCCCTTTACGGTCTACGATCTCACGTCGGGCATGACCACGCCACTGCCACAGGTGACGGGCAGCATCCTCGCGCTCTCTGGCGCGACATTGTACTATGTCACCACGCCCCACGCCACATCCGCCAGCGCTGTCACGCTCAATGAACTCGTTAACCTGGCGCAGCCAAACGCTCAGCCGCGCGTGCTGGCGACGCTCCCGTCAGGCCCTGCGGCCAGCGCTCCAAACGCACTGGGCGTCACGGGTGGGTCGCTCTTCTACACGATCAGGAGTGGAGGGCCGCAAGGGGGAGTCTGCCTTGCGGGCATGGTCGACTGCCCGACGGCGCCGCCTGCTCCACCGCTGGTCACCACGCTCTATGAGGTGGACATCTCCGGCTCTGGCGCCCCCACGACACATGCAATCGCCGCATATGTGGCTGACCTCGGCGACGTGACCGCAGCCAATGATCGCCTGGTTGTCCTGATGGGAGCCGCCTGGGATCGCGCAGAGGGCCGCTTCGTTGATCTGGGAACGCGTGGAGGGCAAAGCGGCGAGACCCCTCCAGCGCTGCAAGAAGCGACTGGCGACTTCTTGCTGGTGGCGCACGCGCTCACGCAGGACAGCCAATCGCCGTTCGCGGTGAGTCTCTATGACGCGACGCGGCTTCCGATACGCATGTCAGCTTCAGGGTAGGTCGTCGGCGATTCGATGAGTGGTAGCCTGTGTCTCGAACCATTGCGAGCTGCGTCGCCTGCTCCGCGTCGGCATGCCAGCCAGGGTTCCCCTCCCTCGGAGGGGTGGGGACAAGGGGAGAGGTTCCGCTGGCCCCGAAGCGGCGCCGACGCTCCGGTTACTGCGCCGCTTCAGGCTTCGCCGCTTTCGCCACGGGCGCAGGCGCCGCGCGCTCGTAGAGCACGATGTGTGTGAATGGCACGCGGAAGACGGTGAAGACATCCAGGCTGATGAGCAGACCCGCCAGCAGGCAGAGCGCCCCCAGGAACTCGCCGAGCGCTGCGCCACTGGTGTTGCCCAGCGCCTGCAAGCCCGTCAGGATGCTGGGGAAGACCGCTCCCAGCGCCAGCAATACCATCGAGGCAAACCGATAGGCGCCAGCGCGCTTGCGCCAGAACTGCCACGCGCTCCACGCGGCGCCGCCGAAGAGCAGCAGCGCGCCGGGAATGTTCATGATGATCGCTGCGACTTCCAGGTCGCCTGGCAGCGGCTTGAACGCGCGCACGTTCGTGATGACGCTCGTGGGCGCCGTCGCCAGCGTGTGCAGATCCGCAGCGGAGAAGGGCGCGAAGAACACGATGCGCACAGCCGCATAGATGGCGATGGCGGTAGCGATGGTCGTGGCCACATGGCCGATGCGGCGCGGGGCCAGCAGGTAGAGCGA
>DATBTW010000281.1:0-28020 GCA_036559055.1 Ktedonobacterales bacterium
CATTGCCGATGACTGCGAGTATGAGGACTGCGGCCACGCCGAGGGCGAGGAAGGCTGCGCCCTGCGCGCCGCGCTGGCTGAGGGGCGCATCAGCCCCTCGCGCTGGGAGAGCTTCGAGCGCCTGCTCGATGAAGCGCGCGAAAAGGAAGCTCCGCGCTGGCTGCCCAGCGGTCGCTAGCGACCCAACAGACGCTTATTCAGCCGCGCCTGGCCTGTTTGTTTGCGTAGCGGGCGGCGACGATGGAGTAGGCTTCGGCAAGCAGGGGCTTGACCGATTCGAACGTCGCGGGACTGGGATTGAGCACGCACACCCACAGTTGCGGCGCGTACACGGGATGCGGCATCACGGTGTCCAGCGCCGCGTAGTCAACGTGAGTGTTCTCCGCTCCGGCCTCGCCAGGCGCATAGCCAAAGAGCTTCCGAAAGGTATTACGGCTCACGCTGATGTTGAGTCGAAACACGCCAGGGCGATCCAGTTGCGAGGTGTTGTCGTACTCGCCGTAATCCTTGGTGACGAGTGTGGCGAATGGCAGCCTGTGGGCTGGATCGAGGTCATGCTGGGGATCGTAGTAGAAGAACGTATCGCCGACGCCCATTCCATCGGTCGGCCTGACAATCTCCAGCCCCGCAAATGTCTCCACGATAGAGCGGATGATGGCATCCTGGTCCATATTTCCTCCTGCATGTCATGAGGCGGTGCGAATTGGCTGGCTCGCAGTCTGAACTCCGAGTGTATCACGTCGCTTGTGCGTGCGGCGCGGCCATTCGGCGGCGCGCTCTTCACACGAGCGCAGGCCGTGACATCCGTTCGGACATCACGGCCTGCGTTGGTTGTGCGCAGGGCAGGCGTTGCGGTGAGGCGCCTGCCCCGGCATGGACTACTTCGGCAACAAGCCCTGATCTTGCAGGAAGGTCTTGGCGACCGACGTAACTGACTGGTGGTCAATCGCGACTTTTTTGATGAGCGCCACCTGCGCGTCGGTCGTCAGCTTCGGGGCCAGCGCATTGAGCGTGGTCGCGATGGAGGGCGACTTCTGCAGCACGCTATCGCGTACCACCGGGGCAGGATTGTAGATCGGGAAGACGTTCTTCGAGTCCTTCAGGACGACGAAGTTGTTGACGACGATGGCGGGATCGGACGTGTAGCAGACATTAACGTCGGCTGACCCCTGCTGCACGGCGGCGAAGCCCAGCGGCTCGCTGATCTGCGTGACGTTCTTGAACTTGAAGCCATAGCCCGTCTGCACCGGATTCACCGCCGCGTCGATGCCATCCTGCGGGGAAGCGATGGTCAGGTTGCTTCCCATCGTGGTCAGCTGATCGAGCGTGGTGAGGCTCTTCGAGCTGGACACCGCCTGCGAGGTGCAGATGGCGTAGCTGTCGTTCAGCCCATAGGCGGCGTCGAGCCAGGCGATGTTGTTCTGCGATTTGTCGGCGCTCTTGACGGAGTTGAAGAGCGCCTGCGCGTCCTGGGTCGACGCGACGTTCAGGCGAGTGGCCGCTGTCCCGGTGAATTCCGGATAAATGTCGATGGCGCCACTCTTGATGGCATTGAAGAGGACCGGCGTCTGGCCCAGCGCAAGCTTGGACGTCACCGTAAAGCCCTGATTCTGCAGCAGCAGGATGTACATCTCACCCAGCAACTGCCCGTCGGGGTCGAGCTTGCTCCCCACGACGACGGTGACGCCCGACCCGGGCTTGCCCGAGCCAGAGCCGCTGCTCCCGCAGGCCGCTAGCGGCAGGGCGAGCGCCAGGACCAACAAGGTCGCTGAGAGCACGCCGCGTGACCGTAGTAATCGCATCCGTGGTATCTCCTGTCCTGTCGCGGCGGGGACATCCCACCGCGCATCTCAGATCAACTTCGAGTTTGCTGTTCACGTCGCGCCTTCCGCCGGGGCGCGCCAGAAGCGCCGCCACCACGCGGATGTCTTTTGCTGGCTCCCGATGGCTTCCGATAGCTCACGCGGCCAGAGACGCGCTCCCCGCCGCATCGGACGTCGCGCTGGTCGCTCCCTCCGCCGCCTGATCGGGCGCCGTGGCGATCCGCAGCCCGGCAGGCGTCAGCGCGCGTTGTGCCTGCGCCAGCAGGATCTCGGTGACGAAAGCCAGCAGAGCGATACCAATGCCGCCTATCAGCAGCGGTGTCAATTGGAAGAGGTCCAGCCCGAGCAACACATAGTCGCCATAGCCGCCACCACCAATAAGCGCGGCAATTGGCACGGTGGCGACGATCTGCACAGCGGCTGTGCGCACGCCTGCTGCCAGAACCGGCGCCATCAGCGGCAACTGCACGCGCGAGAGAATCTGCCAGCGTGTCATGCCCATGCCGCGCGCTGCCTCCACCGTCGCGGGATCGATGCTGCGCAGCCCCGTGATGGTGTTGAGCAGGATGGGCGGGATGCCCAGCAGCGAGAGCGCGAACACCGATGGCCTGAAGCCAACGCCCAGATATGGTACCACTGCCGCCAACACGGCCAGCGTCGGGATGGCGCGTACCAGGCCGCTCGTATTCGCCGCGACGAACGCCGCCACTGGCCGCTGCGCAAATGCGATTCCCAGTGGCACGCCGACGAGAATCGCCAGCAGAATGGGCACGATGGACAACTCCAGCGTCGCCCAGGTCTCCGCGCCGAATTTGTTCTGCGGGCTGGTGATGAAGGCGAGCATTTGCTGCAAGGTGGTTGGTTGCACGCTCGTCTCCCTCTAGCTCGCCGCGATGACGGCGACGCCACCGCGATTGATGCGGTTCTGCACGCCGAGCAGGAGCAGATCGGTTCCGATCGCCAGAATCGTCAGCATGATCGCGCCTGCCAGAATCATGTCATTATAGCTGAGCGCCAGTCCATCGGTGATGAGGAACCCGAGGTTCTGGGTGCCGAACAGCGGGCCAATCGCCGCGATGCCGATGGTCGTGACGGTGGTGACGCGAATGCCCGCGATGATAATGGGCGCCGCGAGTGGCAGCACGACACGCAACTGCACCTGCACGTTGTTCATGCCCATCGCGCGCCCCACCTCCACCAGCGTGGGGTCAATCGAGCGGATCGCAGCGACGGTATTGCGAATCAGCACCACCTGGGTGTAAAGCACCAGCGGGATGAAGACGGTGAGCGGCGAGAGCTGCGTGAAGGGAATCAGAAACGCCATGAATGCCAGACTCGGCAGCGTGTAGATGATGCTCGCCGTTGTGATAGCCGTCGGGTAGAAGCGCGTGTAGCGCGCCAGCAGGAACGAGATCGGCAGCGCGATGGCGAGGCCTACCAGCATGGCGAGCACAGTGATGACGAGATGATTGACCAGCAGATTCGGCACGCTCTGGGGATCAGTGAAATCCCAGTTCGAGCCGTTCAGCAGATACTGCACACGTCGCCTCCTTCCTCGCGTTCTGACGGCATTCCCCACGGTTCGGCGCTGCGTTGGCGGGCCACAGCCCGCGCTGGACGGCTCTAGACGGCCTCAGGCGTGGCCGGGGCGTTCTCAGCCGCCCGGCCATCGGTGGCGTCCGCCTCGGAGGCCTGATCGGCGGCCATCTGGCGGGCGGCGAGCATCACGCGCGAGATGCTGCTCAGCGTCACCTGGCCGACACTGCGACCACCCTCTTCGAGCGTGAGTGCGCCCTGCCGCGACTCCATCAGTTGGAGCAGGGCTGCGAGCAATGTCGCATGTGCGGAAATGCGCTGCGAGCTGGCGCCATCGCCAGGCTCTTGCGCGGCGGATGCGGGCAGGTATTCGAGCTGGCGCAGCACGTTGGCCGAGCCAACCAGCTTGCCGACGAAAGCGTTGGCCGGGTGAGCCAGCAGATCGACGGGCGCTCCCTCCTGCATCAGATGGCCCTGATCCATGACGACGACCTGCGTGCCGAGCTTGAACGCTTCCTCCACGTCGTGCGTGACGAAGAGGATGGTCTTGCCCGTCTCGCGCTGGATGCGCTGCAGCTCGTCTTGCAGGCGGCCACGGGTGATGGCGTCGAGCGCGCCAAATGGCTCGTCCATCAGCAGCAAATCGGGATCAGCTGCCAGCGCGCGCGCCAGCCCCACGCGCTGCTGCTGGCCGCCACTGAGCTGACGCGGGTAGCGCTTGCGATATTCGGCTGGCTCCATTCCGACCAGCGCGAGCAGCTCATCCACACGGTCACTGGTCTCGCTGGCCTTCTGCCCCAGGATGTCTGGTACCACCCGCACGTTCTCCTCGACGGTCAGGTGCGGGAAGAGGCCCACCTGCTGAATGACATAGCCGATGCGCCGCCGCAGCGCGATGGGGTCCTGCTCAACTGTTGGGACGCCATCGACGCGGATCACCCCAGAGGTGGGATCAGCCAGCCGGTTGACCATGCGCAGGAGCGTGGTCTTGCCGGAGCCAGAGGTCCCCAGCAAGATGCACAGCGCGCCTTTCTCCACGGAGAAGGAGACATGATCGACGGCGTTCTTGGTGGTGTCTGGATACGTTTTCGTGACATCATCGAACTCGACTGTCGCCATAACTTCACCGTCCCGTCATGTCGCAAGGTCGCCATTGACCCCCAACAGGCCGGGCGGCTCCTCCTCTCCCCGCGTTCGCCTGACGCCAGGCGCCAGATACGCGCGGCGTCGCATGCTGGAGCGCTTCACAGATCAGGCTGCGAAGCGAGCGACGCCCATGCGCAATATAGTACACATTTTCGCCCTATTGCGGTCAAGGGCGCCCACGGATTCGCGTCTCCACCCTCAGCGCTTGCCAAGCTGCGCGGCATAGGGACCAGGCTCGCGTTAGCTATCGAGCGACATGAAGAGATTGTTCAGCGACTCGGTGAGCGTGGGGTGCGCGAAGATGGCCTCCTTCACTGTGGTGTAGGGGAGGCGGCCCATCATCGCCATCTCTAGCGCCGACATGATCTCGCCGCCCTCCACACCCAGGATGGCGCAGCCCAGAATCTGCTGGCTGTCGGCGTCCACAATCGCCTTCATGAAGCCGCGCGTCTCGTCCATCTCCAGCGCACGCGCCACCCAGGTCATCGGCATCTTGGCGACGCGGATGCTGCGGCCAGCGGCGCGCGCCTCGCTCTCGCGCATCCCCACGACCCCCAGCTGCGGATCCATGAAGACGACGTTGGGAACGAGTCGATCGGTGATGGTGGCGTGTCCGCCGTGGAGCAGATTCTCACGCAGGATGCGGAAATCATCATACGAGATGTGTGTGAATGCTGGGCCGCCCTTCACATCGCCGATGGCGTAGACGCCGGGCACGTTAGTCTCCAGCCGCTCGTTGACGGTGACGTAGCCGTGCGCGTCTATAGCGACGCCAGCGGCGCGCGGGTTGAGCTGCTCGGTGTTGGGGACGCGGCCAGTCGCCACCAGTAGATGCGAGCCGCGTACCTGACGCTCGCCTGACGCATCGCGCACGGTAACGATGACACCGCCATCGGGGCTGGTCGCCACGCTGGTTGTCTCGCTGCCGAACTGGATGTCGATACCATCTTCGCGTAGAATCTTGGTCACCTCGTCGGAGACATCGTCATCCTCGCGCGCCAGCAGCTTGGCGCCGCGTTGCAGCATCGTCACCTGGCTGCCAAAGCGGCGGAACATCTGGCCGAACTCGACCCCGACATAGCCAGCGCCGAGCACGATGAGATGCTCTGGAACCGCGTCCAGCTCCATGATGCTGGTGGAGGTGAGATAGGGGACGCTCTCCAGGCCAGGCAGCTTCGGAATCGAAGGGCGGCAGCCGGTATTCACGATGATGAGGTCAGCCGTGAGCGCGCGTGTACCGCCGGGATTGAGCTTCACGCTGACCTGATGCGGGCCGGTGAAGCTGGCGACGCCGCGCATCAGTTCCAGCCCCTCGGTCGATGCGATGCCGCGCTCGCCACTGGAGCGAAAGTCATCGACGATGGCCTGCTTGCGGGCACGCACCTTCTTCATGTCGATGGCGATTGGCCCGGTCTGCACGCCGTAGTCAGAGCCGCGCCGCGCCAGATAGGCGACGCGGGCGCTGGCCACCATCGTCTTGGTGGGGCTGCATCCCTCATTGATGCACGTCCCGCCGACGTGGGTGCTCTCGATGATCGCTGTATGGCGCCCCGCGCTCGCCAGCGCCTTCGCCAGCGGATTGGCGCCCTGGCCCGAGCCGATCACGATGGCGTCGAATCGCTCCATGTGCTCCACCTGCTCCATGCGCTCCCCGGCGCTTGTCGCGTCTGTCATCTCGCAGCGTCCTTTCGCTACACCGTCTGGCAGCGCATCTGCCGCCTGCATCTTGGCACATCTCGCGGCGTGTCGCTCACTCGCCGCGTCGCTCGCAACGGAGCCAGCGGATCCCCGTGACGGATGGACTGTTGAGAGCCGCTTGCGTTACAGCGCAGTACAGTGCAGTCGGCGCCGAAAATGGGGGCGCCAAACCTGCTACAATTGATGGTGGTAGGCGCGCGAACGAGGCGGTAGCCGCACATGTCCGATCAATCCCAACTGAGACATCGCTCTTTCTGGCGGCGATGGCTCCGCCAGGTCGCGCACGCCTGGATATTGTATCTCTCGCCGCAAGCAGCGCGGTCGGCGTGGCAGTGGCGCGCCATGCGGGCGCGGCTGCTGCCCGCTGACCTGCGCTGGGCGCGAGCGGCTACGTTAGCGCAGAGGCTCATGGAACAACAGAACGACAACAATAATACGGCGGCGCAAGAGAAGGCGCAGGCCAATGGCGCGCAGCCAGATGGCGAGCACAAACCCGCCCGCGTGCAGCGCTTCCTGCTGGTGCGGCACGGGCAATCGACCTTCAACGTGGAGGGGCGGCTGCCCAGCCAGCTCCCCAACGTCCCGCTGACGGATGAGGGCAGACGGCAGGCGCACGAGGCGGCGGTGGCGCTAGCCGGGCTGAATATCAGCGCGATCATCAGCAGCCCGCTGGAGCGGGCCCGCGAGACGGCGGAGATCATCGCGCGGGGCTGGGGGCTGCCCGTGCGCGAGGAGCCGCGCCTGATGGATACGGAGATGGGGCGTTGGGCCGGACGCAAGATCAGCGAGGTCAGCAAGGACGACCCGCAGTGGCTGAAATTTGTGGAGAAGCCGACGGAGCCGCCAGAGGGGGTCGAGGGGTTCAATCAGGTACGTGAGCGCGTCGCCGCCGTCATCGAGGACCTGCGCGTGGATGCGACGGTGGGCGATGATGTGGTGGTGGTGGCGCACGCCGACGTCATCAAGCTGATCATCGCGCAGTATACGGGCGTGCCGATGGATGGCGCGCGATTCATCGTCGTAGGCAATGCCTCGATCAGCGCGCTGGCGTTCACTGAGGGCTATTCTCCGGCGCTGATGGCCGTCAACTGGACACGCGCGCCGCACTGGCTGGTCTCGCCGAGCCGGGCCGCCGCCACGGCGCAGGCCAGCCCCGCAGGCGACAAGCTGACGCAGCGCGACGGGCGCCCGGTGGCTGAGGATGAGCCAGAGACGGGCGCGCCCTCCGGCGTCATCATGTAAGCGATACAATGGGATTGTTCCGTCCTGTGTGATGGCCGACGAGAGAGGACGAGAGAGAGCGAGGCGCGCCGTGTTCGATCCACGCAGCCCCTACCAGCGTCGCATGTGGCACTACGAGTCCGACCGCCCGCTCTCGGTCGCGCAGTTGATCGCGGCGGGCAGTCTGGACGTGCGCACCGCCGCGCTGCTCTGGCTGCTGGTGGAGCGGCATCACTCGCTGATCGTCTCCGGCCCGACCGATCCGACGCCCGGGGTGGGCAAGACGACCACGCTGAACGCGTTGCTCGGCTTCCTGCCGATGGGTTCGACGATGGTCTATACGATGGGCATGTTCGAGGATTTTGATTTCGTGAGCCAGGTCAACGCCGCCTCGACCTGCGTACTCTCCAACGAAGTCAGCAATCACCTGCGCATCTACATGTGGGGCAGGCCCGCGCGCACGCTGCTGCGCCTGCCGCAGGATGGATTCGCCATCGCTACCTCGTGCCACGCCGACACGATTGACGATGTGCTGGATATGCTGCTGGGCGATCTGCGTCTGACGGCGGAGGATGTGCGACAACTCGGCGTGATCGTGAATATCGGGCTGGTCGGCTCCCACTGGCCACCACGCCGCCGCTTCCTGACGGTCAACTACGCGCTGCGTGATGGCGGTGATGACCAGCCGCGCGGCGTCACCCTGGCGCCACTCTCCACCTGGGACGCCGCGACCGATACCTTCATCCCCGCAACGCCGGAGACGCTGGCCCAACTGGCCTCCCAGCTCTCCATGACGCCCGATGAACTGGAGGCGGCGATCCAGCGACGCAGCGCGCGGCTGACAACGCTGGCGACGGGGCGCGGTGTCGGCATCCAGACGCTCCGTGAATCCGTCGATGAGCTGTACGCCGAGGAGCATGGATTGCCCTCGCAGGTCGTATCGAGCGGCAGCGACCACGCCAGTGACGACGAGGCGGATGGCGACGAGGACGACGAGGACGATGACGCATAGGGGCTTGCGCCTTCCACCGCCGCGCGCCTGCGGAAGAACAGCAGTTTTAGCTGGCTTGCGTGGTGGCGCCAAACCTGCTGTAGTGCCGCTCAAGATGCGTTGGTTCGCTCGCTCGCTGGTTGAGGGGGTTGCGCACGTCCAGTACACTATGAGCTAAGCAGTGTAGCGAGGAGGTGGCAGATGGACTATTCGCCTGACCCCGCGACAACCGAGATGACCGAGATGACGCCCGAATACGTGACGTTCGGTGACCTGTGCTTTGCCATCGAGAAGGGGCGTGTCAGCACAGAGCGCCACGGCGGTGACTACGAGCTGCGGCTGTACGATGTGCGCAAGTGGCAGCGGCAAGAGGAATCGCTGAGGTTGCTGCTTGCGCCGCTCGCCGATAGCCTGGCGCTCGACCTGGGCGGCCTCTCCTGAGCGCTTAACCTTCCGCTGTCGCGGCGGCATAGTAGCGACTGGCGGGCGCTGCCCCGCGCGCCCGCGCCAGAAACTGGCTCGCCGCGACCACCTTCTCCAGATCGATCCCCGTCTCCACGCCCAGCCCGCGCAGCAGATAGAGCAGGTCTTCGGTGGCCAGGTTGCCCGATGCGCCGGGCGCGTAGGGGCAGCCCCCCAGCCCGCCCGCCGCGCTATCGAAGATGGTGATCCCCAGTTGCAGAGCCGTCAGCACGTTGGCCAGCGCCGTGCCGCGCGTATCGTGGAAGTGCATCGCCAGCCGCTCGACGCCCGCCAGAGGCAGCAGCGTCTCCGTCACCGCGACCACCTGATCGGGGGTCGCCACGCCAATCGTGTCGCCGATGGAGAGTTCCGCCACGCCCAACTCCAGCAGTGATCCCGCCACACGCTTGACCGCCTCCGGCGCCACCGCGCCCTCATAGGGGCAGCCGAACGCCGTCGAGATGTAGCCGCGCACCCGCACGCCCGCCTCGCGCGCCATCTCCACCACTGGCCGGAACAGCTCGATGCTGCCCGCGATGCTGGTGTTGATATTATGCTGGACGAACGTCTCGCTGGCTCCGGTAAAGACGGCGACCTCGCGCAGTCCGGCGTCCAGCGCGCGTCGCATGCCTTTGGCGTTGGGGACGAGCGCGGTATAGCGCAGGCCCGGGCGCGGCGCCAGCGCGGCCATCACCTCGGTGGCGTCGGCGAGCTGTGGGATCGCCCTGGGGCTGACGAACGATGACGCCTCGATGACGGAGAAGCCCGCATCGGCCAGCAGGTTGATAAAGGTGATCTTGTCGGAGGTCGCGATGACGCCCTTCTCATTCTGCAGGCCATCGCGCGGGCCGACCTCGACCACGGTGACGCGGGCGGGCAGCCCCTTCAGCGGATTCTCAGCCATGCGAGGCCTCCTCGATGGCGGCCAGCTCGACCAGCGTGGCGCCGCCTTGTACGACATCGCCCGCCGCGTGCGCCACGCGCCGCACCTTGCCCGCGTGGGGCGCGGTGATGGCGTGCTCCATCTTCATCGCGCCCAGCACCACCAGCGTCTGGCGCGCCTCCACCAGATCGCCCTCGCGAACATTGACCTTGATGATCGTGCCAGACATCGGCGCTGTCAGCGTCTGTGCGCCGGGCGTGACGTCCGCGCTGTGCGCCGCCAGATCGACATCCAGCGGGCGCGAGCGGGCCAGCGTGTACACCTGCCCACGCCGCCAGATCAGCGTGTCATAGCCGCGCCGCGCCACATAGAGCGTCTCGCGCTGGTCGCCGCAGGCCAGCGTTAGGCGGCCACCCTCGCCCAGCGTCGCCGAGACGGGCGCGTCGGGCGAGGGGAAGGGTTGATCGTCCACGGTCAGAGCATAGCGCGCGTCGCCGCTCGCCCGCAGTCGCACCGTATGACTGGCGCCCGCGCGGGTGTAGCGGATGGCGCGCTCGCCGCCCGCCGCGCTGGCTGCGGCGCCACTGCGCCAGGGATTGAATGGCTCGCCACGGGCGCGTGTGGGCTGCGCGCTCGCCAGCGTCTCCCACAGGGCGGTGGCGGCCAGCGCCTCCGGTGGCGTGGCGGACTCGTCGGCCAGCGTCTCGAAGGCGTGCGTTTCCAGATAGGCGGTGTTGGTCTTGCCCGCCTGGTAGTCCGGCTCATCCACGATGGCGCTGAGCAAGGCGCTATTGGTGGCGACGCCGAGGATGGCGTAGTGGTCGAGCGCCCAGCGCATCCGCGCGATGGCGTCGGCGCGGTTCTCAGCGTGCGCGACCAGCTTGGCCAGCATCGGATCGTAGTTGACCGTCACCTCGTCGCCGGACTCGATGCCCGCGTCCACCCGCACGCCGGGGGCGCGTGGCGCGGCCACCACCAGCGCGCGCCCACTGGAGGGCAGGTAGCCCTGCGCGGGGTCCTCGGCGTAGAGCCGCGCCTCGATGGCATGCCCGCGTGGGAAGACATCGCGCTGCTGGATGGTGAGCGGCTCGCCCGCCGCGATGGCAAGCTGCCAGCGCACCAGATCGAAGCCCGTCACCGACTCCGTCACCGGATGCTCGACCTGCAGCCGCGTATTCATCTCCAGGAAGTAGTAGCGGCCGTCCTGATCGAGCAGGAATTCGCAGGTGCCAGCGTTGACATATCCCGCCGAGCGCGCCGCCGCCACGGCAGCAGCGCCCATCTCCGCGCGCAGCTCCGGCGTCAGCGCGATACAGGGGCTTTCCTCGATGATCTTCTGGTGGCGGCGCTGAATGGAGCATTCGCGCTCGCCCAGGTGGATGGTGTGGCCGTGGGCGTCGGCCAGAATCTGGAACTCGACATGGCGCGGCGCGACCACCAGCTTCTCGATGAAGACCGTCTCGTCGCCAAAGGCCGCCAGCGCCTCACGCTGCGCCGCCTCCAGCGCCTCCGTGAACTCTGAAGCCGCCTGCACCACGCGCATCCCTTTGCCGCCGCCGCCCGCCGCCGCCTTCAGCATGATAGGATAGCCGACACGGGCGGCCTCGCGCTCCAGCGTCTTCGTATCGCGCGCAGCGCCCATGTAGCCGGGGACGGTAGGGACGCCCGCCTGCTCCACGGCGCGCTTGGCGGCGGTCTTCGATCCCATCAGGCGGATGGCGTCGGGTGGTGGGCCGATGAAGACGATGCCCGCGTCGGCGCAGGCCTGCGCGAACTCGGCGTTCTCCGAGAGGAAGCCATAGCCGGGGTGGATGGCCTCGGCGCCCGCCTCACGCGCCGCCGTGATGATGCGCGGGATATTCAGGTAGCTCTCGCGGGCGGGGGCCGGGCCGATGTGGATGGCGCGGTCTGCGGCCCGCACATGCATGGCAGTGGCGTCCACGTCGGAGTAGACGGCGACGGCGGTGGCGCCGAGTTGCTGGACGCCCGCCATCACGCGGACGGCGATCTCGCCGCGATTGGCGATCAGCACGGTCTTGAACGGCGCACGGCGGCTGGATGATCTACTCATCGGTGAGCGTCCAGCTTGCCGTGCGCTTCTCCAGGAATGCGCGGATACCCTCTTGTCCTTCCTCACTGACGCGCAGCCCGGCGATGGTCTGGGCGGTCATCTCGCGCGCCTCGGCGTCGGGCAGATCGAGAATGGTCATCGCGATGCGCTTGGCGGCTTGCGCGCCCGCCGGGCCACTCAGCCCGATGTTGCGCAGGGTCGCCTGCACGGCCTCGTCCAACTCGGCGGGCGGCACGACCTGATGCACCAGCCCAATCGCCAGGGCGCGGTCGGCGCCGAAGCGCTCTGCCGTCATGAAGAGCGCGCGGGCGTGGCTGACGCCGATCTTGCGCGTGGCGAAGGGCGAGATGACGGCGGGCGCGATGCCCAGCCGCGCCTCGGTGAAGCCGAAGCGGCAGTCGTCGGCGGCGATGGCGATGTCGCAGACGGCGGTCAGCCCGGCGCCACCGCCCAGCGCCGCGCCGTGAATGCGGCCAACGACTGGATGACGGCAGTTGTCGATGGCGCGAAACATGTCGGCCATGCGCAGGGCGTCGGCGACATTCTGTTCGTGGGTGTAATCGAGGCTGGCGCGCATCCAGTGCAGGTCGGCGCCCGCACAGAAGCTGCGCCCCACCCCTTGCAGCACGACTGCGCGGATCTCGTCGTCGGCGCTCAGGCGGGTGAAGGCGTCATGCAGGTCGGCGATCAGCGCCTCGTTGAAGGCGTTATGCGTCTCAGGCCGATTCAGCGTGACCCACGCGGCGAACCCGCGCCGCTCGACGGTCAGATGGTGGTAGGTGGGCGACTGGCCCGCCGTTGATTCATCATTGAGCATGCAGGCAGCGCCTCCTCGCGCTGAAAGCAGGTGGACTCGACGTGCGTTCGTCTCGAAAGATGGATGCTTCCACCTGTCAGTATGCTTCAGGGCGCGGCGGCGGGTCAACCATCGCGCAATCGTCGCGGGCGGCGCGCGCATGCTGCTACAATGGGAGACATGATGGCGCGGCGCAGCGCATCGGCAGCCAGCGAGGAGGCGCGCATGACGAAGGTGATCATCACCAGCGACCTGCATCTGGGCATCACGACCGCTGAGGAGATCACGCCGATGGTGGCGGCCATCGCGGCGGAGCGGCCCGATCTGACCATCATCGCGGGCGACATCGGCAAGCGTCTCGGCGACATTCGCGCCTGCCTCGCGCTCTTCGCGGATATGCCGGGCGAGAAGGCGGCGCTGGCGGGCAATCACGACCTGTGGAAGCACGACGACGACCACAGCGCCGATCTGTGGGAGCGCAGCGTGCCGGAGGCCGTGCGCGCGGCGGGCATGCTCTGGCTGGAGGACGCGAATTGGACGCGCGACGGGCTGGCGGTCGTCGGCTCGATTGCCTGGTACGACTATACTGGCGCCGACCCCTCCATCCCCCCGCAGACAGAAGACTATTGGGTCGAGTTGAAACGACAGTTGCATCCCGACGCGCGCTATCTGGACTGGCCGTGGTCAGACATTGCGTTCGCCACACGCTGCGGCGATGCGCTGGTGGAGCGGCTGGCGGCTGCGGGGGCCGCGCCAGACGTCACAGATGCGCTGGTGGTGACACATGTGCCGCTTTTCCGTGAGCAGATCATCAATCGCACAGAGGTTCCGAACTGGGGCTATGGTAATGCCTATTTCGGCAATCTGACGCTGGGAGAGCGCATACGCCACTCACCAAAGCTGCGCGCCGTGGTCAGCGGGCATACCCATATCGGTCGGCGCGAGCGGCTGGATGGTGGGAGCGGGATTCCGGCGTGGGTCGCGCCGAGCGACTTCCATAGCCCGCGCTACGTGGTCTATGAGCATCCCGGCGGCGCGCTACGCGAGCAGGGCGAGTGAGTGAAGGTGAGGCGATGGCTGCTTCGAAGGTGATCGTCGTCGGCGGCGGGGTGATGGGTATGGCGACCGGCTGCGCGCTGGCCGGACGCGGCGCGGATGTGACTGTGCTGGAGCGCCACACTGTCGGCCACGAGTGGGCGTCGTCGCATGGACTCTCGCGCGCTATCCGCCACGAATATGGGCCGATTCCGATCTACACACGCATGGTGGCGCGCAGCCTCATCCTGTGGGATGCGCTGGCGCGCGAGACGGGGCGCCGCCTCTACGCCGAGACGGGCGTGCTGACGCTGGGCCAGCAGGATGACGGCCAGACGCTGGCGGGCTTCGACGTGATGCAGGCGGAGGGCTTGCCCGTGGAGCGGCTGACCGCCGAGGAGTGCGCGCGGCGCTTCCCGCAGTTCCAGCCTGAGGGCTACAGCGCGATCACCTGGAACCCGCGCGGTGGCATGCTCTTCGCCTCGGAGTGCCTGGTGGCGCTGCGCGAGCGGCTGGCAGCGCGCGGCGGCACGCTGCGCGAGCGTGCGCGGGTGACACGTATCGAGCCATCCGGAGCAGGGGCACAGGTCACGCTGGAGGGCGGCGAGACGCTGGTGGCGGATCGCGTGGTGGTGACGGCGGGGCCGTGGGCGCCTGCGCTGCTGGCCGGACTGGTCGCGCTGCCCGTGCGCGCTACACGCCAGCAGGTCTGCTACTTCGCGGGGGCTGATCCCCACCAATTCGGAGTCGGCGCGTTTCCGGTCTTTCTGGCGGAGATGGAGAGCTACGGCTTCCCGCTACAAGGCTCCGGCTGGCTGAAGGTGGCCTCGCATGTGACTGGCGCCACTGTTGATCCCAATGACGGCTATGCGGCGGATGAAGACGAGGTCGCCAGCGTGCGCGACTTCCTACGGCGCGTCATCCCGCAGGCCGCCGCGCTTGAGTTGGTCAGCGTCGATCGCTGCATGTACGATATGGCGCCCGATGAGGACTTCATCCTCGATGCGCTGCCCGGCGCCGAGCGCATCATCGTCGGGTCGGGCTTCTCAGGCCACGGCTTCAAGTTCGGCGCGCTGATCGGCGAGTTGCTGGCGGCGCTGTCTCTCGACCAGGCGCCAGCGTTTCCGCTGGAGCGCTTCCGACTGAGCCGCTTCGGCCACGGCGACGCGGCACGGTAGCGCGGTTTGACATGCCGCCACGCCGCGCATACCATGACAACGCATGGAGGAAAGCCCGTCTGTCACACGCGACGAGGGCGAACGAGAGCAAGCGCAGACAAGCGAGGGCAATGGAGATCGCATGAGCGCGAATGGTCAAGCGCCAATTCATCGGGTCGGCATCTTCTACAAGCCGCACAACGATGGCGCGGTGGCGATGTCCGAGCGGCTCGCTCGCACGCTGAAAGCCTCCGGGCGCGAGGTGTGGCGGCTGCCCGGCCGTGCGGATGACGCCCTGGATGGGCGGCTGAAGCGCACCGATCTGGTTGTGGTCTTGGGCGGCGATGGCAGCATCATCTCCGCCGCGCGAGTTTGCGCGCCGCAGAATGTGCCGATTCTGGGCGTCAACTTCGGGCGGGTGGGCTTTCTGACGGAGCTGGAGCCAGAGGATGTGGACGAGAAGCTGCCGCTCTACCTCGACGGCGACTATTGGGTGGACGTGCGCTCCATGCTCCAGGCGGAGCTTGACGCTCACGGCGGCGAACATGCCGCGCATCCTGACCACCCGGCGCACAACTACATGGCGCTGAATGACATCGTCGTGGCGCGCGGGGCCGAGCCGCACGTCATCCGCGTGAAGATCTGGGTGGATGGCTTCGAGTACAACACGACGGTCGCCGATGGCGTCATCATCTCGACCGCGACCGGCTCGACCGCCTACAATCTGGCGGCGGGCGGGCCGATTCTGCATCCGCAGGTGCGCAGTAACGTGTTGACGCCCATCGCGCCTCATCTGGTGGCCGATCGCTCGCTGATTCTGGAGCCGAACGCCATCATCACGCTGGAGATGCAGGCTGGTTCCGATGGCGCGCTGCTCTCCGCCGACGGCCAGATCAACCATGCGCTCAATGCGGGCGATCAGGTGCGTGTCACCAACAGCGAGCACACGACCAGCTTTTTGCGCCGTCGCTCGCCAACCCACTTCTACCGTGTCCTGACGGCCAAGCTGCGGGAAGACCTCTAGATGCTAGCCGAGCTGACGGTCTCCAACTTCGCCATTATCGAGCGGCTGAGCCTGACGCTTGGCCCCGGCTTCAACGTCTTTACCGGCGAGACGGGCGCTGGCAAGTCGATCCTGATCGACGCCATCTCGGCGCTGGTCGGCGAGCGCATGGGCGCCGATGTGGTGCGCGCGGGCGCCGAGCGGGCCATCATCGAGGGCGTCTTCGATGTCTCGGCGGAGCTGGCGCAGGCGGGCGCGAGCGGTGATGATGATGGCGAGGGTTCGCTGCTGGCGTTGCTGGCGGAGATCGGCGCGGAACTGGAAGACAATCAGCTCATGTTGAGCCGTGAGGTGACGGCCAGCGGGCGCAGCGTCGCGCGCATCAACGGGCGGGTGGCGCCGGTCTCGACGCTGCAACGCATCGCGGGTGGCCTGGTGGACATCCACGGGCAGGGCGCGCACCTGACCCTGCTGCGCCCGGAGCGCCACATCTTCTACCTCGACCGCTACGCCGGACTGGACGCCGAGCGTGAGCAAGTGGCGGCGCTCTATGCTGAGTGGCGCGCAACTCGCCGCGAGCTGGAACGGCTGCGCGCCGACGAGCGCGAGATCGAGCGGCGCATCGAGCTGCTGCGCTATCAGGTGGACGAAATCGCGGCAGCCAAGCCCATCCCCGGCGAGCTGGACGAGCTGGAGCGCGAGCGGCGCATGCTGGCCAACGCCGAGCGGCTGGGCGAGCTGACTGCGGCGGCGCACGCCGCGCTGCATGGTGATGAGGAGGGCGAGTCGGCGGGCGCGCTCGATCTGCTGGCGACGGCGCAGCGGGCGCTGGTTGATCTGCTGCGGCTGGATGACACGCTGGCGGGCCAGCAGGACGCCCTGGAGCAGGCCCTCTTCACCCTGGAGGATGTCTCCGCTGCTATGCGCGACTATCAGGATCAGGTGGCGGCAGACCCCGCGCGACTGGCCGAGGTGGAGGAGCGGCTGGACCTCATCAGCCGCCTGCGGCGCAAGTATGGCGCGAGCATCGAGGAGATTCTGGCCTTCGCCGAGCAGGCCGCGCGCGAGTTGGACGGCCTGACCAACCGCGAGGAGCGCGCCGCGCAGCTCCAGGGGCAGGAGGAGCGGCTGCGCGAGCGCATCGGCGCGGCGGCGGGCCAGCTCTCGCAGGCGCGGCGTGTGGCGGGCGAGTCGCTGTCGCAGGCGATGGAGCGCCAGCTCGACGAGCTGAACATGCGCAAAGCGCGCTTCCAGACGCAGATCGCACAGCGCCCCGACCAGAATGGCGCGCCGATCCACGCGGAGGAGGACGTCGAGGCGCGCTATGCGTTCACTGCGACGGGCGTGGATCAGGTAGAGTTTCTGATCGCGCCGAATCCAGGCGAGCCATTCAAGGCGCTCGCGCGCACGGCATCAGGCGGCGAGACGTCGCGCCTGATGCTGGCGCTGAAGACGATTCTTTCGCATGCCGACGCCGTGCCTATCCTGATCTTCGACGAGATCGATGCGGGCATCAGCGGGCGGGCCGGGCAGGTGGTCGGCGAGAAGTTGTGGGGGCTGGGTCGCACGCATCAGGTGCTGTGCATCACGCACCTGCCGCAGATCGCGGCGCTGGGCGACCGGCACTTTCAGGTGGCCAAGGCGCTGCGTGGCGACCGCACCACGACCGAGGTGGCGGCGCTGGATGGCGCGGCGCAGGTGGATGAGTTGGCGCAGATGCTCGGCGGTTCGGCGACCGCCGCGTCGCGGGCCAACGCGCGCGATCTGCTGGCCCGCGCGGCGGAGTGGAAGCGGGCGCGCCCCTCTGAAAGCGCAGCGCCGAAGCGCCCTGAGCGGCCACGGACGCCCAGCGCGCCTTGACAGGCGGCAGCGCGCGGGTCTATACTTCAGCTACTCCGTGCGGGAGTGGCGCAGTGGTAGCGCAATTGCTTCCCAAGCAATGGGTCGCGGGTTCGAATCCCGTCTCCCGCTCCAAGAGCCTCCAGACTAAATCTGGAGGCTCTTTTCGGGTCGGCCTGCGGGCGCCTGTCTCACGCATCGCTCGCCAGTAGTTGCAGTGCGAACCAGAAGATGGCTCCCTTTCCCCTGGCGCTGTGGACGCCGACGCGGCCCTGATGCTGCTCGATAATCATCCTGCTGACGTAGAGGCCCAGGCCGAGGTTGACACCGCCGCCAGTCTGCGCCTGCGCCCCCGCGACGCGGTAGAAACGCTCCCAGACGCGATGTTGCTCCGACGTCGGGATGCCTGGGCCGCCGTCTTGCACGGACACCCGCGCCCATTCGTCATCCAGGTGCAGGCGGACGGTGATGCGCTGATCGGCGTCCGAGTACTTCACCGCATTGGTGAGGTAGTTGGTGACGACTTGCCGGACGCGGTCGGCATCGGCCATGACCACCGCAGGCCGCTTCGGCGCGGAGGGCAGTTGCAGGCGGATGATCCGCCCAGGGGCCATGCGGCGCTGCTCCGCGATGACCTCGCGGACGAGATTGGTCAAGTCGCAGGGAGCCACGCGCAGCTCCAGCTTGCCCGCGCGGATGCGCGAGACATCCAGGAGGTCAACGACCAGTCGGCTCAGGCGCTCCATGTGATCTGCGGATCGCTCCAGCATCTCTTCGATGGGCTGGAGCGCATCGGCCAGCGTCGCTCCTGCCTGCTCCGTTTCTGCGGCGCCAGCGCGCGCGAGAAGGCCCCGCAGCGTGTCCATTGCCAGCGTGACGGAGAGCATGCCATTCGTCACGGGCGATCTCAATTCGTGCGCCGCGATGCCGAGGAACTCGTCCATCTGGCGGGTGATCTCAGCGAGCGCCAGCACATTCGCGCGCGCCGCCTCGCGGTCGCGCGCAAGCCGCTCGCGTTCGATGACCTGCGCCGCGAGCTGTGCGACCGCGCTAGCCATCGCAAATTCGTCTGGCGTCGGGTGGTGCTCGACTGGCCCGAAATCTACAGAAATGTCGCCCAGAATCGGCCCGCCGACGGAGACCGGAGCCAGCAGCACCGAACGTGAGCCGAGCGGGTTGGCCCAGCGATCGTACGGCGGCTCCGTCAGATCAACCTCGATGACTTCGCCTGCCTGGAGGCGCGTGACGACCTCCTGGGGATTATTCAAGCGCGCGGTGTGGGGCGTGAATTGCGCCTGCTCCTCCGTGAGCCCTGCAACCGCCAGCGTCTGCGCGACCTGCGTCTCCAGGTTGTAGACGTGGACGCCGACGCGCTCGCACCCGATGACGGCCCGCGCCAGTTCGGCGAGGCGCAGCGCCGCTGTTTGCGCGCTCGCCAGCGCGCTCTCCGTGGCGCGATCCTCGCTGGAGACCAGCGCGCCCGCCATCGCCATGAGCGCTATGAGCGCCTCGTGGGTTTGGCGCTCTAGCTGGCGGCGCTGTGTCACGTCGCGGCCAATCAGCACGCCGCCGACGATCTGTCCCTCGGAGTCTCGAATGGGCGCGCCGCTGGCGTTCAAGACCACCTTGCGCCCATCGGCGGCGCGCACAACGAGCAGATCCACTGCGCTGGCGCCGCGCAGCGTCTCGCCACTGAGCACGCGCGTGGTGGGCCAGCGCTCGACCGCGAGGGGCTGGCCATCGTCATCCAGGTAAGCGAACAGTTGGTCGCGCTGCTCCAGGGTGTGCGGGGGAGCGCTGGCAGGCGCCTGAGTCGCGAATATGTCGGCGTCCGCGCCATTGGTCTGCACGATCTGGCCATCTGGCCCGTAGACCAGCACAGCGTCCGCCATGGACTCGAAGATGGCCATCATCTGGCTGGCGCGTGAGGCCGCCTCACGTTCAGAGCGCCGCAGCGCTTCGTCGAGCGCCTTATGCTCGCTTATGTCATGGAAAGCGAGCACGGCGCCAGCCAGGACGCCGCCCATCAGGATCGGCGACGAGACATACGCGACGGGAAACATCGTGCCGTCGCGGCGCGTGAAGGTGTCATCGTCGATACGCTGCGCCTCGCCCGAGCCAATCACCTGCAACAGTGGACACGCCTCTCTGGGGAAAGGCGACCCATCCGCATGTTGGAAGTGGATAGTCTCGTGCATGTCCTTGCCATGCAACTCGGCGGCTGTCCACCCCAGCATGCGCTCTGCCGCTGGATTCATGAAGGTGACACGCCCATCCAGGTCGAGCGCATAGGTTCCTTCGCCCAGATTGTCGGTGATGGCGCGCATGAATGCGAGCAACTGCTCGCGGCTCTCCTGCGCTGAGAAAGGCCGAGAGGTCAGATCAGCCAGTGGCGCTCCGTCCGGAGGCGCTGGCTGATGGGGCGCCGCGCTGGATTGACGTCTCATGGTCGTCGCTCCCCACCCTGAGGGCTGTGTTTCCACCCCACACAGCAACACCCCATTATAGCGAATAGCGAGTGAGATTGCTGGACTGCGCGTGCGCGTTTGTAAGGATTTGTTCATCAGGCGCAAGCGCGACCTAAGATGTCGGCGTCACCAATACGATTGATGGCCCCAGCGCGCCCGCTCACGACCTGCGAAGGCGTGGTACCGTTACGGAATGGGTGGTCGCGCGAGGACAATCCTCGATGAGACAGGCCGCGCAAGGACGCGAAGACTTCGAGACGACCGGAGATTGCTCACTCTGTGGACGAGGCCATCAACTGACCCTGGACAATGGGGGCGCCAGCCACCTGTGGTGGCCAAGTGACCGAGGAGGACGTCAGATGCGCGTTCCAAGCGATGCGCTCGCCGCCAGCCAGAACGTTGACGCACAGCGCCGCAGAATCTTGATTGTAGACGATGAAGCGACCGTGCGTGAGGTGGTCGGGCAATATCTGGAGATCGAGGGCTATGAGGTGTTGCGCGCCGAGAGCGGCCCAGAAGGTTTGCACATCGCCGAGGCGACTCCGCCCGACCTCGTGATTCTCGATCTGACGCTGCCTGGCATGGACGGCCTGGAAGTCTGCCGACGGCTGCGCGCGGTGAGTGCGATACCCATCCTCATGCTCACCGCCCGCGCCGAGGACGCCGATAAGCTCGTGGGCTTCGATGTCGGCGCCGACGACTACCTGACCAAGCCGTTCAATCCCCGCGAGTTGGTCGCGCGGGTGCAGGCGATCATGCGCCGCCTGGAGGCGATGGGCGTTCCCGCGATGGTCTTTGATGGCGCTCTCCACTTCGGCGCGATCACGATTCGCCCGCAGACACGGCAGGTGGAGCGCGATGGCCTGCCTGTGGACCTGACGACCAAGGAGTTTGATCTCCTGCACTTTCTCGCTGCCCACCCCAAGCAAATCTTCACCCGCGAGCAGTTGCTGCTCCACGTGTGGAACTACGAGAACTATGGCGAGGATAGCACTGTGACGGTTCACATGCGGCGTCTGCGCGAGAAGGTCGAGCCTGATCCCGCGCGGCCACGCTACCTTCGCACCGTCTGGGGGATTGGTTACAAATTCGAGCCATAGCGTCTCTGTGGGGGGCCGTGTATGCGCCAGGCGCTACGGAGACGTGCGATGACTTTTTTGCGCGAGCGAGCGTCAGCGCGCTGGCTGACGCTCGCTGCGCCAAGCCTGCTGGCCGCCATCGTGGCTGCTCTGGTGGTCGGGCTGGGCGTCTCGCTGGGCGTTGCACTGGCGGCCAGCAGGCTTGCCAACTCCAGCGGCGCCCTCACCTGGTCACTGGGCCTTATCCCGCTCGCCTGTGTCGCCGCCATGCTGGGCGCAGCGCCGCTCATCGGGCGACTGAGGCGTGCGCTCGACGACGCCGAGATTCGTCGGGTGGAGGTGGAGGCCCACAGCCGCCAACTCGTCGTAGCTGTCGTGCGCGATCTGCGCGCGCCGCTGAGCGCGCTGGTGGCCATGAGCGCAGCCATCGTCGATGGCGCCGTGACCGATCCCGCGACGCTGCGGCGCTACCAGCGCGACATCGGCGCTGAGGCGCTCCAACTGACGTCGCTGGTGGAGGAGCTATTCGCCCAGGCGCAGGTGGCGTCGGCCCCGGCCACGCCGCAGCGTGCGATGACCAACCTGGCCGCGCTCGTCGCACTCGCCAGCGAGGCGGCGCATGGACGAGCGCAGCGCATGGGTGTCACCCTGGTGTGGCGCGCTGATGGCGTGATTCCGCCGGTGTTCGCGGATGCAGGCGAGATCAGCCGCGTGCTTGATCGCCTGCTGCAAAACGCCATTCGCCACACGCCCGCTGGCGGCGCCGTGCTGATCCGCCTGACAATGGCGACTGCGGCGCATGGCTCTTTGGATACGCTCATCCAGGTGATCGACACTGGCGAAGGGATTCCTCCCACTCGCCTCACCAGCGTTTTCGTCGCGCCGAGTCGTTACGGCGCTCTCCCCGGTAGCGGCGCCGTTGCGCCAGCCTGGCCCAGCGAGGATGGCAAGGATGCGGAGAGCAGCCCGGCCAGCGCGGCTGGTGGATTCGGCTTGCCGCTCGCCGCGCGTGTCGTGCGGGCGCATGGCGGGCGCATCTGGGCGGAGTCGCCGCTGCCGCCCGATCTGCGCGCCCTCATCGACGGGTCCGTGCGTGCGACCCGCAGCGGCGACCTTGCAACCGACTATGCCGGAACGGTCGTGAACATCACTTTCCCCACCTCACGGTAACACCCCCTTCCGCTCCTCTGTAAGCGTCTGGTCATCTTTGTGAAGGCCAGCGTAAGGCGCCCGCGCTACTCTCAGATCGCATGAAGGCGGTCACCTCGGACGATTGGTCGCGTCCACATCCCGCGCTCACAGCGGGCGAAGGCTACAGGGAGCCGCCTGGGAGAGATCATGACGCAGCTCGAACAACGTGAGTGGTTGCGGGAGAAGACCACGCAGCCGCCATCGATACCGTCCCCGTTGTCTACGCTCAACTGCCAGGAGTGGGTAGCGCTCCTGATGCTACGGCGTCGGTACCACGACGGACAGGATCTCTTGAGCGATCGCGAACTTGCGCATTTGCGCTTCATCCGCTGGCTCCGCAAGACGGGGCGAATCGAGTGATACGCGCATGGCGCCCGTTCGCTGAAAAGGGGCCATTGCGATGTATAATCAGCAATTTTGGCAAGCAGAGGCAGAGCAGCGCGCGCAGCGGCTGCACGGGGAGGCTGAGGCCGATCGACGCGCACGCGCAGGAGGACTGCGGCGCAGAGGCGCCGAGAGCCTTGGCAAGCGCATGATGAGCGCCCTCGGGGCGCAGTTGAGTCGTCGGCGAGATCCTGGCGACAGGGGCCACGCAGGGATTGCGGTTCTGGAGAGCGCAGCGGGAGATGCGCTGGAGCAGTCGGAAACACGGTCGGGCGCAGGATCATCTGAAGCGCGCCGTGATCTGATTGCGCGCTAGGTCGGCGCCAACGGCGGCATAGTTCGAGCAGTCGCCCTGCGTGGCCAGGGTCGCGCGGGCGGCTGCTCACGTACTCCACCATCGAACAGAGGAGACAGGCATGTCCTATTCCTTCGATACAGAATCCTTCGATGCAGACAGCGGGTCTGCCATCGCGCAGTCCGCGCCAGTAGCGCGCGTTGAGCGGATCACGCAGGTGATCGCGACGCGGGCGCAGCGAATCACGATTCTCGACGAGGTTACGTTCAGCGTTGCGGAGGGCAGCCTCTTCGCCATCAATGGCCCTTCGGGCAGTGGCAAGTCTACTGTCCTCAATATGCTGACGGGGCTGGATCGCCCCACGAGCGGGCGTGTCATCTTCGGCGGCGAGGAGCTGCGCGCCAAGAGCGAGAACGCGCTGGCTCGTTGGCGTGGCCGCAACGTTGGCATCGTCTTCCAGTTCTTTCAGCTCATTCCCACGCTCACTGCCGCCGAAAATGTGCTGCTGGCGCTAGAGCTTGGCGCCGGGGCGGGCCTGTCGCGGCGACGCTGGCGTGCTCGCGCGTTAGACTGCCTGGATACGACAGGCGTTGGCGCATTCGCGGATCGGCTGCCGAGCGAGCTTTCTGGAGGCCAGCAGCAGCGGGTCGCCATCGCGCGAGCGCTGGCCAATGATCCGCCTGTGCTGGTGGCCGACGAGCCGACCGGCAACCTCGACTCGCACTCCGCGCAGGACGTATTCGATACCCTCGCGGGCCTCACGAAACGCGGCAAGACCGTGATCTATGTGACACACGACCGCGCGCTGGCGGCGCGCGCGACGGCGCGCATCGAGTTGCTCGATGGCCGCATCGTCGGCCACAGCGGCGCTGACGCAGACATCGCGCAGCCGATTCTGGAGGCGAGACCATGAGTACGCGACATCGGCGGGCCTTTCCGGTGGCCTCGGCGCTGACGCGCAAGTCGGTCGCGGATGTCACGCGGCGCAAAGGCCGCACCGTGCTGGTCACGCTGGGCATCATCATCGGCGTGCTGGGGCTGACCGCCATCAACGTCGCCGCTGGCGGACTGGGCGCGGCGTTCCAGTTTAGCGCGAGCCAGGCGGCGCGCTCCAATATCGCCATCGACGCGCAGGCCGTCAGCCCGTCGCTCGCGCCAACGCTGGCGGACATCCCCAATGTCAAGGCCGTGCAGATCTGGTCATTCTACGCGACGCGCTGGACGATCAGCGCATCGCCTGGCCATGTCAACATGGGCGTCTATGGCTCGGATGACCTCGCGCATCTGCGCATCAATCCGTTCCAGCTCATCAGCGGGCACTACCCCGGCCCTGGCGAGATCGTCATGGAGGCTAGCGATTCGGGATTGCAGGCTATGCATCTGGGCGATACCGTCACGCTCGATACGCCGCGTGGCCCGCGCGCCCTGCGCATCTCCGGGCTGGCGCGGACGCTCGGTACCGGCAGCGCCAGCTTCAATAACTTTGCCTTCGGGTATGTCGATGTCGCAGGGTTCCGGGCGCTCTCTGGAGCGACGCAGCCAAACCTGATCGACGTGCTGGAGCGCGATTCGCGCCAGGGGCAGGCGACTGCGCGCGCGCTGCAATCGACGCTGGTCGCACATCACGTCCAGATCGAGGACATCAACATCCGTGGCGATGATTTTCTCTCGACGGCCATCAGCGGCGTTTTTATCATCATGCGGGTGGTTTCGCTGATTGCCCTGTTGCTCACCAGCTTCCTCATCATCAACACAGTGACGACGCTGGTGGCCGAGCAGACCAGGATCATCGGCGCGATGAAGGCCATCGGCGGGACGCGCGGGCGCATCATGCGCAGTTACCTCACTTCTATCGGCATCTACGCTGCCGTCGGGACTGCAATCGGGATCGGCGCTGGCATCTACATCGGCTACCTCTTCATGCTGTACCTGACCTCAATCGTCACCGTCGAACTTGGCTCGTTCCAGGTGGATCCGGGCGTGCTGCTGGTGAGCGCGGCGGTGGGGCTGGGCATTCCGCTGGCGGCGGCGCTGGCGCCCCTGTGGAATGGCGCGCGCATCACAGTGCGCGAGGCGATGGCCGCCTACGGGGTGAGCGCTGGTGGCGGCGGTGTGGCTCGCCGCGTGAGGCGCGTCTCGCTGCTGCGCCAGACGAGCCTGCTGGGGCTGCGCGGAGTCTTTCGCAAGCGTGGGCGAGCGCTGCTGACGCTGCTCGCGCTGACGCTCTCTGCTTCCGCGTTCCTGGCGGTGCAGACGACAACCTACTCGACGAATCTGCTCATCAACGAGCTGTTCCGGCAGTACGACGCCGACGTGTTTGTGAACATCAGCCATCCACTGCCCTATGCGTCGCTCCAAGCGCAGTTGCTGGCGGTTCCGAATGCGGAGCGCGTCGAGCGGTTCGAGCAGCAGACGGTGAGCAGCGCGTGGGGTCCACTGAGATTGCAGGCCACTGATCCAGGCGCCCAGTTGTATCACTATCAACTGCTACAGGGGCGGTTATTTGACGCCGACCAGGCGAACGTCATCGTCCTCAGCGCGGTGGCTGCGGCGAAGACGGGCCTGAGCATTGGACAGCGCATCACGCTCTCGAACGCCACCACGACGCAAGCCTGGCGTATCATCGGCATCGTGCGCGACTACAATGGCGGCGTGGGCGCCGTTGGCTCAGCCTTCACCAGCGTCGCGAACCTGCATGCGTTCTTTGGTGAGCCAGCGGATGCCAGCGCCTCGCTGCTGGTGCGGGCGCATGATCGTTCGACGAGCGCGGTGGAAGCGCTGGCGACACGGCTCGATGATGTGTTGGCGCGCGAGGGATTGGCTCCCTCGGCGGTGACCAGAGCGCAGAACGACGCTCAAAACAAGGCACAGTTTGCCATTGTGTATGCGCTGCTGTACGCGGTGGCGGGTATCGTGGCGCTGGTGGGCATTCTGGGGCTGTTCAATACGCTATCGAACTCCGTGCTGGAGCGGCGGCGCGAGATCGGCATCCTGCGCTCGATGGGTGCGACGGGATGGCGCGTCGGTAGCGTCTTCTGGACGGAGGCGCTGGCGCTGGCGAGCATCGCGTGGCTGGTGGCGATCATCCTCGGCATCCCCGCGGCTGTCGGCTTCCTGGCGCTGCTGAGCGCGGTCTTGCTGCCGATACCCTTCGCGTTCGATCCGGTGGCGCTGCTGGCGATGCTGGCGCTCACGGGCGTCATCGCGTCGTTGGCCAGCTTCATCCCCGCGCTGGGGGCGGCGCGCGTGCGCGTCGTGGATACGCTGCGCTACGAGTAATGCGGCGGGAACACGCCGAGCAGGCATCTCGCGCCGACTGGAGGGCGTTCCCGCGCCATTGCGGAGACGCCCTCCGTCCTATTTTCGCGCTGTACGCACGGGGTCTGGCGCGGCGCCTGCTACAGAGGGAGGCGTAGAGGCGGCTCCGCGCGGCGCATGCGCGCGTTCACGGCAAGGAAGGTGATGACGAATGGACACGCTTGCCGACGCGCGCCAGGATCAACTCTGCCGGTAAGGCGCACAATGAAGAAGCTTCTGCGCGCGCTGATTCGGCCCAAGGTCTTCATCCCGCTAGTGCTGGCGGTTGCGCTGATCGTCGCGCTGCTCTCGTTCGCCGACCTGAAGAAGGTAGCGGCCATCATGGCCGGGTTCCGGCGCATCGATCTGCTGTACTATCTGCTGCTGATGATTGGCTATGAGGTGGTGCGCGGCGTCCAGTGGCGCTACACGATGGTGGCGCTGGGCGTGCAGGCGCCGCCACGCACGGAGATCTTCGCCTATGTGCTCTCCGAGGTCACGAAGGTTCTGCCTATCGGCAACTACTTCCAGAACTACGTGCTGCAACAATCGAAAGGCGTGGACTTCGGACTGACCTCCGCGGCGACGACGCTGGTGGTGCACGAAGAGGTAGCCGTCAGCCTCGTCGGTGTGGTGGCGCTAGGGTTAGGCGCATGGACGACGTGGCTGCGGTTGGTCATCATCATCGGCCTGGCCGTCTTCGCGCTGGGTGTTTGGATATTTTCGCGGCTGTATCACGGCAAAGGTCGGCCAGACTGGATCACGCGACGTCGCGGGTTCAATAACGTGGCCGACGAGCTCGACCATTTCCGCGAGGGAGCCGCCGACCTGATGAATCCGCGCTCTGTCGCGATCACACTGGCGCTTTCGGCGGTCTACCAGGTACTGGCGGGTCTCGCTCTGTACGTCGTCGTGCAGGCGATTGGCGAGCAAAGCGTGTCCTTCACTCAGGCGCTGTCGGTCTACCTCTTCTCGCTTGCCTTTTCGCTGATCTTCCCGCTGCCGATAGACTTTGGCGTTCTGGAGGTGAGTGGAGTGGGCGCGTTTCTGGCGGTGGGGGTAGCGCGCAATACCGCCCTGAGCGCGGTCTTCGTCAACCGTATTCTGAGCATCCTCAGCTCCATCATCATCGCGGCGGTGGTGGTCGTATTCCTGCGTGGTGAGATTCGACCGCTCTTCACACACATGTCGAAAGGCGGCGCCGACGAGCAGCGGCAAACCGCAGGGGATGCGTCGGCGAGTGAAGCCGGCGAGTGAAGCCGGCGAGCGAGGCCAGGTGAACAGGAGAGGGCAGATGGAGACGCAGCAGTTGGCGCATGACAGCGCGAGGCGTGGCGTGGGGCATGCCGCCAGGAGCGCCGGCAGCCAATCAGCGCGGCTGCTGGCGCGACGCTGGAGTCTAGCGCTGGCCGGGGCGCTGCTCGATGCCGTCGCCACGACCGTTCGGCTGGCGCCTGCGTCCGCGCGCCATGTGCTCTCCGATGGCGTCGTCTGGGCGATTGGCCCGCTGCTGGGCCGCCCACGTCGCGAGGCCACCCACAATTTCGTGCGCGTGGTGGGGGCGGATCGCGCGGCGGCGGCGGCGGAGCAGAGCCTGCGCAACTACGGGCGCATGGCGATGGACTTCCTGGCGTCGCGGACGATG
>DATBTW010000282.1:0-9231 GCA_036559055.1 Ktedonobacterales bacterium
CAGCAGGAAGAACGCCAGCATCGCCGCCGCCGCCGGACGCCGCCGCATCAGCAGCCGCATGCGCGAGACGCGCGAGAGCGGGCGGGTCACGGCGCCGAGCTGCGCCAGCGTGTTGAGCGATTCAGCCAGCGCGTCGTCATCGAGCGCCTGGCGCAGATCGCCAATCAGGGCGCCGCCGGTGTCGCGCACGGCTGGCTCCGGGCGGCGACGACCACCACCGCCGCCACGTCGGCGGCGCGGCGGATACGGCTCCTGCGGCTCGTCATCCTCTGCCCATGCGGTATCCCACGAGCCAGTCTCCCAGTCGCCATCCAGCTCCGGATCATCCCAGGTATCGCGCCGTGGTCGGCCAGCGCGGCGGCCATCACGCCTGCCCCGGCCATCGTCCCGTCCTTCACGCCGGCCATCACGCCGGCCATCACGCCGGCCATCACGCCGGTCTGGCGCGTCGGGGTCTGCTGGCATCTCAAAGGGGACTTCGCCGTGATGATCCCAGTGGTCGAGGTCGCCAGTGGAGAAGTCTGTGGCGCGCCAGTCGCGCGCGCCGGGCTGGCGGGACTGTTCGCCGCCTGTGCGGTGGCGCAGATTCTCCCCAAGACGACGCGCGCCGCCCGCCAGTCTGCCCCAGCCACGCTGAGCCTGCGCTGGCGCTGCGTCAGCGGTGGCGCCATTGGTGGGGGGAGCGAAACGGCTGAGCAATCCGCCGGAGTTGGCCGAGTTGGGCGGCGGGTCATCGTGGCTGAGCGGGCCAGAGCGCAGACCACCTGATCCGCCCGAACCATTGGCTCCGGCGTCGTGATATTGGCCAGAGAGCAAGCCGCGACGAGGCTGAGACGGTGGATCACGGTCATCCATGTTGTCTCATCTCCTCTGCCGCGCCGTCCCCACGGCAGCCCCATAACGCGCCCTTGCGAGCCTAACACTCCCGGCGAAGCAGCGTCAAGCTGGCTAGGAATCGCTCAGGAATCGCTCAGCGCATTTTCAGGGCCGCCGCCACGTCAGGCGCCGTCTGGCGGCAGGGCATCGCAAGATGCGAGCCAGACGAGCGGAGACGGGCGGAGACGAGCGGAGACGAGCCAGCCGCTACGACGCCGACGAGAGGACGTGCACGGCTGGATGGTCGGTGCGTACAAAGTGCGCGGGCGCGCCAAATACGGTCGTGCGGGTGATCTCGCCGATGCGGAAGTTCGAGGCGGGGGTGCGCGTCGTCACATAGCGCTGCACCAGCAGGCCCAGCGGGCGCGAGGCGACGATGGACGCCGTGGTCGCCAGCATGATGTTGTTGAAGTTGTTGAAGGGCTTGCGGCTGCGCGCCACCAGCATCGCCGAGAGCGCGGTCAGCATGCCCGTGACGGCCAGATTGGTTCCGCAGCGCTCGTGGATGGCCATCTCTGGCTCGCCGCCACGCAAGCGCGCCAGCGCCTGATCGGCCGCCGGGCGGATCGCCGCCGTGGGAACCTCGCCGAAGACGAAGAAGCCGGAGGCGAACGAGATGCCAGAGAAGCGCACATCCGGATGACTCTTGCTGAGTAGCACAATCGTCGCGTGCTCCAGCGCGTGATTCTCGCGCACCGGCGCGCCGAGTGTAAGCTGGTAATAAGCCTGCTGCAACACGTTCACGGGTGACTCCTTATCCCTTCACTCGTTCGCTCGAACCGCCGGGCGGTCCGCTGGATCGGCGCTCTGCGCGCTGTCATCGCGCCGAATCGCCAGCACGAACAGATGGTATCCGAGCGGGCCAAGCGGGATGATGTCCTCGGCGAGATAGACGGCATAATATGCGAAGGCGACTATCTGGTAAAGGGTATCCCACTGGATGACCCAGCGCAAGAGAACGAGCAGCGGCAGGTTGACCAGCTCAGCGACGCCCAGCCCCGTCCGCGCGACCCGGCGAATCTCGAAGCGGTCGCCCAGCAGCGAGCGTATCTGGCCCAGCGAGTAATGGCGGTGGACTCCCGTCGCGGCGATCTCTGGCGGGAAGAGGCCGTGGCGGGTGGCGCGCACGAGCGCGGCGTACAGGTTGAGCGAGTCGAGCCGCCACAGCGCGCCCCGGTGTGGCACGCTCAGCGCCAGCGCGCCGCCTGGCCGCAGCGTGCGGGCGATCTCGTCCAGCGCGCCGCGCTCATCGGCCAGATGCTCCAGCACATCGAGGAAGAGCACGCCATCGCAGGATGCGGCGGGCAGCCCGGTCGCCGTTGCATCGGCCAGCCGATAGTCGCCGCGCGGATCGGCGCGACGAGCGCGAGCGATATAGCCGGGTGAGGCGTCTACGCCGATGGCGTCGTGGCCAGCGCGCTTCAGGCGCCGCGTCGCGAAGCCAAACGCGCAGCCGAGATCGAGCACGCGCCCACCGCGAAACGGCAGCGCGCGAATGGCGCGAGTCCACCGAGCCACGGCGCATCCTTTCATCATCAGGACATCATCATGACAGCATCAGGTGAGGCGGCTACCAGCATCATAGCGAGCGGGACGCGCTTGACGCTATTTTTGCGAGTGGGGGGTGTTGCGATAGGCTGGGTCGCGCGTCTCAATCAGTGCGACCACGCGATGGAAGGGGAGGATGCCAGAGCCATGCGCTACGTGCGGATCGTGAATGCGACAACCGGAGAAACCCTGGCGGAGCGCGCCGAGCTGGCGGAGACGTTCGTGTCGCGCTTCCTGGGATTGCAGTGGCGCCGGGAGCTGCCAGCGGGCGCGGGGCTGGTGCTGGCGCCCACCAGCAGCATCCATATGTTCTTCATGCGCTTCCCCATCGATGCCATCTTCATCGACGCCGAGCAGCGGGTGAAGCGCGTCGGGCGTCGCCTGCGTCCGTGGACCATCGGCCCGCTCGCGCCGGGCGCGCTCGCCTGCATCGAGCTACCCGCGGGGCGCGCCGACGCCACCCTGCCGGGCCACGCCATCGAGATGCAGCCCATCCAGCTCTGACGCCTGGCTCCCCATGAAACGGCGCGCCTGGCCATTCTCCCGCAAAGCAGGGGCCGGGGCAGAGGCGTGGCGCCATCACAATGGCCCCTGCTCCACACGGGAGCCGGGGCCATTGTGATGGCGCCGCGATCAGCGGTTAGTAGTCGCGATGTGGCTCGTGGCGCTTGTTCTTGCCAGGCTTCTTGCGACGCGAGGCGCCCCAGTCCTCGTCCTCCTCGTCCTCTTCCTCGTCGTAGTCGTAGAAGTTTTCGTCCTGGCTGGCTGTCGCCGTCTCTGGCTCATTGGCGGCGGAGTCGGTTTCGACATCGTAATCGAGGCCCGGCACGCTCGGCGGTAGATGCTCCCCGATGCCTGCGGTGATGTCGGGCGTGACGGTATCATCCATCTCGGCGGAGCTGCGCATCAGCTCCTCGATGTTCGCCAGATCAGCGAAGGATGTCAGCGGCTGGCGGCCAGCGTCGGGCTTCTTCTCGGCTGGCTTGCTGGCCTTGGGCTGCGGCTCCACTTTGGGCGCCGCGAACGCCATTTCGTCATCCTCTTCATCCTCGAGGTCGGCTGCAGCGGGCGCAGTGACCGCCGCCGCAGCGGGCTTGCCCATCGCCACGTCGATCCAGTATTGGGAATAGTAATGTGGGCGGTCGGAATCCGGCTTGCTATCTGCTCTGACCATGCTCTCTCTCGCTCAACCTGCTCGCCGCGACTGAGCCTGTCGTACAGCCACGACAGAACGACGCCAACAGCAGCGCCTCAAGCGATTGTATGTGCGCGCTGCGGCCCGTGTCAAGCCAATCCAGCGATTTTTCGCATCTGGCGCGCCCGTGGTTGCCGAGCGCGCCATCCGATGCTACACTCTGCCGTGGTCACCTGTGCGCGCCAATTGCGTCGCGCAAGCGACGGTTCTCTGGCGTCTCGGCATGCGACTTGCCGTGAAGCGCCACGATCGGTCATAAGACGAACGGCGTGCGATGTGAGAGCTGGATACCGTCTCTCGTATACATAGATGGCCGCGAGCATCATACTGGCCGCCGCTGCGTCGGCGCAGGCAGGGTTCGCAGCGATGGGTAACCGCGCATTGAACACGAAGAGTGCAAAAGAGGGTGTGGCGCCATGCCGATGACCCGCGTGATGAACGAAGCTGACCGGCTCGCACGCGCGCTGGAACTGCTCGATCACCGCTTTGATCCTGCCATCGAGCGGATCTTCCCGACGCTACAGGAGCGCATCCTGGCGCAGGCGCTCGAAAATGTCGAGCAGGCCGAGCGCCGCCTGCGTGAGATCCAGGAATTGATGGGCGACGCCGCCCTCGCCGCCAGCCGCTAGCGCGCGGCCCCACCCCCAACCCCTCCCCCGCTGTGCGGGAGAGGGGAGCTGCTTCGCCATACCCGTTGGCGCCACGCGCCCACAACGGCGATTTTCCTTGCCCCGCGCGACCCGCGCGTCATCCCCCCAAAAAGAATCCCCCTCTCCACGGCATGGAGAAGGGGACAAGGGATGTGGTCGGCCAGCCGCAGCTAGACACCTTCTATCCCGATAGCGGGAGCGCCCGTCGCCGGGGTCGCGCCCACCGCCGGCGCCACCGCCTCGCCCGCGCCATCGGCTTCGAGGGCGAAGGCTGCTTCGGCGTTCTCCACCAGGCTGGCGCGCGTCGAGCCAATCAGCGGCACATCCTTCAGGAAGAGCGTGATGATGAACACCAGCCCCGCCACGATCAGCGCCGCCAGGAAGGCGGTATGGATGCCCTGCGCCAGCGCCTCGCGGCCCAGGCTGAGCACCTGATTGTAGATCGAGGCCACCTGATCCGGCACGGTCGCGTGTACGGCCGCCGTCACCTTGGCGGTGATCGCGGCGATCACATCGGTATAGTGCGGGGTCGAGGGCGGCACCTGTGCGGTCGCCTGCGCCACCGCCACCTTGGTCGCCTGCGCCGTCGCGACTTGCTGCGCTTGCGTCAGCGCCTGATCGCGCAGACTCGGATTGGTCAGCAGCGGCTGCAACGCCTGCGAGTTCGTCAGCGTGCCAGTGGCTGTGCGCAGGCCATCCATCATCTGGTTGGCGCCCTGGATGGCGCCGAGGCGCGGGTTCAGATAGCCCTCCGAGGCATTGATGACGATCGAGCCGACGATGGCGGTGCCCAGCGTCGAGCCGAGCGTGCGCAGGTACGTTACCGCGCCTGTGCCAGCGCCCAGCCGCGAGCGTGGGATGGCATTCTGCACGGCCAACGTCAGCACTGGCTGCAGCAGGCCCAGACCGATGCCCAGCACGATCATGAAGATGATCACCGTGCGCTCAGTCGTCGAGACACCCATCGTCGAGAGCAGATACACGCCAACCGCCAGCACCAGCGAGCCGGTGATGGCCACGAACTGGTAGCGGCCCACCTTCGAGATCAGGAAGCCGATCAACCCAGCGGCGATGGCCATCGCCACGACCAGCGGCGTGATGATCAGACCTGAGTTGGTCGCCTTCACCCTCAGCACACCTTGCAGATAGATCGGCAGGTAGATGACCACGGCGAAAAGCAACAGGCCGATCGTCAGCGAGAGCAGCGCGCTGGCGCTGAAGATCTGGTTCTTGAACAGATCGAGCGGCAGAATCGGGTCAGAAACCTTCGTCTCGGTGATGATGAACGCGCCGTAGAGCACAACCGCGCCGATCAGCGCCCCGATCACCTGCCACGACGCCCACGGATAGGTCACGCCGCCCCAAGTGAGGCCCAGCAGCAGCAGGATAGTGGCCGCCGCCGAGGTGAACGCGCCGATCCAGTCGATGCGCCGGAAGGCGTTCTTGCCGGTCGCCGTGCGGATCGAGATATTGGCGGGCAGCAGGAAGAACAGCAGGAATAGCGCCAGGATGCCGAACGGCACATTGACGTAGAACACCCAGCGCCACGAGGAATTGTCGGTGATCCAGCCGCCGGCCGTCGGGCCGACGACGCTGGCCAGCCCAAAGACGCCGGAGAAGAGGCCCTGCCACTTGGCGCGCTCGGCGGGCGTGAAGATGTCGCCGATCAGTGTGAAGACCAGCGACGCGAGCATGCCGCCGCCGACGCCCTGCAACGCGCGGAAGGCGATCAACTGGGTCATGGTCTGCGAGGCGCCCGAGAGCGCTGAGCCTATCAGGAAGATCACCACTGCCGTCAGGAGGAACCACTTGCGGCCAAACTGGTCGGAGAGTTTCGAGACCATCGGGATGACAGTCGTCGAGGTGAGCAGATAGGCGGTAATGACCCAGGTATAGTTGTTGACGCCGTTGAGGTCGGCGACGATGGTCGGCAGCGCCGTGCCGACGATGGTCTGGTCGAGCGCGGAGAGCAGAAGGGTAATCATCAGGGCGGAGAGCACGCCGGCGAGTGACGCGCCTGCGAGCTTCGGATGAACCGCCGGAGTCTCAGTCGCCCTGACCGTGGGCGAATTGGCTTCCACTGGTGTACTCGGTCCTTTCATGGACGGAATATGCTGGTGAGGCGGCTGAGCCGCATTCGAGGTGTTCTGGATGAGGCTTGAGCGTCTGAAGCGTCACGGGAATCAGGACATCGCGGGCGTCAGGCGGTGGACGAGGCGTCGGCGAGCGTCGCTACCAGGGCTGGCGCTGCCCGCGTTGTGTCCGGCTGGTCCGGCTGATCCGGCGGCGCGGCGCCAGGGGTCGTGACGACCACAGCGGCAAGCGTGCTGGCTGACTCCTCACCGTCAATACGCAGGCCACGCATCAGCGTGTCGGTGATGGCGGCGGCGGTCACCTGTGGGTTATCGCTCGCCTGGTCGCTGGCGTGCGTGTCGCCGTGCGACCAGCGCAGGCTGGACGCCACGCCGCCCACCAGGAACATCGCCACGACCTGCGTATTGATGGGCCGCAGCCGCCCGAGCGCCACCTGGCGGTCGAGGTAGTCGCGCACCTCGGAGACGATCAGGCTGACCGTGTCGCGCATGCGCAGCTTGCAGTCGTACAGCGGGCCATCGCGCCAATCGTGATGCGCCATGGTGTGCATCATCATTCGGCTGATGCTCAGCAAGGTCGGCGAGTGCAGCGTATCGAGGAAGCGCGTCAGCAGCGGGGTCAGCGCCTCTTCTGGCGGCTCGTCACTCTGGGCGATGGCGGCCAGGTCGAGCTGCTCGAGCGCGCGCTTCAGCGCATACTCGAACGCGGCCTTGTACAGCTCCTCTTTGGTCTTGAAATAGAAGTAGATCAGGCCGTGAGTGACCTCGGCCCGCTCTGCGATGTCTTTGGACGTCGCGCCTGCGAGTCCCTGCTCCGCAAAGAGGTCGAGCGCCGCTTCCAGAATCTGCTGACGGCGGTCACTTCCTGGCGGGGCTGGCTTGCGCGCCATGCGAATGTCTCCCGTATCTCTCGTAGCGTGTGGACGCCGACGCGCGCCGACGCCACAGTGTTCCCAGGGCTTCCAGAACAGATGTGCTGAACGGCTCCGTCTGCAATTGGCGAAGTCGCGTGGCTGGTGCGCGAGGACGATGCGCTTTCCTCAGCCGCGACAGCGGTGTCAGGTGAGGGTGACAGGAATTAACTGTCTGGACAAATAATACGACGAGGGCGCTGAGCATGACAAGAGTATTCGATATATCTTTTGTCACGATGCGATATGATTGCCCGGCGCCCTACCATGGCAGGGGCGCGGCGAACAGCGCGATGGTCGCGCCAAGCGCTATGAAGACGCCAAAGGGGATGAAGGCGCGCCGCTCGACGGAGCCGCTGGCCAGCAGCAGCAGACTCAGGATGGCGGCGATGATGGCCGTGGCGAAGAGCGCCGTGAGGAGGCCTGGCCAGCCGACCAGCGCGCCGATCAGCAGCGCCAGCTTCACATCGCCGAACCCCAGCGCCTCCTGGCGATAGAGCAGCCAGCCCAGCCCGTAGAAGAGCAGGAAGATCAGCCCGCTCAGCGCGGTGGCCAGCAGCAGCGGGATCAGGCGGCTGCGGTCGAAGACGCCCGCTGCTGCCAGCGTGACCACCAGCGGCGCGAAGACCGAGAGGTCGAAGATGAGCCGATGCTCCAGATCGACGACGAAGATGAAGGTCAGCGCAACGCCCGCCAGCGCCGCCAGCAGCCAGAGCGCCCACGGGGGCAGGCCGCCAAGCGCGGGCGTCGCGTAGGCGCGCCAGAGCGCTGCTGGCAGCCAGAGCGCCAGCGCCACCTGAGTGAGCGGGCGGCGCAGCGAGGCGGGCTGCCCGCAGGCGGCGCAGACACGGCGATTGACCAGCTCGCCCAGCGCGAGCGGCGCGGCGGGAGATAGCGGCGCGAGACACTTACGACACTGGCTGGCGCTCCAGACTGGCTCATCCACCCCGACCACGCGGTCGGCGAGCGCATTCACCAGCGCGCCCGCCAGCAACCCCAGCGCCAGCGCGCCCAGCCCGCCCAGCGCCATGTACACGACCGAAACCATCTCACCAGCCTTCTGCGCCCTCGTCGCGGGCCTGATCGCGCGCTTGTATGATCGATTGGAGCGGGCGAGCGCTGGCTGGCGAACCACACCGCGCCCAGGGGGCCATCCGCAGGATCCTCCCAGGCGCGGTTTCAATCGCTCGCTACGCTACTCGCCCTTGTCAGACGACTCCGCAGCGCTCGCGGACGCCTCCGCATGCGTGGTGGCCTGCTCGGCCTCCGCCGCCGTCAGAGGCTCCTGCTCGCCTGCCTCGGTCGCCACTTCCTCCGCCGTCTCGACGCGCGGCGCCTTGATCGTGATGACCGGCTCGTCGGGATCGATGTGCAACTGCACATTCGAGGGCGCCTTGATGTCTTTGGCGGTCAGGGTCGAGTTCAGCTCTGTCATGCTGCTGATGTCGATGGTCACCGCCTCTGGCAGGTTGCGCGGCAACGCCTCGACCTCGACACTCTCCAGGATGTGCAGCAGGACTCCATTATAGAGCTTGACGGCGGGCGCGTCTCCCACGGTATGCAAAGGTACGCGCGCCTTGATCGGCTGGGTTAGCACGACACGCCGGAAATCGACATGCAGCACAGCGGCGCTCACCGCGTCGCGCTCGACGCGCGCCAGCAGCGCGGTATCGGTATCGCCGCCGGGCTCCACGGTGATGCGCAGGATCGGCGTGCCGTGCGCCTTGAGGATGTCGTGCAACTCGTGTGGGTCGAGCTGGATGGCGGTGGACGGCTTGCCACCACCGCTGATGTTGGCAGGGATCAGCCCCTGCGCGCGTAGCTTCTTCGCGTGGCGGCCCAGCGCCTCGCGCGACTGGACGCTTACCTTGATCTCATTGGCCATGAACGCTCCTCACTCAACTGGTCGTTCCTCGTGGCGCCACGAGGCTTCTCTCGCTCATCCGCGCGCCGCGTGG
>DATBTW010000283.1:0-2411 GCA_036559055.1 Ktedonobacterales bacterium
AAGGTGGCGTAGTGGATCGGCATAATGGCCGGAACCTTGAGCAGCTTCATGGCGTAGGCGGCCTCGCGCGGCCCCATCGTATAGAAGTCGCCGATGGGCAGGATGGCGAGGTCGGGCTGGTAGAGATCGCCGATGATCGCCATGTCGCTGAAGACATTCGTGTCGCCAGCGGCGTAGATCTTGAAGCCATTCTCACAGGTGATGACGTAACCGACCGCCTCACCCCCATAGATCACCATGTCGCCATCGTTGATGCCGCAGCTATGGTCAGCGTGCGTCATCGTCACCTTGACGCCACCCAGATCGAATGTGCCGCCCTTATTGAAGCCAACCAGATTGGCGACGCCCTTGCTCTCCAGCCAGCCCGCCGTCTCCGGGATGGCGAGCACGTGCTGGGGCTGCGCGCTGGCGGCCGTGGAGACCGCGTCGCCGATGTGATCGAAGTGGCCGTGGGTGATAAGGATGTCGTCGAGCTTGCCAACCGTCTTCAGGTTCTCCGGGCAGGCCGGGTTCCCCTGAATCCACGGATCAAGCATGATGCGCTTGCCGCCCGGCGTGCGCACCACATACGTCGCATGCCCATACCACGTAATCTGCGCACCCTTCAGATCCATCGTGAGCGTCTCCTTTGACCTGTGCTGGTGATCTCAACCCAGCGGGCTGGCTACATCGCGCAGCGAGCGCCAGCGAACTGCGCACACCGACTGCCATAGCTACGAAAACTGTACCACGCGCAGCCGCCACGCGCACAGACCAACAGGGCGGCGGCGTGCGCAGCGTTGGAAATCGAGTCGCGGCCCTCACTGGCCGTCGCACGGCTTTCAAGCCGCGTCGGCGTGCTCCGGCCTTTCAAGGCCGAGAGCACACCTGCTGAGGGCCGCGCCCTACTCGCGCCCTACTCGCGCACGGCGAAATAGACAGCGGCGGGATTAGGGACGATGATCGCGGCGGTGGATTGCTCCGGCATCAACTGATATGACTCGGTGAGCGTCACGCCAATCGCTTCCGGAACACCCAGCAGGCTGAAGACGCGCTCATGGTCGGCCAGCTCCGGAATGGCGGCGTAGCCCCAGCTATAGCGCCGCGCGCCGCCCTCCGGCAGGCTCAGCTCGCTGCGGATACGTTCGTTGGCGTAATCCGCCATCGCCTCAGCCATCTGCACGCTCAGCCCATGCAGGAAATAGGCTTCGGTGTAGTCGCTCGCCGCCTGCATGCGCTCGGTCTCCTCCGAGGCGCGGCCACCCATCGTCACCACCTGAAGCGGTACGACCGCCGCGCGCTCGCCATCCGTCGCGTAGTAGTCGGCCAGGCAGAGCCGCTCGCCCTCGCCCTGGCGCGGGAACGTGAAGCGCTCGATCACCTCCGACCGCCGCTCCTGATCGAGAATCAGCAGATCGTCGCCCTCCATGCGCGCCGGGAAGTAGCCGTAGACCGCGCGCGGATGCAGCCAGCCCCGCTGCCGCGCCTGGCGCAGCATGCGCTCCAGCCGAGGCTCGAACTCCTCGCGTACCAGCCGCTCATACTCCGCGCCATGCGCCACACCGCCCCAGCGACCACGGAAGAGCGCGTTGCGGTCGAGATAGGCCGCCACATCCTCCACCGCCACGCGATCCAGCACGCGCGCGCCCCAGAATGGCGGCTGCACATCGGGCGCGGCGGGAATCTGCGGGCGCTCGGCGATGCGTGGCCCGCGCTCCTGCGCCTTGCGCTCACGTTCGGCCTGCCGCTCGCGCGCCGCCAGCGCCTCCGCATTGACCTTCGTGACCAGCGTAGTGCGCTTCTCCTCATCGGTGAGCTGATCCATCAGATCCAGCCCCTCGAAGGCATCGCGCGCGTAGAAGACGCCCGGCGCGTAGCTCTCGGTAGCTGTCTCGTCGCCGCCAAAGAGCACACGGTAGCCGTAGGCGCGGTTGATGGCGGCGCCACCGATAATGACGGGGATCTTCAGCCCACGGCGCTCCAGCTCCTGCACGCACAGCGGCATCTGCTTTGACGTGCTCACCAGCAGCGCCGAAAGCCCAATCGCATCGGCGTTGACCTCGATGGCCTTGTCGATGATCGTGTTGATTGGCGTCTGCTTACCAAGATCATAGACCGTGTAGCCGTTGTTGGAGAGGATGGTATTGACGAGGTTCTTGCCGATGTCGTGCACATCGCCAAAGACGGTCGCCAGCACCACGCGGCCCTTGGTGTAGCCCTCGGCGCGCTCCAGGTAGCGCTCCAGATGCGCCACCGAGCGCTTCATCACCTCCGCCGATTGCAAGACGAATGGCAGAATCAGCTCGCCCGCGCCGAAGCGGTCGCCGACATCTTTCATCGCGGGCAGCAGCGTGTTGTTCAGCGTGTCCACCGCCGCATGCGAGAACTCGCTGTTCGTTTCCCAGCCCTCCGTCGGCTCTCCCGGCGCAGGC
>DATBTW010000284.1:0-1553 GCA_036559055.1 Ktedonobacterales bacterium
CTCCAGATGCAGCGCGCGCACGATCAGCCGCCGCTCCTTGCGCTCGAATTTGGGGTCGAGCCGCCCGACCAGCTTGCCGCGATGCAGGATGGCCAGGCAGTAGTAGCCGTAGCGCCGCTTTTCCGGCACGACATACGCCTCGAAGCAAACTTCGTAGCCGAACAAGGCGCGAGCGCGGGCGCGATCCCAGATCAGGCTATCGAATGGCGAGAGCAGCGTCGTGCGCGTGGGGGCTGCTCCGGCGCGCAGCCGCTCCAGATCGGGCAGCCGTTCGGGTGCGAGATAAGCCGGCTCGGCCAGCCCCTCCACCGTCGCGGGGATCAGCAGACCATCATCCGCCATCGCGGCGAGCAGGGAGTGGGCGCGCGCCTTCGAGCTGCGCCCCGTCGCATTGGGATGGGTCTGCGTATCGTTGGCGTCGGGCTTGAAATAGTCCCACGACCAGGTGGTCAGGCGGAAGTAGTCGAACAGCCACGAGGGGGTCAGGATGCCCAGCGCGTTGACCGTGCGGCGGGTCAGGTGATCGAGGCGCTCGCGCGGCGTGGGCAGCGCGCTATCATCCAGCGCCGCCTCGCCAAACGCCTCTGCCAGCACGCGCTCGCGCAGATCGTAGCGCTTCTGTCCAGCGCGACGGCTGTGGATCATCAGATCGCCGAGCGTCCAGAGGGTGTCGAGGGCGCGGCGACTCTCCTTCGGGCCGTACCACTCCCAGCGCTCCATGCGCCGCGCATCAGTGGGATTCTCGAAGTCGGCGCTGGCCAGCGGCCCACGGTCGCGTATCGCCTCCACGGTGCGCTGGATGGCCTCAGGATGCTCCTCCATCCAGATGCGCAGCGAATCCCATAGCCGCGCCTTGGCCGAGCGCAGCATATCGGCGCGATAGAATGGGTAGTCGCTCATCGGGACGATGCTGGCGGCGTGGCTCCAGTATTCGAAGATGTCGCGTCGGGGATAGAGCGCCTCATCCAGCAGCGCCTGGCGATAGGCGCCTAGCCGGCTCCACAGCACGAGGTATTGCGTGCGCGCCACCACGCTGATGGTGTCGATCTGCACCACGCCCAGCCGCTCGATCATCGCGCTCAGGTCAACGGCGGTCGTCGCGGCTCCGGGCAGCATACTGTCCGCCTGTGCGGAGTCGAGGCCCTGCGCCGCCAGCGCCACGCCGCGCGCCTCCTCCAGGGTTAGGCTGAGAGGGCCGCTGATCTGGCGCTTGCGCGCTCTGGGCATGGTCGCCGCCTCCCGTGAATGGCCGCCAATTGCGAGGGAACAAATGTTTCAGCAAGTAGCACCAGTATAGCATATGTCTGGAGCTGGCGGTAGAGTTTCCCAGTCCGCGCAGGCGGCAGGCGTAGCCGCGCTTCGCGGCGGCGCAACTGCCTCCCAGCCGCGATTACAATCGCCGACCAAGCGCTACATCCCGCGAATCTCGCGGCTGGCGAAGGCGATCACCATCGCGCCCAGCATGATGGCCGCGCCGCCGAGGATGACCGGCGAGGCGCCGTAGCGCGCCGTGGCGAAGCCGCCCACCGCGACCGAGAGCGGCAGCGTGGCGA
>DATBTW010000285.1:0-2817 GCA_036559055.1 Ktedonobacterales bacterium
GAGTATTACGCCAAGCCGATTCTGGGCATCAACGAGAACGACATCGCCTTCTCGTCGTCCAAGCTCTTCTTTGCCTATGGCCTGGGCAACGGCCTCTACTTTCCCTTCGGCGTGGGGGCCAGCGCGGTTCACCACTCCGGACGGCCCGCGCCCGAAGACCTCTTCAACGTGGTGCAGCAGACGCGGCCCACGCTCTTCTTCGCCGTGCCGACGGTCTACGCTGCCATGCTGGCGCTGCCCGACGCCGCCAGGCGCTTCGACTTCTCCTCGGTGCGCGCATGCGTCTCGGCGGGCGAGGCGCTGCCCGCCGACATCCTGCGACGCTGGCAAGACACCTTTCATGTGGACATCCTGGATGGCATCGGCAGCACAGAGATTCTGCACATCTTCATCAGCAATCGCCCCGGCGACATCCGCCCTGGCAGCACGGGCAAGCTCGTGCCAGGCTACGAGGCGCGCATCGAGGATGAGAACGGCCAGCCGACGCCGCAGGGCGAGATGGGAACGCTGCACATCAGCGGCGAGAGCACGACGGCCTACTACTGGAACAAGCACGACAAGACCAGAGACGTCATCCAGGGCCGCTGGATCTCGACCGGCGACACGTACTTTCAGGATGAAGACGGCTACTTCTGGTACGCCGGACGCGCCGACGACATGCTGCGCGTGGGCGGACGCTGGGTCTCGCCCGCCGAGGTGGAAGGCGTGATGATCGCGCATCCGGCTGTGCTGGAGTGCGCGCTGATCGGCGCGCCCGACGCCAACGATCTCATCAGGCCGAAAGCCTATGTGGTGCTGCAGCAGGGCTACGAGCCATCCGATGCGCTGGCGCAGGAGATCACCGATGCCGTGAAGACTCAGCTCGCGCCCTACAAGGCGCCGCAGTGGACGGAGTTCGTCACAGAGCTGCCCAAGACGGCGACGGGCAAGATTCAGCGCTTCATGCTGCGGCGAGCGCTCCATCCAAGCTCTCGGCCTTAAAAGGCCGGAGCACGGAGGGGTTGGGCCTGAAGGTCCAGGCGCGGCGCGGACGCTACGGCGCGCGGATGGGGCATTTATGCCCCTTTGCGCCGTGCGTCGGCCATTGATGGCCGCAGCCAGAAATAGGAGAAGAGCGATGACGACCAGCGCGAGTGAGACGAAAGAGAGCGCGTTCCTGCGCCAGCAGCCGATCAAGATGCTGATCGGCGGGCAATGGATTGCGGCGGCCAGCGGCAAGACCTTCGAGACACTCAATCCAGCGACGGGCAAGACGCTTGCGCAGGTCGCCGAGGGCGACGCTGCGGACATCAACCGCGCGGTGGTGGCGGCACGCAAAGCCTTCGAGAGCGGGCCGTGGCCCAAGATGACGCCCTCGCAGCGGGGTCGCCTGCTGTGGCGCGTGGCCGAGCTGATCGAGGAGCACGCCGATGAGCTGGCGCTGCTGGAGACACTCGACAACGGCAAGCCGATCAAGTACTCCAAAGCCAGCGATGTACCGCTGACCGCCGACCATTTCCGCTATTTCGCGGGCTGGGCGACTAAGATCGAGGGCGAGACGATCCCCGTCTCGATCCCGAATATGCTGACCTACACCCTGCGTGAGCCGCTGGGCGTGGTTGGCCAGATCATCCCGTGGAACTTCCCGATGCAGATGGCGGCGTGGAAGATGGCTCCCGCGCTGGCGGCTGGCAATACGGTCATCCTGAAGCCTGCCGAGCAGACGCCGCTGACGGCGCTACGCATCGGCGAGCTGATGTGCGAGGCGGGCTTCCCCGACGGCGTGGTGAATATCGTGCCGGGCTACGGCCACACGGCGGGCGCGGCGCTGGCGGCGCATCTGGACGTGGACAAGATCGCCTTCACCGGCTCGACCGAGGTGGGCAAGAAGATTTTGCAGGCCAGCGCGGGCAACCTGAAGAAGATCACGCTGGAGCTGGGTGGCAAGTCGCCCAATATCATCTTCCCGGACGCCGACCTGAAGTGGGCGGTGCGTGGAGCGCTGACCGCTATCTACTTCAACTCCGGCCAGATCTGCACGGCGGGCAGCCGCCTCTTCGTCCACAAGAGCATCTATGACGAGACGGTCAGCCAGATGGCCGAGGCGGCAGCAGCGATGAAGGTGGGCGATGGCGCCGACGCCGCGACCGAGATGGGGCCGGTCATCACGCAGGAGCAGCTCGACCGTGTCTCCGGCTACATCGAGACGGGCAAGCGCGAGGGCGCGACGGCGCGCGCGGGCGGCGAGCGGGTCGGCGGCGATCTGGCCGATGGCTTCTTCCTGCGCCCGACGGTGCTCGATCAGGTCACGGACGAGATGACGGTGGCGCGCGAGGAGATTTTCGGCCCGGTCGTGGTGGCGCTGCCCTTCGAGGAGATCGAGGAGGTAGCGGCGCGCGCCAACCGCTCCATCTACGGCCTGGCGGCAGGCGTCTGGACCAGCGACATCAAGAAGGCGCACAAGATGGTCTCGCTGCTAAAGTCGGGCGTGGTGTGGGTGAACACCTATAACCAGTTCGACGCCGCCGCACCCTTCGGCGGCTATCGCCAGAGTGGCTATGGCCGCGAGATGGGCCACGCCGTCCTCGACGGCTACACGCAGATCAAGACCGCATGGATCAACCTGCGATAGGCGAGTGGGGTGGTTGTTGGGCGTCGCGGCCATCAATGGCCGGCGCACGGCACGATGGGGCATGAATGCCCTCCCTGCGCCGCCGCAGGCGGGCGCCATCTCAGGCCATTTATGGCCGCCGTCGCGTGATCCGGCCTTTCAAGGCTGAGAGCCCGCCCGCTCCCGCCAGCCTGCGAAAGTTGCGCGCCGTCAGATTGGGCGCTATA
>DATBTW010000286.1:0-3941 GCA_036559055.1 Ktedonobacterales bacterium
TAGTTCAGCGGAACGTCGTCAATTTCGGCATTCGAGGCGGCGTGCATAGCCCCCTCGATCCAAATATCGTTCGGCGCGAACATGCGCAGGCGGTCGAATGAACTGTAACCTGGGCTGATCAGTTCCATTGAGGCCACACCGCCCTGCACATGGACGAGCGAGCTGGTTTCATCCGCGTTCCAGCCGATCACCCAGGCCTCGCCGTCGGCGACCGGCGCAATGCCAGTGATGTAGTGCGGCGTGTTGGAGATCAGCGACCACGCGCCGTTTGCGTAGTGCAGCAGCGACGTGTTTGCGCCACCCTGCTCGCCCTTCGGATTCGCCATCGCCATCCAGCCCTCGTTTGCTGTGCGCATCGCCATGATAGCGGGCGCGCCCTGCGGATCGATCGCAGGCATTGGCTCCTGCTGCCATCCACCGTTGCTGATGCGCAGCAGCAGACTGTGGCCACTTCCGTCGCCACCATAGGCCCAGCCTTCTGTCGGCGAGATCATGTCAAGCCCGCCGAGGTACACGCCGGGCAGCGAGGGACCAACCTGATTCCAGGAGCCGCCCGCGTACCGTAGGATCATGCCGCGATCTGGTAGTCCAGTCACAGGGTTCGTAATGACGCCGCCGGTTCCCCAGCCCTCGTCGGCGCCCGTCAGAGTGAAGGTGATGACCTCCACGCCCTCCGGCAGCCCCGCGCCCTGCGAAAGCGTCTGCGTCGGCTGCGTCGTCGCCATAGGCGTATCTGAGGCGGGCGCATGGTTGACGCCTGGCGCTGGTCGGGGAGCAGCGGAGATGGCGACGAAGACAGCGGCGATCAGCGCCACCACCGCCAGCGCTGCGATGATCGCGGACGCGCCAGTACGCCAATTCGTCGGCGGCGCGGATGGCTCCGGCGGAGCGGGATGCTCGCGGGAGTCGTCGCCGAGTTCGCGGGTCTGCAAATCGCCCTGCCGCATGGCTCGCCCTCCTGCCTGACGCTCGAACGTTCGCTTATGGTACATACGACCACACCGACCGCTTCATCACGTTACGGTGAAGCGCATCACGCGGCGCTCGCGACCAGATGGGGTGACGTCCACGAAACCCGCCTGGAGGAAGATCGCGGGCGCGCCCATGTAGGTATAGAGGCGCGGGCCAGGCTCGACAGGATAACCCTCAATCACTGTGGCGCCCTGCGAGCTGGCGTAGGCGACGGCGGCTCGCAGCAGCCCCAGTGTGACGCCCTGCCGCCGCACGCTGCGGTCGAGGAAGAAGCAGGTGACGGCCCAGACAGGCGCCGCGTCGATGCGCGCCAACGCCTTGTAGCGTTCCAGCGCGCCCAACGTCTCGCGCGGGGCCACGCCGACCCAGCCGACCGGCTCGCCATCGCGATAGGCCAGCATGCCCACGGGGATGTCGGCCTCGACACGCGCATCCAGCGCTGCCACGCGATCCTCTTTGGTCGAGCGACTATAGTCCGCGCTGGTCATGCGCCAGCGCATGCACGAACAGTAGCGGAACTTGCCGTGCCGCTCCGAGAAGCGCTCCAGATCGGGCAGCCGCTCGCGCGTGACGGGACGATATTCCAGCATTGCTGTTCATCCTGACGCTAGCCTGCGCCGTGCAGCCCGGCGGCCAGCATATCCGTCCCCGACCACATGCGTTCGAGGTCGCCGACCGCCTCGGCGGGCGACATGACGGCGGGCTGCGACCGGTTGTGGTCCTTGGTCGGGCGGAAGCGCACGCTCACCAGCCTGCCCGCGCGCCAGTAGAGATGCAGCAGCATCCCCTCCAGGGTCTCTTCTGACCAGTCCTGATCGAAGACGAAATTGCCCATCGAATAGATGATCAGCTTGCCATTGTAGCGCTCGATGGCCTGCGTCCAGTGGGGATGATTGCCCAGCACCATATCAGCGCCCGCGTCAATCGCTGCCCGCGCTACGCCTTGCTGGTAGGTGGTGGGATCCTTGGTATACTCGATGCCCCAGTGGAAATAGGGGATGACCAGGTCGGCCTGCCGCCGCGCCGCCGCCAGATCGGCTGGCAGCGTGTCCACGTTGATGGGCGCCAGCCCCCACGAGGACTCGGTGGCGAATGGCCCTTGCGGCATGATGTTGTCGTAGCTGAGAATCGCGACGCGCATGCCCTTTACCGCCTTGATGGCGGGCGTCGTGGCCTCCGCCAGCGATTCGCCGCCGCCGCAGTGCAGGATGCCTGCATTGGTCAGCAGGCGGCGCTGATCGGCGAACACCGTCTGCCCCTCGCCATTAGCGTGATTGTTGGCCAGCGTCACGATGTCGAAGCCCGCGTAGGTCAGCCCATCGATGCCCTGCGAGGGGCAGATGAAGGTGAAGGTGGAGGGATCGGAGGGCGGCGCGACGAGGTCAGTCACCATGCACTCCAGGTTAGCCACACGCAGGTCGCCCTGCGCCAGCTCATCGTGAATGGCGCGATAGGGGAACCGGAAGTCGTTGCGCGCGACCATCTGGTTCAGCACGCCGCGCCCCAACATGATGTCGCCCACCGCGATGAGATCGAGCGTGGGCGCCGCGCCCGCCAGCGCCGCATGCGCCGCCGCGCCGACCCTGGCGGGATCACAGCCGCGCTTCGCCAGGCCATCGGAGATGCACAGCAGCAGCGGCAGCGCGCCCAGCGAGGAATGCGCCACATCGCCGCGCCCCTGCGCTGGAAACACCCCATCGACTCCGACATGATGGATCGACCAGTCGAAAGCGTCGGCTGGCAACGCCGCCAGCGCTCCCGGCGTGGCGCGCAGGGCATCGAGCAGCGCGCTGATGGTGGGCAGCTTCTGCGCGGAGGCCGCCAGCGAGCCGCCCGCCAGTGTGGGCAGGCCGGCCAGCGCGAAGACCTGCGCAGGCAGGCTATTTGGCGCGCCCACCGCGCTCCAATCGTTGATTGCGCCGCTCAACAACCCCTGCGCATGCGCGTGGCTGACCTCTTCGACGGGCACACGCGGGTGCGTGGCCAGCGCCCAGGCGCTCTGCCCAATGCGTGCGCTGGTAGAATAACCTCTGGGCGGCGCGCCGAAGGTGAGGAAGAAATCGGGCGGCGGGGCAGGTGATGCGAGCGTGTAGGCGACCTCGACCCCACCGTGACCGCCCAGCGTCGCCACGACCGCCGCCGCCAGATCAGCCGGAACGGTAGCGTCATAGTTGACCGACGCTGGCTGCGCCAGGTGGAAGCCGCTCACCGTCGGATGCGGCGCGACGCTGCTCGCCGCGAACGGCGCGCAGCCTGCTACGACCACGGTCGCTGCCGCCGTCACCACGAACTCCCGGCGCGTCAGCAGCCGCTGTGCCCCCTCACGCTCCTGCGCAGGCAGCGCGTCATCGCGCCTTCGTCTGCTTGCCATAGCCGCCACGCCTCCTGCTCATCTCGTCTGCTGGGCGCATCATCTCTGCGGTGTATAACGAACGACGTTTGCGGAGTGTGACCCGCCATAGGAGAGAGGAAACCCAGGCCCGATGAACTCAAACAGCAGTGAGGAGGCGATGGAAGCGCCGCCAGCTACACGCGATACCGCTGCCGCCAGGTCCTCCCTCTCTGCGTGGGAGAGGGAGACAAAGGGTGAGGTCCGTGCCCCGCGCATAATCCCTCGCCAAATGACAAGCCTAAGCTCCCTTGCCCTCCGGGAGAGGGCCGGGTTGAGGGCCGCGCCTACTTGTCATCCTCATAGATCTGGAGGTGGTCGAGTTCCTCGTCGGTCAGCTCGACATGCGCCACGCCATCTTCCACCGTGGTGATGGCGGAGGCGGGCACGATCACGAGACGGTCATCGATGGATTTGCGGCGGATGACCAGGCCTGTGACCCGCTGCGTGGTGGAGTCGGCCAACGTCCGCTCAACCACCCCAATCTCCTCATGCGGCGAGTTGCGCCAGACGGGCGCGTCTTCGGGCAGCGCATCGGAGCCTGGGGCTAGATCGAAGGTGATCTCCTCATTGTCGGGGA
>DATBTW010000287.1:0-4823 GCA_036559055.1 Ktedonobacterales bacterium
TCACGTCGCGGGCGCGACTCGCGCCGTGCGCCACGTAGTCAGCGCGCCTGACCCCGGACGGACGCTGGTGGAGGGCGAGCCGGACGGCTCGTCCGTGACGACCTTTACGCTCACGCCGCTCGATGACGGACAGCGCACGCACGTCCATATCAGCACGATCCAGCGCGGCCAGCGCGGCCAGGGTGGCCTGCGCGGCGCCGTCGAGCGGCTGCTGACGCCGCTGCTCGCGCCGTCCATGCGTCGCATCTACCAGGACGAGCTAGCGCGCCTCGACGCGCTGGCCCAGCGCTGGCCAACTGGGCAGGCTGGCGATTGAATCCGCGCCTGGGAGGTGGCTGGCACCGCCGCCAAACCCGCCTGCGTGGGTTCCGGGAATGAGCCGCTCCCCAGTCCGCGCAGGCGGACTTCGCGGCCTGCAGGGCCTCCCAGGCGCGGTTTCAACCGCCAGCCAACCAGCGCCGTGATCCAGAACTCACGTTACACAGACTCCGCATCGTTCGTGGGTCGCAGGCCGTCGAGCGCGGTCTGGAGGATTGGCTCGAGGTAGCAGGTATTGCCGTGGATCGTGGCGATAGCGAGGACCAGATCGAGGGCTTGCTCCAGGGTGAGGTCGTCGCGGACCTCGTGAGCGCGCTGCGCGGCGGCAAGGAGCGGCCGACCGGCAGCGAGCACGCGGGCGCGGCTATTGCCGAATAAGGGGTCGCTGCGATCCGTGTGATCGAGCAGCGCGGAAGAGGCTTCGATAGGCGACGAGTGGCCCCACGCGAAAGGGGCGATGGCGCATTCAGATCGCCGTGCCGTCGGCGCGCCAGGCGGAGATGGTCGCGGCGTCGTAGCCCAGCTCAGCCAGCACGTCCGCTGTGTGCTGGCCGAGCGTTGGCGGGGCCAGGCGTAGCGTGGCGGGCGTCTCGGAGAGATGCAGCGGCGTATCCACCACGCGCACCACGCCCGTCGTCGGATGCGCCAGCTCGCGCACGAGGCCGATGTGCTGCGCCTGCGGACTGTTCAACACCTGCGCCATATCGCGAATCGGCCCGGCAGGCGCTTTGGCCGCGTCCAGGATCTCCATCAGCTCGGCGGTGGTCAGCATGGTCGTGCGCTCCTCCAGCGCGGCCAGCAGCGCGCCGCGATTGCGCACGCGCTCGGCGTTCGTGGCGAAGCGCGCGTCGTCAGCCAGCGCGGGCAGATCGAGCGCGGCGCAGACCCGTCGGAAGATGTCGTCGTTGCCCCCGGCGATATTGATGTAGCCGTCGCGCGTGCGGATCAGGTCATAGGGCGCGATCTGCGGATGGCTGTTGCCCACGCGCTGCGGCGCCACGCCAGAGACGAGATAGCTGGAGGCGAAATTGCCCAGCGCCGCGACGGTCGCGCCAAGCAGCGTCGTCTCCACCTGCTGGCCGCGCCCGGTGCGCTCGCGGGCGAAGAGCGCCGCCAGAATCGCCTGCATCGCCGTCATGCCAGAGAGCACATCGCAGACCGGCAGGCCGCTGCGAAACGGCGAGCCAGCCGGATCACCCGTGACGCTGGTGGCGCCCGTCGTCCCCTGCATGATGATGTCATAGCCAGGGCGCCGCGCCTCGGGGCCGTCCTGCCCATACGCCGAGATGCTGCAATAGACCAGGCGCGGATTGCGCGCATGCGCTGCCTCATAGCCCAGCCCAAGCTGCTCCATCAGCCCCGGACGGAAGTTCTGGATCAGCACATCGGCGCGCTCGATCAGCCGCCACAGCGCCTCGCGCGCCGCCTCGCGCTTCAGATTGAGGGTGATGCCGCGCTTGTTGCGATTGCAGCTCAGGAAATAGGCGCTCTCGCCATGCTGGAAGGGTGGCCCCCAGTGACGGCTGTCGTCGCCCACCCCCGGCTCCTCCACTTTGATGACATCCGCGCCGAGGTCGCCTAGCAGCATTGCGCAGAGCGGCCCGCTCAGCGCGCGACTCAGGTCGACCACGCGAATGCCATCCAGCGGCGCGGTCGCAGACTCCAGCGGCATCGGTACGTCCTTCCCCAACGCGACGACACAGGCAAACCAGGCGCAACGCGCCCGCGCCCGCAGTATAGCATGGCTAGCCCTCACTCCAGCCCGCTCCCAGAGGGAAATGGAGCGCACGCTCTAGCCAGCAGCCACTCGCAGAGCGTACCGCTCAGCGCATAGTTCCTCAGACCCTCAAAGAACGGCACATCTACCGACGCGATGTTCCTGTGCAGCGCGATATGATGGCGCGACCACTCACTCGTGTGGATGGCTCGGCAAGGTCGCCCAGAGGGTTAACCCCCTACGATCAACTATGCGAGGACGCCAGAGCCTCAGCGCGAGGATACTGAGAAGCAACCACTCCTCGAATTGCTGCGTGATGAGCCTGTAGCGTCGCGGCCACTGTCACTTATCGTCAGTGGCAGTTTGGTCGTGCCTGTCGCTTGCTCACCAGGAGAAAGGAGCGCGCATTTTAGACGAACCAAAGAGATCGAGAGTGATCACACCGACGTATCAGACGAGCACGGCTTGTTACAGTGTGCTTGTCTGCTGCGCTTTGACATCGTTTGGTGAATCAGTCGAGGAACACCTTCATGAAGAACGGAACTGTCAGATCGTCGCTGCGCCTGGCCGCCGCCCTGCTGCTCGTGGGGCAACTCCTCTACATCGTTATCACCCTGATCCACACCGGTGGGGAGGCCAATAACCACCCGGTCATCTTCGCCGCGTACGCCGCCACCGGCGACTGGACGGTCGTGCACCTGGGCCAGTTCGCGGCCATGGCGATCCTGCTTGCGGGGCTGCTTGCCCTGTTCTACGCACTGGATGCTCGGGCTGAGATGGCGAAATGGGCGGGTCGTTTCGGCGCCGCTTTGGCGGTGGCCGCGCTGGCGCTCTACGGCGCGCTTCAGGCGGTGGACGGGGTCGCCAACAAGCAGGCCGACGCTGCGTATGTGAGCGCCACGGGCGCCGAGAAGGCGGCGCGCTTTGCGAGCGCCGAAGCCATCCGCTGGATCGAGTGGGGGTTGAGGAGCTACCAAAACTACGCGCTGGGCCTCGCTGTGCTCCTGCTCGCGGTAGCAATCCTGCGCACAGCCTGGGTTCCTCGGCCAATCGCCTTCTTGATGGGACTTTCAGGTCTCGCCTATCTTGCACAGGGCTGGGTGGCTGGCGCTGAGGGCTTCTCGCAGACACTCTCGAACGCCATCGTGCTGGCCTACGTCCTGGACGTGGTGTGGATGGTCTGGTTGGTCGTGGTCGCCTGGCGGATGCCAGGCGAGCCTGCAGGACATCGCTTGGCCACTGAAGGTGAGACAGGCGCGGCCTTCCCGGCTGCCATCCACACCTCATCCCGCTGAGGCGCATGCGGAGTCATCGCATCTCGACAGGCTCGCGTCGCTGGGGCTATACTGGCTGAGAGCGTCCGCGCGATGGGGTGGCGGCATGTCGCCTCCACGCGCGGACGCGCCGCATCTGGCAGGCTGCCGATGCGGCGCTGCGACCACTACCGTCAGTATCATCACCATGCGAGACGAGGAGAGTGAGGCGACGCCATGAGCGAACCAGCGCTGGAACGACTACGGCAGGGGCCAGTCCTGTGCGATGGCGCGATGGGCACCATGCTCTATGCCCGCGCGGGCGCCTCGCTGATGCATGGACGCTGCTTCGATGAGTTGACCCTCACCGCGCCAGAGCTGGTGCAGCAGGTGCATCGCCAGTATATCCTGGCGGGCGCCGAGATCATCGAGACAAACACCTTCGGGGCCAACGCCGCCAAGCTCAACGCCTATGGCCTCGCCGATCAGGTGCGCGTCATCAATCGCCGCGCCGCCAAGCTGGCCTATGAGGCGCGCGACATCGCCGGGCGATCAGTCTTCGTGGCGGGCGCCGTCGGGCCGAGCGGCCAGCCCGTCGCGCCCACCCCGCGCGACGACGAGCCGCGCCTGACCGCCCTGCGCGCCGTCTTCCGCGAGCAGATCGAGGGGTTGGTGGAAGGCGGCGCCGACCTCATCATCCTGGAGACGTTCTCCAGTCTGACGGAGCTGCGCCAGGCGGCGCTGGCGGCGCGCGAGGTGGGCAGCCTGCCGATCGTCGCGCAGATGACCTTCGCCGAGGATGGCCAGTCGCTCTCTGGTGAGACGCCCGCCGAGGCGGCGCGCGCGCTGGCGCTGCTGGGGGTGGATGTCATCGGCGCGAACTGTAGCGTCGGCCCGGCGGGCATCCTCGACGCCGTAGAGGAGATGGCGACGACGCTGCGCAAGATGGACATCGACCCGGAGCGCGACGTGCTGCTGGCGGCCCAGCCTAACGCTGGCCTGCCGACCCGTGTGGAGAACCGCTTCCTCTACGTCTCCACGCCCGCCTACTTCGCCGACTACGCGCAGCGCTTCACCTCGGCGGGCGTGCGACTGGTGGGCGGCTGCTGCGGCACCACGCCAGAGCATATCGCCGCCATGCGCGGGGCCATCGCCTCGTACCTGCCACATCACGCCAGCGCGTGGGCCATGCCCGCTGTCGTCACCGCCGCCGCGCCCGCCGAGAGCTTCCCCGCCGAGGAGCTGGCCGAGCGCACCCATCTGGAGGAAGACCTGGAGGCCGGGCGCTTCGTCGTCAGCGTGGAGCTGGACCCGCCCAAAGGGTTGAATCCCCGCAAGATCATGGATGGCGCCGCGCGGCTGCGCGAGGCCGGCGTGCGCTACATCAACATCGCCGATAGCCCGATGGCGCGCGTGCGCATGAGCTGCCTGGCGCTGGCGCGGCTGCTGCGCGACCACCTCGACCTGGAGACGATCATCCACTTCACCACGCGCGACCGCAACCTGATGGCCATCCAGTCCGATCTGCTGGGCGC
>DATBTW010000288.1:0-2145 GCA_036559055.1 Ktedonobacterales bacterium
GCCTGCGACTCGCTGGCCTCCTGCTCCATCAGATCGTTGAAGAGGCGCAGGTAGTTGCGCAGGAGCGACGTGGTCAGGAACTTCTCGCGCACCACCTCGCGGCCAATCTCGCCCATGTGGCGCGCCTTGGCCTGGTCCCGCATGATCGCCAGCGCGGCAGAGCTGGCCTCCTCCACGCTCTCGACGAGATAGCCAGTGACGCCATCCTCGATCTGCAAGGGAATGCCGCCGACATTGCCGCCGATAACTGGCTTGCTCTTCCACAGCCCCTCAGCGATGGTCAGGCCGAATCCCTCGCGCAGCGACTTCTGCAGCACCACTGACGCCGCCTGCTGGAAGGCGTTGACCTCGACATTGCCCACGCCGTCCAGATTGGAGAGCAGGTGGATGTTCGGGTCGTCCTCGGCGTACTCCTTGGTGCGCTGGTAATACTCCATGCCTTCGGGGTCGTCGTGGGCCATTGAGCCGATCAGCGCGAGTTGCGTGCCGGGGAACTCCGTCCGCACGGCGCGATAGACATCGATCACGCCTAGCGGGTCTTTCCACGGGTCGAAGCGCGAGACCTGCACCAGCAGCGGGCGGCTGGCGTCCACGCCATACATGCCCACGATTTCGGCGGCGCGCGCGTCACTCATGGGCGCGTTCTTCGGGCTGAGTGGGTCGATGGCTGGCGGGATGAAGGCCAGCTTGCGCACATGCAGGTCATTCTTCACATACGCGGGCATGGTGAAGATGGCCGCGTCATACGCCTCGATGAAGGGGCGCAGGAACGACCAGTAGGTCTGGTTCGCGGCGGTCAAATCGATGTGGCAGCGCCAGATCCACTTGCCGCCGTCGGAGCGGCGCAGTGTGCGCAGCGGCGCGGGCTGTGGGTCGTGGACGATGATGAAGTCGTACGCGCCCTCGAAGTAGACGGCGTTGTCCACATTGGCGTGCAGATAGGCCGCACGCATGGCATTGGTCAACTCCAGATCCATGCCCTGGAGCGCATTATGCATGCTCTTGGTGACGGTAAAGAATTCGTCATTGCCATTGATGATGGCCCAGTCGGCGTCGAGACCGGCGCTGCGCATGAGCGGGATGAGCGTATGCAGCATCTCCGCGACGCCACCGCCGAATGCGGTAGAGGAGATGTGCAGCACGCGCGCGCCCTGCAGCGGGCGAGCGAGGCGCTCGATGTCGGCGATCACCGATTCCCCGGCGACGGGGGCATAGTCCACGAGGGACTTCTGCGACAGAACGACATGTTGCATGCCCGGAGTACGAATCTCCTGCATTGAACCAGGACTCCTCTAACGTGTTCAGGTTGGGGAGAAATCAGGGAACAGATATCGTGCGCGCCTCGCCGCCTGCTCTGGCGTCATCGGCCACGACCCACGACAAACATAGCCCCTAGTGTCGCGCAGGGCGCGTTGCCGCACAACCCCGACCCACAAGAGTACCATTGCGCGCTTTCGTCGCAAGTCGCTTGCCGATTGGCGCCCTCACACCAGCCGCTAGGCGCCGCCGTTTCATATCGCGATACGTGACATAACCGCAAGCGCTCCAGCATATCGTACAACGGCCAGTGTACCGCGTCCAGGGTCATCGGAGCCTTGTCCTACGACTTGCCCCTATGCCTCACCGAGGGCGAGCGGGGCGGGCGCGATGAGGTCGCGGCGATGGCGCGCCAGGATGACGACAAACACGGCGCACAGCAGCAGATTGAGATCGCCAATGGCGAAGACCACGGTGAGGATGGGGTCATTGAGATGCAGGAAGAGCGTGGGCGTGTAGCCGTGTAGCACCTGGTTGAGGAGGCCGTGCAGATAGAAGGCGACGACGGTGACGAGGTACGCCCCCAGCAGCCAGTAGCCCGCCGCGCGACGCAGCGCCAGCCCGACCGCGCCCGCCACGAACCAGACGAGCGTGAAGCCCAGCAGCGCCACGCCACGCGCCGAGGGTAGCGCGCCATGCGGGAAGTAATAGAGATGCAGGTAGTAGGGAATCTGCGCCAGGTAGTTTGCGCCGACCACCGCCAGCATGAGCCACAGAAAGCGCGTGCGCTGCCGCTGCGACATGATGGATGACCTCACTCCCTGGCCTTGCCCTCTAGCGAGAGGGTGAACACTGCCTGCCACTAGAGTAGCGCCAGCCCATCGCAGA
>DATBTW010000289.1:0-3696 GCA_036559055.1 Ktedonobacterales bacterium
CGACCGCGTGATGATCGAGGCGATGGACGCGCGCCTGCACATCATGAGCGAGACGAACACCCGCCAGCTCTCCGGCGTGGATCCCAAGCGCCAGGCCATCGCTGGCAAGGCAGGACGCGAACTCTTCGCAGCGCGCTCCGCGAAGGTTGACCCAGACACCGACCGCTGGTGCCTGACGCTCTTCCCTACCGACGCCTTCGCGCAGGACGCCGAGATGTCGCTGAGCGACTTCAGCGAGTTCGTCTACGACGCCTGCTTCCTCAATAGCGAAGACCCCGCCGAGCGCTGGCGCGAGCTGGGCCGCCAGCAGCAATTCTACTGCGATTGGCTCAAGGACAAGCAGGAAGCGCATGTCATTGGCCCGGATACCGACATCCGCGTGAAGTTTGGCGGGCGCATCTTCCGCAATAGCGATGGCAAGCGCAACTTCCCCAGCGGCGAGTTCTTCACCAGCCCGCTCGAAGACTCGGCTGAGGGCCATATCCGCTTCACCGTACCCAGCGTGGTCAATGGCCACCTCGTCAGTGACATCCGGCTGACGTTCGAGGGCGGGCGCGTGGTAGAATCGCGCGCGGCGCAAGGCGAGGCATTCCTGAAGGACATGCTGGCCAGCGACGACGGCGCCAGCCGCCTGGGCGAGTTCGCGGTCGGCAACAACTTCGGCATCCAGCAGGGCATCCGCAACATCCTCTTCGATGAGAAGATCGGCGGCACGATCCACATGGCGCTGGGCAACAGCTACCGTGAGTGTGGCGGCAAGAACACCTCGCAACTCCACTGGGACATGGTCTGCGACCTGCGAGAGGCGGCGGGTGGCGGCGAGGTCTGGGTGGACGGCACACTGCTGCTAAAGGATGGTAAGCTCGTCCTGAAGCCGTAGCAGGCACGACGGCGCTGCGCTTCATTCCAATCGCGGCGCCACTGCGCTCAACGCGGCGCGCGCGAAGGTGAGGGCACGCGCCGCATCATATGCGGCGCCCGTCGCCCTGGCGTGCTCCCACTCCGCTGGGTCGAGCGCCGCGCGGGCGGCCATGATGGCTTGTGCGAAGTGCGGCCATGGCTGGTTCCGGACGCCTGCCGTGCCGCGTAGGCGCGCGATGGCCCCAGCAAGCGTCACCGCCTGTAGGTTTGCGTGAGCCACGGCGCAGAGGATAGCGACGCCCTCAAGCGCCTGCGCGATGCCCTCCTCATTCGCAGGCTCAGCATACAGGGCCAGACACTCGCTATACCGCTTGGCGGCTAGCTGGTAGCTCCCCTGCTCGCACGCGATTTGCCCCAGGATGGTCAGGCCAGCCGCCACGCCCGCCGCGAGGTTCGGTAAGCGTGCCAGCGCCACACCCTCCTGCGCTTGCGCTTCGGCGCGCTCGAAATCGCGGCGGTCCAGCGCGAAGCGGGCGGCGCCATAGAGCGCGTTGAGGCGCAACTGTGGCGCGGCGTGTGACCGGGTTTGCCCATCCAGCGCGAGCGCCTCGTTCAGCCAGCGCTCTCCCTCGACGACGTATCCTTGCGCGTGCCAGCAGGGCGCCAGCCCGGCGGCTAGCCGCAGTCCCAGCGCTGGCTGTCGCGTCCGCAGAGCCCATCGTAACGCGGCGCGCAGATTCGACTCTTCGCGCTGGAGCAGGCGGCCGCTCGCAGCCACATCCACCCTATTAACTTGCTCCAGCAGATGCGCGAAGTAGTCGGCATGGCGCGCCCCAGCGCTATTCTCTGCGCCGGAGTCGCGCAGCAGCTCATCGGCGTAGTCCCAGATCACACGCGGCATGATGACGCGCGGCCCATCTGGATGATCGTCATCGACGGTAAGTAACTTCTTCTCGGCCAGCGAGGCGATCCAGCCAAGGGCCGTATCGCCGTCGGCGCCACTCGGCGCGCAGACCTGCCACGCGGCCTCCAGCGATGCGTCGCCCGGAAAGACCGCGAGCCAGCGGAAGATACGACGCTCGGCCTCATCGAGCAGATCAACACTCCAGGCGATGGTCGCACGCAGCGTGCGCTGGCGCTCCGCCGCGTCGCGCAGACCTTCCTGCAGCAGTGACATGTGAGTATAAAGTCGCTGCAACAGCTCTGGCGGCGCGATCTCGCGCGCTCGCGCCGCCGCCAGCTCTATCGCCAGCGGCAGATAATCCAGGCGAGCGCAAATCTGGTGAATCGTCTCGATCATCTGCGGAGAGTCGTCAGGCGCATGGCCTGGCGCCTGAGCGCGGTCAATGAAGAGGCGCACGGCGGCGGCGATTGCGAGCGGGCGCACGGGTACCTCGCGCTCCCCGTGCAAGCGCAGGGGCTGGCGACTGGTGACGATCAGCTTCAGGCCAGGGCAGGCGGCCAGCAGCGCGTCAAGGTCAATTGCAAGCGAGCCGAGATGCTCCAGGTGATCGAGCAGGAGCAGCATCTGACGCTTTCCCAGCCCGTCGATCAGCCAGCGCAATTGCGGCTGTCCCGGCTCTTCATGCAGTCCACAGGCGTGCGCGATGGTTGGCAGGGCAAAAGTCGCATTCTGTATCGCCCCCAGCGAGACTGCCAGGGCGCCATGCTCGAAGTCGCCGGCCAGCCCCTCGGCCAGGCGCAACGCCAGGCGTGTTTTGCCGACGCCACTGGGGCCAGTCAACGTCAGCAGGCGTACATCCGGGCGCGCCAATGCCTGGGCCGCTTCGGCCACCTCAGCGTCCCGCCCGATCAGCGGCGTGCGCGGCGCCACGAGATCACCCGACAAGTGGCGCACGCCGACCTGCGCGCCAGCAGGCGCCTGGGTGAGGCGCGCTGTCGGGGCGAAGAGCCTGCGCTGCTGTGGTGAGAGCGCCAACGCATCGGCCAGCCGCGCCAACGTCTCCCCGCGCGGCGCCTGCTGCGCGCCACGTTCCAGGTCGCTGATGTCGCGCGCATTGAGGCCCGCGCGCTCGGCAAGCTCCGCCTGCGAGAGGTCAGCCGCCTCGCGGTAACTCCGCAGTCTGTCGCCGAAGAAGGACATCGGTCCTGCGTTCACCGATCGCTCCTCGCCCGCTCACATGGATCGCCGCCGTCCCTGCGCTGGCGGCGCCGCACGCCCGACATGCCGCAATATAACACGAACCAGCCGTCCTGGCACATACTATTCGCGGCGAGGCGCGCCGGACTGGCTAGTGGGGGCGCGCTCGCCACGCCACGCGGTACACTAGACACGAGTGTCGTTGGCTGTAGTGTGTTTGTCAGGAGCGCAAACTGTATGCGTCGGCGTTGGCGTGTGGCTCTGATTGTGGCGGCGGTAGTGGTCGCCGGGACTGTCTTCGTTCTGGTCAATAGCGCGACCCTGCGCGCATCCTACTGGACCGCGCGTGCCGAGAATTGTGGCTCGTTAGCGATGGCGGGGAACGCGCTGGTCACATCCAGCGCGGAGGCACAGCGCGTCGAGACCTGCTACGCGCAGGCGGCCATCCGCTGCCAGCCAGCGGCGCTGGTGGTGAACGCCGTCAATGCCGATTCTAGCGCGGGCTACACCTTTGTGGTCGAGCCAGCATTCACCCAGAGCGGCGCCTGCGCCATCGCGGTCATCCAGGATGTGAGCAATGGCAGCGGCGATAACAACGCGACAACGTCGTGTCAGAGCGTCATGCAGACCCCCAAGGCGCTGAACATCGCGGCATGCGGCGGCCTGGGCGACGTGACGCTGCCCGCCATCCACGCCGCATCGGGCGCCATCGGCGCGCCCCAGAGCGCTCCCCC
>DATBTW010000290.1:0-4805 GCA_036559055.1 Ktedonobacterales bacterium
GCTCAGCGTCCTCGCGGCCCTCGCCTCACTGGTTAGGCCAGAGCGAACCGCAGTCGTCGACGCGCCAGATGAGATCGCCGAGGGCGCCATCGCGGTGAGCGAGGATCCCGCCGCCACCAGCATCATCGAAGAGGACGAGGCGGCCAGCGGCGTCAATCGCTAGGAACCTCTCCCCTGTCCCTGCGGGGGAGGGGGAACGCATGTCGAGCGATCGATGCGATGGCGAGATTTCACGTCGCCCTGGCTGTCATCGCAGGCTCCGCGCGAGATGTCTGGTCTGGGTCCTCCCTCTCCCCGTGGGAGACGGAGACAGAGGGTGAGGTCTGCGCCCCGCGCGCCATCTCTGCCACTGACTTCCCCCTTCTGCCCGCGTGGCGCAGCGATGTACAATAGGAGATATTGACTGGCGCGAGACATACTAAGACGCTTCAAGCCTCTCCGCGCGGGAGCGGAACAGCGCAGGAGAATCGTGATATGTTCAATCACCTGCCAGAGTTGCTGGGATTGCTCATTCTGGGATTGCTCATCTTTGGCCCTAAGCGCATGATCGAGATGGGCGGCCAGGCCGGGCGCATGCTGCGTGAACTGCGAGCGGCGATGAAGGATCTGAACTGGAATCCGCTCACGGAAGAGGACTCCACCAACTCCACGCAGTCAACGCTGGGCAAGCTCAGCCAGATGGCGCAGAATTTCGCAGCGCAGCGCAGCGACGAGGCGCCCGCGACCACGCCCGCCACCCCCACGTCGCCGCAGGTCGTCGAGGCGACCACCCAGCCAACCGCCCAGCCTGCCAGCGACTCGCTCGCCGAGTCGTAGCCCGCGCGGGAACCACAGCGCCGCTCGCGCCGTCCTATCACACAGAAGCGTTTGAAACGGCGGCGGGTCGCCAGCCAATGGCGAAGGATGCGCGTGACATGTGGCAAACGGGAACGAGGCCCCGCAGCAGGATGGCGCAGCGCCTCGGCTCCAGCATAGCGCTGCTGGCGGCGCTGGCGCTGCTGGTGGCGTGTGGCGGCGCGAGGGCGGGCGGCGCATCATCGGGTGGCGGCGCGGCCACGCTGGCCTGCTCCCTCCAATCCGAGGGCATCGAGGTGGATGTCATTCGCTCGCTGCTGACGTGCACGGTCAGCGGCGCGCCTGCCAGCGACACGGCGTTCACCGTGCGCTACAGCGTCACCGACGAGAAGGGCCAGACCCATCAGATCGCGGCGCCGTGCCACGGCGCGTTGCGGGCAGGCGCTGGCGCGTGCTCCCTGCGCTTCTCGGTCATCGTGCCACAGGCGCTGGGCAAGCCCAGCGTGGCGGGCGAGACCGAGCCAGACCAGCGCCCGCTCGGCCCTGTGACACCCCACACGCAGGGTGGGACAACGCCGCAGCCGCCCAACCCCGGCCAGACCGTTATCCCCGGCCTGACGCCCATCAGCGATCGCTTCCCCACGCTCATCCCCAACGCCTGAACATCGCTGAACTGCGGCTACCTCGCTACATGTGTAAGAGGCAGGCGTTACTTTTGCCTATTTTCATTCGTTCGTACCGCCAAGCGAAGGCTGATGAGCATGCGCGATGTACATCCGAAAGGTAGTAGGAACTGACCTGGGGCGAGGAGGCGCATGGCGAAGCGCTGTACGAATGATCGCCCCCTGTGAGCGTGCCCACCTGCGGCGCCAATGGATGGATATGGGTTGCGCTAGCGGTGAGCACACTTCAAGAGAGCCAGTGAGTTGTCGTTTGCGCACACCTGCCTTCGCTTACCGCAACTGCGCGCAATCACCTCTCTACCAACGACCCTTGCGCTGGTACTCAGAGAGGTTGGGGCGCCTTTGCGATAAGCCGTTGTTGGGTTTGGAGTTGAGGCAAGCTGTGGTCCGCGCCAGCGGTATCTCCCAAGTTCCTTCGAAGCGATCCTCCGCGAACACACCCATCTGCTGGCGTTGGATGCATCCTCGAAAGGGAGTCACATGCACGGAGCGTCCTGGTTCTATCGGCTGAACCGTCCACTACGCTACGTTTCCACTGTCTTTGCTGCGACCACACTCGTCGGTGTCATGAGCGCCGCGAGTATCGTCACGGCAACCCCTGTTGCGGCGCACGCCGCCTCCACGGTTTCCTTCTCGGGAACCCTTAGCACTGCACGCAAAGTGGGCACAGTTTCTGTCGCGAGGCTGCCCTTGGTTCATGGGGCTGCGACGGCGACCGCGACCGCTACCCACAATCCCCACACGGTTGTGATGAAGCCTCGCCCTGCCAGCGGGTCACACGCCGCGACTGTGCTTGCCCCCGCGCCGACTGCCAGCGCATCGAAGCTGGCCGCTGGAGCCTTGCTGCATAGCTTCGATGGCGTGAGCGCGCTCGACAACAGCAATGCGACGAATGGCTTCGATCTGGAACCGCCCGACGAGAGCATCGCCGTTAACAATGGATACGTGCTCAACTTCGTCAATCTGACCGGCGCCATCTATAACCGCAATGGCGGCATCGTCGCTGGCCCCTTCCCGCTCGGCCTGGTTGGCGGCGGTGGTTTCTTCAACACCGACCTGAACAACATCGTCAGCGACCCACGCGCCTACTTCGATGCCTCCTCGCATACCTGGTTCGCCCTGGTGTGGGAGGACGACTTCGTCAACGGCGTACCAGGCCCGGCGTATGTGGATCTGGCAGTGAACTCGGGCAACCCCGTCAACCATGCCTGGACTATCTACAAGATCGACGTGGCCGACGCCAATGCCGCTGGCTGCCCGTGCCTGCCCGACTTCACGATTCTTGGCGTTGACCAATCCAACGTGTATCTGCTGCCGAACGAGTTCCAGAACTTCGGCCCTGGCTTCAATGGCTCGCAGATCTACGTCCTGGCGAAGTCGCAGTTGATTGCCGGCGTTGCCTCGCCCAACGTCGTCCACTTCGGTGGCCTCAGCGTGGCCGGAGTCGTGGCCTATCACCTGCAGCCCGCAGTCGAGCATGAGAACGCTCCGGCTGAGTACTTCATGAATTCGCTCGACCCCAACAACACCTTCGATAATCGTCTGGGGGTCTGGGCGATGACCAACCGCGATCATGTCGCGCAAGGCGTCATCCCGACGCTGACCGCGACGGTCATCTCCAGCGAAGCCTACGCGATGCCGCCAAACGCACAGACGCCTCCTGGGTTCAACCCCGGATTCGCCGAGCCAACGACGGGTGTCGTGACCAATGACTTCGACGCGCTGCAAGAGGTGCAATACATCAACGGCAAACTCTACGGCGCACTGGATACCTCTGTGAATATCCCCGGCGATGCGAGCGCTCGCAGCGGTGTCGCGTGGTTCGTCGTCAAGCCAGCCATCTCCGGCGGAGCGATTGGGGCGAAGACGAAGGTCGCGCAGCAGGGCTATCTGGCCGCTCAGGGTCTCTACCTGCTGTATCCGCACATCGAGGCCAGCTCCAGCGGAACGGTGAGCGCCGTGTTCTCGTTCGGTGGGCCAGGAACCTATCTGAGCGCGGCCTACTCAATCCTGAAGCAGGGCGCGTTTGGACCTATCCAGACGGCTGCCGCTGGTGTCACGTCGGATAACGGCTTCACCGGCACAGCGAGCTTTGGTGGCGTCGGGCGCTGGGGCGACTACTCCGCCGGGCAGCTCGACCCATCAGGGTCAGGCATCTGGTTCGCGACCCAGTACATCGGCAGTAACGGCGACCAGTTCGCCAACTGGTCGGATCGCATGTTCGAGGTTGCTGGCTAGACTGACGGTCTTTCCAGCACCGTAGCAGCCCTCGCTGGTCGCTGACATGGGCGACGACCAGCGAGGGCATTCCTCGCTCACTGGCGCCTGCTCCGCTGGCATGGGTGCGCAGCTCACCACTCGGCGTGGCGACATGGGGGGCTGCATTGGATGGAACTATCGGCGCTTGAGGCGCGTCTCAGTGTGTACAATCATCAGGGAGGCGCCGTCAACGGAAGCGCAGAGAATGGCGGCGCCAGCCGTTGACCTTCGCTTGGTAAGGAGGCGGTAGATCTATGGCGCGCACACGCTTTGAACGATTGCAGGTGAGTCGGCGCGTGGCTCTTGGCGCGCTGGCGCTCGCGATTGGCGTCTTGCAGGTTGCCTGCGGAGGAGCAGGGGGCAGCGCCGGAGCGGGAGGCGCGCAGCAGACGCAGCTCTCTCTCCCCACTATGACGGCCACACCTGCTCATCAGCCAACCCGCAGCCCGATTCCACCGGTAATCCGACCCACTAGCACCGCAACGACGTCCGCTGGAAGTGGGCCTGGGGCAAGCGGGCCAATGGTCATCCTGACGCCGAGCAGCGCGGGTGGCGCTACGGCAGTCACGGTGGGTCAGGTGGTGCAGGCACAGTTGCCCAACAACCGCAACTGGACCTACGTTGGCCAAACAGGCGCGCTGCTGACGCCGATAGCTCCTACCGGCGAGCGCGCCAGCAATGGTCTCTACCTCTGGACCTTCCGGGCGCAAGCATCAGGAACTGGATCGCTGCATTTCAGCGGCAAGGTGGTATGCCCGGCGAATGTCGCCTGCACGCCGCTCGTCTTCGTGCTGAACTTCTCGCTGCGTGTGAGCGCCTGAGAGATTCGCCTTACATCTCCAGCAGGCGCTCCAGCGCGGCGGCGTCATCCTGCGGGCCGATGACCGCCAGCCGCAGCCCATCGCTGGTGAAGAGGTCGCGGGCCAGCGCCTGCGCCTGCTCTGCCGTGACGGCGTCCACCCGCGCCATCACCTCATCCAGCTCCAGCGACTCGCCGCTGATGATCTCCTGCCCGCCCATCCAGGCGGCCACGCTGTACGTGTCTTCCAGGCGCAGCGCCATGCGGCC
>DATBTW010000291.1:0-18203 GCA_036559055.1 Ktedonobacterales bacterium
GCTAGTGCTCGGCGCCGATGCCGACCAGCTCTGGCTCCGGCTCGTGCTCGTAGTCAACACTGGCGGTCTGGTCGGTCCCCTGCGGGAGCTTGACCGCATTGAAGATCAGCGAGAGCACGACGGTGACGACCAGATTAGCGATCAGCGCATAAAACGCCGCATATCCGGCTGCCGTGTAGCCGCCCAGGTGCAGCGGGAAGACGGACGATGCGAAGTGCGCGGTGGCTGCGGAACTCTGCATGTAGGCCATGTACGTGCCGGTGATCATGCCAGCCGCCCAGCCCAGCAGCAACGCATAGCGGTGCAGGAAGCGGGTGTAGAGGCCGATGATGATCGACGGGAAGGTTTGCAGAATCCAGATGCCGCCGAGCAGTTGCAGGTTCAACGCATTCTGCGTCCCCAGGTAGAGGATGAAGAACAGCGCGCCGAACTTGACGATCAGCGAGACGAGTTTCGCCACCGAAGCCTCTTCACCTGGGCTGGGGTTCTTGCGGAAGTACTCGCGGTAGATGTTGCGGGTGAAGAGATTAGCAGCGGCGATGGCCATGATGGCGGCTGGCACCAGCGCGCCAATGGCGATGGCGGCGAATGCGATGCCCACGAACCAGGCCGGGAAGCTCTGCAACAGCAGCGCTGGCACCGCGAACGTGCCGCCATACTGCTTGAAGTTTGCCGCAAACGCTGGATTCTTCGAGACATTGGCCGCGATGGCCATGTAGCCGAACAGCGCGATCAGCGCCAGCACGAACGAGTAGGCTGGCAGCAGGGCTGCGTTGCGCTTGATGACCTTGCGGCTATTCGAGGCCAGCACGCCCGTCACTGAGTGCGGATACAGGAAGAGCGCCAGCGCGGAGCCAAGCGCCAGGGTCGCATACGCGCCATAGGTTCCCATGCTGGTCGCGGTCGGTGGCGTCAGGAAGACGGCGAATGGACCTGGCGTCTTGACGCCAGGCGTCGGATGCGCGATGGCAGCCTTGACGGCGGCCTGGTGGTTGAGCGCGGCGGTGAAGATGTGGCCGTAGCCGCCGAGCTGAATCGGGATGACGATGACTGCCACGATGACGGTCAGGTAGATCAGCAGGTCTTTCACCAGCGCGATCATGGCCGGGGCGCGCAGGCCGCTGGTGTACGTGTAGGCGGCCAGAATGACGAACGCGATGATGAGGGGCATGTCATTCAGTGGCACACCGAGGAACGAGCCGCTGAACGAGAGGCCAAGGCCGGCGAGCACGACCTGGATGCCGACGAGCTGCAGAGCGATATATGGCATGGTGGCCAGAATGCCCGTCAGCGCGATCACCAGCGCCAGCGTGCTGCTATCGTAGCGACCGCGCACGAAGTCGGCTGGCGTCACGTAGCCGTGTTTGCGCGCGACACTCCACAGGCGTGGCATGACGATGAAGATGAACGGATAGACGATGATGGTGTACGGGACGGCGAAGAAGCCGATGGCGCCGCTGGCAAAAATCAGCGCCGGAACCGCGACGAAGGTGTAGGCGGTATACAAGTCGCCGCCAAGCAGAAACCACGACACGACGGTGCCGAAGCGGCGGCCACCCAGCCCCCATTCGTGGAGCTGGTTCAGATCACCGGCTCGCCACCTGGCGGCGATGAATCCAAGGACCGTGACGAGCGCAAACAGGGCGATGAAGATGATGAGCGCCGTCACATTCACGTTTGACATGTGGCTCTCCTCTGAACCGCGCGTTGACATCGATGAGCAATGCGCTTGAAGCGCCGTGTAGCGACAGAGTCAGGCCGGGTCGGAAAGGGTTCGCGTGTCAGACCTGGATGGCGCTAGTCGCGCGTGACCAAGTACACGACGCCAGTGATGATCGCGCTCAGAATGATCCAGAGGCACTGATACCAGTAGAAGTACGGGATGCCGAGCCACTCTGGTTGCAGCGCGTTGTAGAACGGTGGCCACAGGGTCGCGATGAAGGGGATGAGCAGCAGAAGATAGAGCCAGTAAACGGCCCCTCTGCTCCGGACAGTGTCGTTGTCCATGCAGTCGCTCCAATCAATGATCGCCGAAGCGTCTCGGTGATCGCCAATGATTGTGGTTGAACGCTGGACCCGCCTGCTTTCGAGCTTGTCGCTAGCTCGGTGGCGCCTGCGTCGTAACCAGGGGTAGGCTCGTCACAACACGACGTTGTGAAAAATGTACCCACACGACGCTCCCTTGTCAATCCCTGTGCAACGAAGCACTGGAAAGCGTGGCGCATCGTCCCGCATGCGTCTGGCCAATCTGCGTGCGACGCGCAGGTCAGAAGGGGAAGATGGAGCAGATGGCGGCTATGCGGGCCGGTCGTCTGGCGTCGCGAGCAGACCATCGATGGCGGCCAACTCGTCGGCGGTCAGCTTCCACTCGCCAGCGCGCACATTGGCGTCCACTTGCTCTGCCGAGCGGACGCCTGCGATGACAGTGGCGACGGCGGGCTGCGCCGCCAGCCATGCCAGCGCCAGCTCGCCGACGGTATGCCCACGCTCGCGCGCCCAGGCGTCCAGGCGTTGCGCCGTCTCCAGATCGTGGCGATTGAGGCGGGCAGCGAAGTTGGGGTTGTTGTGGCCGCGCGTATGCTCTGGCGCAGGCTGATCGGGCCGATATTTGCCCGTCAGCACGCCAGCGGCCAGCGGGAAGAAGGGAATGACCCCGATGCCAAACTCCAGGCAGGCGGGGATCAGGTCGCGCTCGATCTCGCGTGAGAGCAGGTTGTACTGCGGCTGGACAGAGGTGAACGACGCCCAGTGGCGCTTGTCGCTGACCCAGAGCGCCTGTGTCAGCCGCCAGGCGTCGTAGTTCGAGCAGCCGATATAGCGGACATCGCCAGCGCGCACGAGGTCATTGAGCGCATCGAGGGTCTCTTCAAGCGGGGTGTCGGGATCGAAGCGGTGGATCTGCAACAAGTCGATGTAGTCCACATCGAGCCGGTCGAGGCTGGCATGCACGCTGTCGAAGATGTGTTTGCGCGAGGAGCCGTTCTCGTTGGGGCCCGGCCCGGCCCGCATGCCTACCTTGGTCGCGATCAGTGCGCGCTCGCGATGGCCGCGTAGCGCCTTACCCAGAAACTCCTCCGAGACGCCAGCGTTGTAGATATCCGCAGTGTCGAAGAAATTGACGCCGAGGTCGAGCGCCACACGTACCACATCGGCGGTGGCGCGTTCATCCACATAGCGCCCGAACGTGTTGCCGCCCAGTCCGATGACCGAGACTTGCAAGCCTGAGGCGCCCAGCCGTCGATAGTCCATGATGATTGCTCCTCTGCTGTTCGCGCGCAGCGCCGACGCCGCGAGATGAGCGGGCCACCTGCCCTGCGCGGGGGCGACGCTCTTCGCAGATTATGGCGCAAGGTGGATCGAACGGGCGAATGTTTCGCAATTTGCGCTCGCATGGTATGCTGGGTTTCATTCTGGCCCACCGCTTGCTAACCAGCAGGCGGGCGCGATGTCAACGCCGTGTCATCGCTATCAAACCCTCAGGGGTGAGGAAAGGAGACTCGCAGCATATGACTCCGATTGCTCTAGCCGCTGTCCCTTCGTTCAACCCGATCCCTACTTCTGGTATCCTGAACCAGATCTTTCACCAGACGGATGCGACCATTCAGGTGCTGGACTGGCCCGCACAGGGCTACCACATCAACCTGATCCAGCTGATCATCCTGATCGTGCTGGCGGTCGTCGTCATCTTCGTGACCGAGCGTCTGACCAAGCAGAAGGCTGGCGGGTTGGTGACCGGCGTGATCTTGACGATCATTGGAGCGTACATCGTCGAGACCTTCGCCAAGATTCCCTTCGACTTTTCGTTCGAGGGAGTGCTGATCATCGCGTCGCTGCTCGGCGCTATCATCGTCGGCGTGTTCTATACGCTGATTCGTGGGCAGTTCTCAGGCTCGAAGAAATAACGTAGGTCGTCGGCCAGAAGGCGGGTGAGCAGGCATTCGGCGGCGCGATGCGTCAGCCGGATGCCTGCTTTCATATTGTCCTGCGCTGGTGTGTCGGCGCGCTGGGCCTCAGACAATCCATCCGTGGCCGAGAAAATAGATCGTCAGGATAGCCTGGAGCGAGGCGCCACAGATGCACAGCGCGGGCAGCAGCCAATCGGCGCGTCGCAGCCAGCCTGCCAGCGCGATAACGACCGGGACGGCCGCGATCATATAGCGCCCGCCGGAGACGAACAGGTCGGTGTAATTGATGGGCGATGAGGTGACGATGTAGAGCAGCCCGAGCATGTAGAGCGTCAACGCTAGCGGGGCGCGCCGCGCCGCGACCAGCGTGATGGTGAGCGCGCCGACGACGGGCGCGAGATCGAGCAGGACACGCCATTGCAACGACGAGTTCGTCGCGATGTGGGCGAAGGCGAAGATGGCCAGCGGGATGGAGACGATGGGCGACATGCTGATGTGCGCCCAGTGACGCTCGGAATGGATGATGATGAGCGGATCGCCGAAGCGTTGCCACAGATAGGCGGAGAAGGTCAGCACGCTGATGATCGGCGCGCCGATGGCGGCCAGCGCAGGCGCGGTCGTTCGCAGCGCCTGCGCTGGAGTGGACTCGGCGCGGGCGGCGCGGTAGCACTGGACGGCCTCCCATGCCAGCGGCAGGATCAACGCCGGCCCGACTGGGCGGCTCCAGCCCGCCAGCAGCGCAAACGCCGCCGCCAGCAGCCAGCGCCGCCGCATGCTATAGAGCAGCGCAAACGCCGCCAGCCCGACGAACAGCCCATCGGTATAAGCGGCGGCGGTGAAAAAGGCCAGCGGATAGACAGCGAAGAGCATCAGCGCCGTGTGCGCGACCCGGCGCTGATGCTCCGCCGAGGCGACCTGCGCGGCCAGCGCGGCGACGCCGCCAAACGCCAGCAGCGCGCCGAGATTGGAGACCAGCAGCGCGGCGGCCGCCCAGTGCGGGCCGATGATGAACGCGCAGACGCGAATAAGGGCCGGATAGAGCGGGAAGAAGACGCTATACTCCGGTGGCGAGTAACCCGATTGCGCCAGATGAACGTAGATGCCGCCATCCCAGTTCAGCCAGCGGTGGAGGGTGGAGGCGAGCGCGACGGTGGAGCGATTCGGGTTCTCGCCGCCGGTAACGAGCGGGTAATACAACGTCACGAGGGCGAAAGCGAGGCGCGTAGCGCCCCACACGCTGAGCGCCTGGAGCCACAGCCATCGCCAAGGGAGCGGGCGCTGTGTGTCGGCGAGCGCGAGGGGCGTGGACAGGCGCCATGCGGCCACACGCGCGGTCAGGCGTGTGCGGGGCTGACCGATCAGGGCCATTGAACTGTCCTTCTGTTGCGCTCGACAACTCCTGGGCTATCCGTGGTGACGGGCGCGCGGCTGCGGGGTAACGTGCGCCGAGCTACGGATTCGGGAAGGTGGTTGGCTGACCGAGTGAGCGTGGCGGCCCGAAAGTGATGGCGCCCGTCTCCAGCGGCAGCGGGCCGAGTGTGGGGCGCAGCGCGACGGCGGGCGCCACCCACGCCGAGACACGCCAGCCCGCGATCTGCGCGCCCGTTGGCAGGCTGGCGGGCAGGCGCATCGCGGTGATGACACTCATCCCCGCCGCCCATGCCAGCCGCGCGCAGGTCGCCGTAAGCGGCGCGCCGATGGGCTGGCCAGCGGAGTCGAGCGGCTGCGCGGTGAAGGCGCCGTCGGCGATGGGCGTTGTCGCGCGCGGATCGGCGCCATACCAGTAGGAGACTCCGGACGCGGCGGAATCCGCTAGCCTGGGCGCGCCGACCCAGCGAATCGCCAGCGCGGCGGGCTGGCCGCTGGCCTGGATGATGGCGGCGGCGACGGGCTGCGTCTCTCCGACATTCGCTCCGGTGATGGGTGTTTCACCGCGCAGGCTGGCGCCGGGCGCGATAGCGTAGAGTTGGTAGGGCTGCCCGCCTTGCACGGGAATGGACTGGATCAGGCGTGCGCCCTGCGTCTGCGGCAGCAACTGCGCGGCGGTTGAGCCAGGGACGGCCAGCGTGACGAGCGGATGACGCACATCGGCGGAGGGAACGACGAGGCAGCCATCGCTGATGTAGTCTATCGCGGGGGCGCCAGATGCGTCAGTAGCATTGAGGTAGCCGAGCGGCTCCTGCTCGACGCGCGTCGACGCGATGGCGACGGTCGCGCCCAGACGTCGCGCCGCCGCCTGCGTGGCGGCCAGCGCGGCGCGCTCGCTGGCGAGTGGCGTTCCATAGTGCAGCGGCAGGGTGAGGGCATCGAACTGGCCGGAGTGGATGGCGCCAAGCTCCGCAGCCACGCCCACCGTCTGCCCGGCGCTGATGAGAACGACCAGCGCCACCAGCGCGGCGAGGACGACCATGCGCGCGTTCGGCAGCGGCTGCGAACGGCGGGCCAGCCAGCCGTGGAGCCATTCAGCCGCCCACGCCAGCGCGGCGCCGATGCTGAGGTAGACCGCTGGCAGGATGACCAAGACGTAGTGCGGCTCGACCGGGCGGGTGTGGCGAAGCATCAGGGTTAGTGGCAGCGCCTCCCAAAGCGCCAGGCACAGCGCGAACCGCCAGCGCGCATCGGCCAGCCCGGCGCGCAGACCCGCCATGGCCGCGCGCGCCCGCGCCCATGGCGCAGCCAGCATCGCGATCAGCCAGAGCTGCGCGCCGATGAGCGCCACCTCCAGAATGACGCCCAGGAAGGCGACGCCGCGCCCGACGCTTGTATAGGCCGAGGCCGAGCCGTAGGCCCCGGCGGGCGCTGGCTGGATGAGCTGGAGCAGATAGGTCAGCGCCCAGGTGTCGATGACGGCGCGCCCCTGGCTGAAACGCGCCGCGCCTGCCAGATCGTAGCCGTGGCTGAGCGCTTCCCACAGGATGGTCGGGCCAACCAGCGCGATGATGGCTGCCGCTGTCCAGAGCAGGTCGCGCCTGCGCAGGTCACGCCAGGTGAAGGCCAGCGCCAGCGCGATTAGCCCCAGCAGAGGCGCAGCCGTCGGATGCAGTTCGATGGCGACGCCGCCGAGCAGCGTGGCCCAGGCGAGCCAGCCGCGCCTGCGCTCGACGATGGCGCGGAGCATGATCCAGAAGAACAGGATGACGACAGGCGCCAGTAGATTCTGCTGCCAGATGAAGCGCGCATAGTGGACGGGGCCGCTGGCGGTGGCATAGAGCAGCGCGGCGCTGAACGCGGCCATGCGGTTCAGGTAGCGCGCGGCCAGCGCATAGAGCAGTGCGACGGCGACGAGATTGGCCAGCGCGGTGAAGATCGTCGCGCCCAGCGCCCCGCCTGCCAGCGCGAATGGCGCGTAGAGCCAGGTGGAGACGGGCGGGTTGAGCGACCCCAGCGAGCTTGGGATGCCCGTCAGGATGACCGCATGATGCAGCGCGGCGGACTGTCCCATCGCCAACAACTGCGCCTGATCGCCGAGAAACGATGTGTCGCCAAGCCAGAGCAGGCGCAGCAGGGCGCCGACGAGCAGCGCCAGTCCGAGCGCTAGCCCGTGCCGCCGGAGCAGCGCCCGCTGTCGCGCGCGATCACGCCAGAGCGGCTCGCCAGAGTGCGCGTCGTGCGGCGCCAATTCGGTTGCGCTCACCTGATCTCATATCCTTCACGTTCGCTGGGCTGTCGACGCTCGTGGCGCGAGCGCACAGTCTATTGTGCCATCTGGCGGGGCGCCTTTGCCGCTGCTTCCCCCAGAACGGCGGGGCGCGGCTGACAAAGTGTCACGCAGTTCACAGCGGATTCATAGCCACAAGACGCTGTGGAATGTGTACAATGGTGGCCAGTATCGGCGCAGCGGCCAGTGAAGGGATGTCGGGCGATGGCTGAGGATCGTGAGGGCGCATCTTCGCAGGGCGAGAACTCCTGGGCGTCATCGAATGGCGAGGCTGATGTCACGCGCATCGCGCATGAGGACGGAGCCGCCTCGCGCGCGGGGGATGAGCGGGAGCTGGCGCCCGTCGTGGCGGGGTCGGCGTCTGCCGCCGGGCTGGACGACGCCACGGTCGATCTGCCGCCGGGGGCCATCGCGCCACCTGGTCGTAAGGCGCCCCCGCAGCGCACGCCGCGCAGGCCGCGCCGCTCCGCCAACGCGAGCGGCTGGCGCAGGCCGCCGCTGTGGGCCTACGTGCTGACAACGGCGCTGGTGGTGGCCATCGTCGGCGGAATCGCCTATGCCATCATCGGGCCAGTCGTGAAACAGAATGCCGGTGTCCACGACATCACGGGCTGCGCGACCGCCTCGCCGTGCCAGGTGGCGAATAGCTATCTGGCCGCCTACACCGGAGGCAAATACTCCGCGATGTATGGCTATACATCGTCTGCCAGCCGAACGCGCTTCTCCAGCTCGGCCATCCTGCATGCGGCCGCCAGCTTCCAGATCAATCCAGCCGACTACAAGAGCGCACAAGACTATATCACGCGGCGCACGCAGGGCATCGTCGCAGAGGCGCAGGTGTATGGCATGTCGGCGACGCTGGGCAAGGTGAAGCAGATCGACGCGACGCATGTGTCGTTCCCGGCGCGTGTCATCATGCACAGCTCCAGCCTGGGCGATATGGCGATCGATTTGAGCATACCGCTCTCGCTGACGAATAACGTGTGGCGCGTCGATTGGAGTCCCGGCCTCATCTTTCCACAGCTCGACGACGCATCCGATCCCAATTACACCCATCTGGTGCGGATGACCACCACGACCGCGAATCGCGGAACAATCTTCAGCGCGGACGGCGAAGCGCTGGCGGTCGATGAGGCCGTCTATGTAGTCGGCGTCGTTCCAGCGAAGATCACCAATGCGAGCGCGGTCAGCCAGGCGCTCATCAAGAACCTCGACTTGACGGCGGCTGAGGTGAGCGGCGCCTATCAGGGCAAAGACGTAAATACCTTCTGGCCAGTGCGCACCATCACGCCGATGCTCTACCAGCAGGTGAGCGCGGCGTTGAATGTGCCAGGCATCCAGACGCAGCAGAGCATCGGTCGGGTCTATCCGTTTGGGACGGTGACCGCTCCGGTGACGGGCTACCTGGGGCAGGTAGACCCCACCGAGATCGCGAACGACACGACGCACTACTATCAGAGTGGCGACATCGTCGGGCGGGCTGGTGTGGAGCAGTGGGGCGAGCAATACCTGCGCCCGGTGAAGGGCGGCCAGCTTGACATGCGCGCCCGCAACGCCGACGGCTCGGATGGTCCTGTGCGTGCCACCATCGCCGCGCGCGCCGCCCAGAATGGGGAGAATGTCTATACGACAATCGACATGCCCGCACAGCAGGCCGCGATGACCAATCTGGCCAATCAGCAGGGGCATAGCGGCGGCGCAGCGGCGCTCGATCCGGCCACGGGTGATGTGCTGGCGATAGGCTCCTACCCCACCTATGACCCCAATGATTTTTCGCTCGGCTTCACCGCCAACGAGCAGGCGCGCTTCAACGCGCTGGATAGCCCATACCTGAACCGCGCGACGATGGCGGCGGTACCCATTGGCTCGGTCTTCAAACTGGTGACGCTCTCGGCGGCGCTGGAGCATGGCGTGAGCGCGACGCAGCTCTTCACCTGCAAAGGTACGTATCAGGTGCCGGGCGAAGATCACCTGCGCCTCGACCATACCCCCACCGGACATGGCACAATCACCGCGCCACAGGCGATTGGGCCGTCGTGCGATGTCGTCTACTGGCAGCTTGGTGTGATGCTCAACCAGCAAGACTCGAATCTGCTCCCTACCGTCGCCAAGAAATTTGGATTCGGGTCGCCTTCAGGTACGATAGGGCTGCCCACTACCGAGGACAATCCCGGCCTGGCGCCCGATCCGGCGTGGCTCAAAACCAACAAGAACGCGGGCTGGAGTCCCTCGGACGCTGCCAATCTGGCCATTGGGCAGGGATTTTTCCAGGCGACGCCGATGCAGTGCGCGGCGATGACGGCTGCCATCGCCAACAATGGCATGCGCATGAAGCCGCTGCTCGTCACGAAAGTCGTGGACGCGAACGGTCAGACGATCAGCACATTTACGCCACAGCAGGCGGGCGCTCTGCCGCTCTCGGCGGAGAACTTGCAGGTGGTGCAGGTGGCGATGCTCGGCCCCATCTATGCGCCCAATGGCACGAGCACTATCGAGTTTGCCGGCTATCCGGTGACGGTCGCGGGCAAGACGGGAACCGCGGAATCGGGCCAGCCCCTTCCGCACTCCTGGTTCGTGGTGTACGCGCCCGCGCAGAAGCTGTCTGGGCCGCCGGTGACACCGAAGATTGCAGTGGCTACTTTGGTGGCGTTCGCTGGCAATGGCGATACCTTTGCTGGGGTGGTGTCGAGGGAGATACTCTCGGCGTATCTGCGCATCCCGCAATGAGGATGCGCGGACGGCGCGTTGGCGTGCGGGAACGCTGCGAGGTGGCCAGTGGAGCATGAGATGCGCGTCGGGTTGGGCTACGACGCCCACCAGTTCGCCCCGGAGCAGGATGGACGGCCGCTGCTGCTGGCGGGCGTCGTGATCCCGCATGCGCAGGGGCTGGCGGGCCATTCGGATGCTGACGTGGCGCTGCATGCGCTGGTGGATGCGCTGCTGGGCGCGGCGGCGTTGGGCGACATCGGCGCGTACTTCCCCTCCAGCGATGAGCGCTGGCGGGGCGCCTCCAGCGCGACCTTCGTGGTGGGGGCTGTGCAGGCGCTGACGCAGGATGGCTGGCGTGTCGTGAATGTGGACGCGACTATCGTGGCGGAGCATCCACGCCTCTCGCCGCATGTAGCGGCCATGCGCGCGTCCATCGCGGCACTGCTGGGGACGCCTATCGAGCGCATCAGCGTGAAGTCGAAGACCACCGATGGCATGGGGTTCACCGGGCGCGCTGAAGGCATCGCCTGCTATGTGGTGGCGATGATCGAACGCGGCTAGCTGACAATAGCGTCGTCGCTAGCTCTCCTGGGACGTGTCGTCGCAACCCAGCCAATGTCGGCCATAGAGGCGCATCTCTTCGATGACGCCTGCCAGCGCCTGCCCCTTCTCGGTCAGCGAATATTCGACGCGCGGCGGCACCTCGGCGAAGGTGCGGCGGCTCAAGACGCCTTCGCGCTCCAGCGAGCAGAGGCGCTCAGAGAGCGTCTTCGGGCTGATGCCTTCGAGCGAGCGCTCCAGTTCGCTAAACCGCTTGGTTCCAGTGGTCAGATCACGAATAACGAGGAGAGTCCACTTTCCACTAATAATTTCGGCGGTGCGCGCCACCGGACACACCACGCGATCCTGAGCCGTCGTGATGTTTGCAGCGCTGAGCGCGACAGTACGCTGGGTCATGGTCGTTCACTCCTCACCCGTCGTAGTCGGGCGGCGGGCAGCATAGTGAGAGACTGTTAGTTGAGAGTATGCGCTCAAACTATAGAAACTATAGCATGACGTAATGATACGGCACAAGGCGGCGCCCCTAGTACGTTGTACGGAGGGCGCGTAGCTGGAAGCGCCGCTCGCGCCGCAAACCTTGCATAAAGACAGCGCCTTCGACCACACGGCGCTGGCGCACGCATGGACGCCATGGCGCCGAATGCAAGCCTATGACGCCTGCTCGCCAGCGATGTGAGCGAAGCGTTCGTTGCGATGTGACCTGCTGCACACTTGCGCTGGCTGATTCTGCGCTTGAGCGACTGGGGTGGTCATGCTATCATGCCGATGTCGTGAGAGCCGCTGGCGTATCGCTCTCACGCGCTTCCCCCGCTCTGCCTATGCTGAGAGCATACGCTGCCCTTCCGCTGAGTGTGCGGAGCATCGTTCCCCTGTTCGAAGAGGAGCAAGCTGTGAGTGACGTATCATCCTCCGCCCGCGCCGCGACATCGGTGAAGCAGAGCGGCCCACGTGTGGGCGTCTACGCCTGGTATGTCTTCTGGCTGATGTGCGGCATCAATTTCTTCAATTATGTTGACCGCTACATCTTGATCGCGGTTTCGCCTGCGCTGACGAAGCAGTTCGGCTTCAACGACTTCCAGTTTGGGGTGTTCACCAGCGCTTTTTTCGTGGTCTATTCGCTGGTGGCGTTTCCACTGGGCTATCTGGCTGAGCGCTACAGCCGCAAGGTGGTGGTCGGCGCGGGCGTGGCGCTCTGGAGCCTGGCGACGCTACTCACAGGCGGCTCAACCGGCTTCAATTCGATGGTTCTGGCGCGCGCGGTGGTCGGCGTAGGCGAGGGCAGCTATTATCCTTCCGGTACACCGCTGTTGGCGGCCTGGTTTCCGGCGAAGCGCCGCGCATCCATCCTGAGTTGGTGGCAGGCCACTGCGCTCTTCGGCGCCGGATTCGGCTTCCTCTTCGGTGGGTTCTTCAACTTCCCGGACAAGTGGCGGGTGGCTTTCTATATCAGCGCTGTGCCAGGGCTGATCCTTGCTCTGCTGATGTTTGGCCTGCGCCGCCGCGACAAGTCCGAAGATGATCCAGAGACGACCGAGTCGGCGCGCACCATGAGCGTCGTCGCGACCATCAAGCGCTGCTGGACGATTCCCACCTTCCGCGTCATCCTGTTCCAGCATGCGTTCGGATTCTTCCCGCTGACGGCGATTGGCACGTTCCTGGTGCTCTATCTCAGTCACGAATACGGCGTTGATTCGAGCTTCGGCGCGGCGGGGCTGGGCGCCACCATAGGCTCCATCTTGCCGGGCGGGCTGCTGGTGGTCGGCGGCATTATCGGCGGCATCTATGGCGGAGCCTGGGCGAATCGGCTGCGGAGCAAATACATCGGCGCGCGTGTGCGTGTGGGTGGGCTGGGATTCCTGCTAGCGGCGCCATTCGTCATCATCACCCTTGGCGCGCCTTATGCGCTACGGTCGCTGCCCGCGTATACGGCGCTGGCGGCTTCGACGCAGGTCATGATAGGCGTGGTGATCTTCGCCATTGGGGGACTGTTCGCGGCGTTCTTCATCAATGTCTACAATGGCCCTACCAGTGCGGCTTTGCAGGATGTGCTGCCGCCGAACCTGCGCGCGGCGGGCGGTGGTCTGGAGCTGATGCTGGCGCACCTGCTCGGCGATGTCTGGGCAGCGGCAGCGGTGGGCGCCATCGCCGACGCCTTCGCCTCTCACCTGGGTGGCGAGCAGATCGGGCTAGCGCTGCTGGTCACCTGCCCGTTGGCGCTGGTTCTGGCTGGCGTCGTCGGCATCTGGGGCAGCCGTTTCTACAAGCGCGATGTAGAGGCGCTGGGGGTGTCGGCTGAGACGATGGTCGGCGCGTAACAGGGTCGATACGGTACCAGGCGGGTAGGCCGGGAGTCGGCGAACGTGCTATGCTGGCCGTAAAGGGCGAGTGGCGCCGACTCCGTGCGCGCAGCCAATCCGGATGATCTAACCTACGCGAAAGTGAGTGGCTGTGGACGAGCCAGCGATTCCCACAGACGAGACGAACGCGCCGCCAGCGATGTCGGTGGTCGCCGCCAAGCCGCGCGATGGCGAGCCACGCGCCCCCTGGGCCAGCGCTATCAGTATGGCGGAGGCCGGGCTGCTCGCCGACGTGAGTATCGTCTTTGACCTGGCCTGGATTTACGTGCCGATCATCGGTACCGCGTTCATGCCGCTCATCCCTACGCCCTTCGTCATTCTCTATCTGCGGCGCGGACCACGCATCGCGCTGTTTGCGGCGTGCGTCGCGGGCTTCCTGATGACGGTGCTGGTGGGGCCGCACTATGGCTGGCGGCTGACACTCGAAGGTCTCGTCGGCATCGTGATGGGCTGGGCCATGAAGCGACGCTGGGCGCCGAGCCTGGCGATTCTGCTGGGGCTGTTCGTCAGCTCGACCGTGGCCTATGGCGCCGCGTTCGCAGCCGCGATCGCGCTGGCGCTGCCGCTGCACGACATCTACCTCGTGCTGCGCAATATGCTCATCAGCATTGGGTGGCTGCTCGATACCGCATCGAGCATGGTTGGCGTGTCGCCCGACTGGCTCAGCGTGCGCCCATTCGCTGTCTCGGCAGCGCATACGATGCTCCAATACTGGGTACTGACCTATTACCTCTATACGACGGTGCTGGCGCTGCCCGTCGCCATGCTCTATTACGGCGTCGCCTCGACGACGGCCTTTGCGCTGGGCTACGATGTCCGACCATTCCCCGCGCCGTGGGTCTGGCGTGTGTTGCGCATTGTCGGAATCATTCTCTCGCCGTTTGGCTGGGTGATCCGCATGGCGTGGCGTGTGCTGACATCTCCACTGTGGGTTCCTGTCTGGGCGGCGCGGGCGATTGGCCGCTGGCGTCGTCGTCGCCGCCTGCGTGCGGAGATCGCTGCGCTGGGGCTGGACGCTCCCGCCGCCGACATCGCCGCGCCGACCCTCTCGGATGAGCGAGCGCTGGTGGAAGCGGTGAGCGCAAACCCGGAGGCGAGCGAGCGATGACGTCTTCCGGTGCGCCCTCCACCTACGCCACGACGCGCGCTGACATCCATCTGGAGCGCCTGAGCTATGTCTATCCAGGCGCGCAGGAACCCGCGCTGAGCGACATCACGCTGCGCATCTCCCAGGGCGACTATGTCGCCCTGCTGGGACACAATGGCAGCGGCAAATCGACGCTGGCGCGCATCATCGGCGGGCTGACACGCCCTACCAGTGGCCACGTCACCGTCGCGGGAATGGACACTGCCGAGCCGGCCAATCGTGCGCGCACGCGGCAGGTCATCGGCATGATCTTCTCTGATCCCGACAACCAGATCATAGCGACGGTGGTGGAGGATGACGTCGGCTGGGGGCTGGCGGCGCGTGGCTTCGCGCACGATGTCATCTTGCAGCGCACGCGCACGGCGCTGACGGCGGTGGGGCTGGGGGCGGCCTATGGCCTTGCGCCGAGCGAGCTTTCTGGCGGGCAGCGGCAGCGGCTGGCGATTGCGGGCGTGCTGGCGCTGGAGCCATCGGTGCTGATCGCCGATGAGCCTACGGCGATGCTCGATCCGCGCTCGCGGGTGGAGATCTCTGCGCTGTTGCGCCAGTTGAATCGCGAGCATGGGCTGACTGTCATCCATGTCACGCATCTGCTGGAGGAAGCAGCGTCGGCGCATCGGGTAGTGGCGCTGGACGGGGGACGTGTGGCGCTCGATGCGCCGCCTGCCATCGCCTTCGCCGATCTCGACCGGCTGCGCGCCCTGCGGCTGGTAATTCCCGATACAGCGCAGCTGATCGAGCGGCTGCGGGCCGCGGGTATCGCGGCGCCCAGCGACGCGCTCGCGCCGGAGGCGCTGGTGAGCGCACTGGAGCGGCAGCCATGACGATTCTGGTCGATCATCTCTCGCTGCTGTATCATCCCGGCTCGCCGCTGGAGCGCGTGGCGCTGCGCGATGTGAGCCTGCGGGTGGCCGATGGCGCGTGCGCCGCGATTGTGGGCGTGACCGGCTCTGGCAAGTCTACGCTGGCGCAGTGCCTCAATGGCCTGCTGACGCCGTCGAGCGGGCGCGTGATCGTGGATGATCTGGAGCTGACACCCAATGGCCTGCATGGGCGCGAGCTGCGCGAGCTGCGGCGGCGGGTGGGGTTGCTCTTCCAGTTTCCGGAGGGCCAGCTCTTCGCGCCGACGATTGGCGAGGACGTTGGCTACGGGCCAAGCCGCCTGAATCTGAAGCGCGAGGAGGTGCAGGAGCGCACGCGCTGGGCGCTGCGCGCGGTGGCGCTGCCCGATGACGATGGGTTTCTGTCGCGCTCGCCCTTCGCGCTCTCTGGCGGGCAGCGGCGGCGCGTGGCCCTGGCGGGGGTGCTCTCGATGCGCCCGCGTATCGTCGTGCTGGATGAGCCGAGCGCCGGACTGGACGCCGAGGCGCGCGAGGAGATCTATGCGACCCTGGGCGAGCTGCGCACGCGCGAAGGGCTGACGCTGATCGTCATCTCGCACGACATGAGCGAGGTGGCGGCGCTGGCCGATACGACGCTGGCGCTGCGCGATGGCCGAGTGGCGCTGAGCGGACCGACCGATGCGGTCTTCCGCCAGACCGAGGCCATCGAAGCGGCAGGCTTGCTGGCGCCACCGCTGGCGCAGGTGGCGGCGCTGGCTCGCGCACGCGGGCTGCTGCGCGCGGAGCCAGCCAGCCTGACCGTCGAGGCGCTGGCCGCCGCGCTCACCCCAGCGACGCGCCACGGCAATGCGGCGACGACGCCCGACTGGCGGCGCGCGATGGGAGACGAGCATGCTGGATAATCTGCCAGTGGGGTCGTTCATCCCACGCGATACGGTCATTCACAGCTTGCGGGCGCGCACCAAGCTTCTGCTGCTCTGCTGGCTGGCGGTGGCGTTCTTCGTGGCGAACCACAAGCGCTTCCACTATGGTGTGTATGGCTGGGCGTTCGCGCTGCTGTTGCTGACTCTCTCGCTGAGCGGAGCGAATCCCGGCTACATCTGGCGGCGCATGCGCGTATTATTCATCCTGATGGCGCTGAGCGTGCCGTTTATCCTGATGTGGACGACGGGGACGACCTGGCGCACGCTCGGCCCACTGATGATTACCATCGGCAGGTTCACGTTCCCGATTCAGGTCGTCGTGACCTATGATGGACTGTGGTTCGCCGTCTCGACGACCTGTATCTTCCTGCTGCTGTATCTGGGGACGCTCTCGCTGACGCTCAGCACGACGCCCGTGGCGCTGGCCGAGGCCATCGTGCTGTTGCTGCGGCCATTCCGACGGATGGGGCTGCCCGCCGACGAGTTTGGGCTGATGACGCTGCTCTCGCTGCGTTTCGTGCCAACGCTCGTGCAGGAGACGAATCAGCTCATCAAGGCGCAGGTGTCGCGCGGGGCGGACTTCACCACGGGATCGGTCTGGGCGCGGGCGCGCGGCGTCATCACGCTGGTGGTGCCGCTGACCGAGGGGGCGCTACGGCGCGCGGGCGGGCTGGCGACGGCGCTGGAGGCGCGCGGCTACGGCGTGACCGGCGAGGCCACCATGCTGCACGAGGGGCGCATGCGCTGGCTGGACTGGACGCTGCTGGTCGCTATCCCGCTCATCACCTTTGCGGTCTATCATTATCTCTAAGTGAGGCAGGACTGGCGCGATGCCCATCAATTTCATCCTCTCTCTGGTGTTTGGAGTGGGGCAGGTGGTCGTCGGCGGCTGGCTGGCCTGGCATGTCGCGCATGGCAACCTGGGACGCTGGCGCGCGACGCTGCTGGTAGCGGTGGGGCTGTGGTTCGTGGCGAGCGGCTGTGCTGAGCTCTTCGTGACAGGCATGGAGACGAGCCAGCGCCTGACGGGCGCGCCGCCGGAGGTGGTCATCGCGCTGTGGCGTGGGCGCGCCGACACGGCGCTCTTCGTGGCGACGGGGGCGCTGATCGTAGGCGGGCTGATCTACGCGCTGGTTCTGCCGCTGATCGGGCGCAGGCGCGCGGCGCAGGAAGGAGAGCGAGGGCAGTGACATCCATCCGCCTGCTGGCGCTCGACATCGATGGGACGATTCTCTTGCCCGATGGCTCGCTCTCGCAGCGCGTTAAACGCGCCATCGGCGAGGCGCAGGCGCGCGGCATCGTGGTGGCGCTAGCCACGGCGCGGCGCTGGGCGGGCACGCAAGCGCTGGCGGAGGAGTTGGGCCTGACCGGCGCGCTGATCCTCTACGATGGCGCGCTGATCTGCGACGCTGTCTCTGGCGAGGCCAGCCTGCGCCGGACGCTCGATCCGGCGCAGGCGCAGGCGGCGGCGCAGATGATGGGCGCGTACGAGTTGCAGGTGATCGCGCAGTATCGGGATGCGCGGGGCGAACGGCTGCTGGTGAGCGCCGATCCGCCGCACCCGCAATGGACGCGCTCCTATCTGGAGCGGTTCGCCCGGCAAACGACCTATTTCGGGCTCGACGACCTCGCCGCGCTCGCGCCGCAGATGCTCCGCCTGTGCGCGTTCGGGCAGTTCGATCCGCTGCGGGTGGCCTTCGATGCGCTGGGCGAGTCGCCACTGGGGCGGCAGATCATGCCGATGGGCAGCTATGACGAGGCCGAGCTGACCGTGTTCGCCCCGGAAGCGTCGAAAGGCGAGGGCATGCGCTGGCTGGCGCAGCGACTCGACATCCCGCTGGCGCAGACGATGGCGATGGGCGATGGCGTCAACGACATCTCGATGTTGCAGGCGGCTGGCCTGGGAGTGGCGATGGGCAATGCCGCGCCCGAAGTCCGGCTGGCCGCCAATGTCGTGACTGCCGACAATGCCGAGGACGGCGCCGCGCTGGCCATCGAGCGCTATGCGCTGGATGAGGACGCGCCCTGGCCCGATGAAGATGCGACGGAGCGCTCCGCATGACCGCAGGCTCAATCCCTCCCGCCGCTAGCGATGGCGCGC
>DATBTW010000292.1:0-7061 GCA_036559055.1 Ktedonobacterales bacterium
ATCCGCTCGCCAGATACTCAGAGAAGAGGAAGGGTAGCCATGCCCAAAGTCACCTTCGTGAACGAGGGAAAGACAGTCGAGGTTCCGGTCGGCACGACCCTGCGCTATGCTGCGCTGGAGAACGATATTCCGCTGTACTGCATGTGGTTCGGCCTCTCCAAGATCGCCAACTGCCACGGCAACGGCCTCTGCTGGACTGATCGCGTGCGCGTCTCGCCTGCCAGCGCCGTCACCGAGCGCAATATGCTCGAACAGGCGATGAATCAGGTCGGGACGTTCCCGAAGAATCGCACTCCGCAGACGCGGCTGGCCTGCCAGGCGGTCGTGATGGAGGATTGTGAAGTCGTCACCCGTTGCAAGTCGGCGCGCTGATCCCGACATCCGGGTATCAGCCGCGCGACATGCGCCGTAGCGCTGCGCAGGAGTATGTTCGCATGCGTATCGACCGCATCTACGCCGAGGGCGAGGCCATCAATCTGCTGAGGCAGCTCGGCTTCGAGGTCAAAGACGCGCCTTACCGCGATGGCCTCTATGAGGTGTCGCATCCTAATCTCGGCGGCACGCGCACCTTCACCGTGGCTCAGTTGACCACCTTCGCCGAGGGCGCCGCTAATGTCGAAACTCTGCTGCGAGGCGCGCCAACGTCGGCCTAGAACTCCTGATTCGGGGCGCGAGTCTCAGCCTGGCTTCCTCGTGGCTGACCACGGAAAGGCGGCGTCATCATGAGCCAATCAGCGCATCAGCGCGGCCTGCTGGCGCGTTTCGCCGCTGACGAGACGCTCGCCCCACAGCCATTCCTGGCGCCTGCCCCCAACAGCGGGGCCGCTCCCGATGCGGCGCCTGAGCCGACCGCGATGCCAGATAGTCCGGCCACCCTCGACGCCGACCGGCAGGAGCAGGCGCGGCGCTATTCTCATCAGCAGCAGTGGCTCTCACTGGCAGGGCTGGCGCTGAGTGCGGCGCTGGTTGGCGTGCTGCTCTTCAGCGGGCTGAGCTTCTGGCTGCGCGACACGCTGGCCGTCGTCCCGGCATGGCAGCCATTCGCGGACTGGGCGCCGCTGCGGGTCGGCGCCTACTTCCTGGCGCTCTTCATCGCCGCCTTTGTGATCGGGCTGCCGCTCTCGTACTATAGCGGCTACGTTCTCTCGCGGCGCAATGGCATCTCCACGCAGTCATTGGGCGGCTGGCTGGCCGACGAGGCCAAGGGGCTGCTGCTCTCGCTGGTCTTCGAATTGCTGGCCGTGGAGGGGCTGTACGCGCTGCTGGCGGCCAGCCCACGCTGGTGGTGGCTGTGGGCGGGCGCGGCGCTGCTCTGCCTGACGACGCTGCTCGCCAACCTCGCGCCGGTGCTGCTGCTGCCGATCTTCTACAAGCTCACACCGCTGCCCGATGGCGAGGTGAAGAGCCGCTCGCTGGCGCTGGCCACCCAGGCCCACCTGCGTGTACGCGGCATCTACTCCATGAATATGAGCGCCCGCACGACCGCCGCGAACGCGATGGTGATGGGGCTGGGCGCGACCCGCCGCATCGTCATCGGCGATACACTGCTCGACCACTACACACCCGATGAGATCGAGACGGTGGTGGCGCATGAACTGGGACATCAAGCGCATTGGGACATCCCCAAGCTGATCCTCACGCAGTCGGCCATCATGCTGGGCGGGCTGGCCATCGTCCAGTTCATCCTCAGCGCCACGCTGGGCGCTGTCTCGCAGTATCATGGGCTGGCCGACCCCGCCACCATGCCGCTGATCGCCGCCACGCTGGGCGTGTTTGGCCTGGTGACGTTGCCGCTGTCGAATGGCTTTAGCCGCTGGGTCGAGCATCGGGCCGATGTCTATGCCCTGCGCGCAACTGGCATGACGGGTGCTTTCATCAGCGCCATGACACGGCTCGCTAACCAGAACCTCGCCGAAGCCTATCCGTCGCCGATCATCGAGTTCCTGCTCTACAATCACCCCTCGATCGGTCGCCGACTCGCCTTTGGCCGGGCCTGGGCGCGCGAGCGCGCCTGAGCGCTGGCTGGTGGCAGATCGGAGGGAGTCCATTGATGCGCCAGCGCCATTCCTTCGCTCTCATAGTCTCTCACCATATGCTCGCAATCTGGAAGAGAGGTCGATTGGTATGGAAGAACGTGCGCACCCCCCAATCGAGTTGCCAGAGCCTTCGAAGTCCGGGAATCCCTGGCTGGCGAGCCACCTGCTTCAGCGCCAGGTGGTCAATATCGTCACACTGGAACCCCTTGGTCGCATCATCGATGTCATGTTCGATCCGCAGAATTGTGTGGTAGTGGGAGTCACCATCCACCTCGACAATGCGTCACGCGGCGCAGGCGCCCTGATTGGCCGAGCGTTTGGACGACGGACTGACATCGGAGCGCTCACCCTCGACCACATCGTCTCGCTCAACGGCGATGTCGTGACTGTCAACGCCAGCCCGGCTCAGTTCAGCCAGGTACCTGCGCTCGATGGCATGCAGAGCCTCACGGAGGTCTGTGAGCTGGTCATCCTCACGACCTATGGCATGTCGCTCGGCGCACTGGCGGACATCCTGCTCGACTACCGTGGCAGCGAGATCGTCGGCTATGTCGTGCAGCCAACCACACTGGCGCAATCGATCCTGCCGCTGCTCTCTGATCTGGCGGAACTGGAGCCTGAACCTGATGAGGTCAACGTGGTGAATGCCGCTGATGTTCCCCCAACGCCCGCGCTGCCCGCATCCCATTTGCGCTTCATACCCGCCGCGTCCCGCGTTCACTTTGGCGAATCGCTCATCATGGTGGTGAGCGATGTCGAACCGCTCAGGCCGCAAGGAGTTGTCATCTCGCAGCAGAGTGGCGGCCTGACCACCACCGCGCATGCCCTGAAGAAGAAGTGGCTGTCAGAGTGACGGCTCCAGCGCCGTTGTAGAAACAAAGGGGCACAGGACATGTCTGTGCGACACCGCCCCACGCGCCGGTTTCAACTCGATGCGCCCCGCACGACACACCATCTCGCCGCTCACCAGCCACAGCGCGATCTCACGACCATCAAGCTCCCCACCCACCGCCGCCGCGCGCGACGATCGTTTCGCATCGGACCATCTGAGCGGCGGCGGTGGCTACCCTGGTCGCCGAGCGCCATCGGCGCCCGCATTGGCGCCCGCATCGGCGCGCATCGGCGGACGCTGACGCTGGGGGAGCGACGTCGTCTCGCGCGGACCGGGTTGATGGTCGGAGCCGCACTCGCGCTGCTGGCGGTCATCAGTGGCGCGCTGCTGATGATACCGGCGACGCACGATCTCGTCTTCCCGACCAGATCACGGGCCTCCGTGCCCGACTATACGCTCTCAGCGCCTGGCTCCGCCCACAGCGCCAACCAGCATCCGTTAGACTACGGCGCCTCGCGCCCATTTCTCAATCTGCGGCCAGACACGGCGGCTGGCTCCCCAGCGCCCGCTACCCAGGCGAGCGCGGTGTATCTCTTCGACCCGCTGCGCGGCGTGATCCTGTATCAGAAGGACGCCGATACATCCTATCCAACGGCCAGCCTGACCAAGGTGATGACGCTGCTACTGGCGATAGACTCGCCGCAGCTCGACCAGCAGGTCACCATTGGCCCCGACGCCGCCGCTCTGGTGAACAGCGACAATAGCTATATGGGCGTCAGCGCGGGCGAGAGCCTGACGACACGTGAACTGCTGTATGGGCTGATCGTGCAGGGCGGAAATGACGCGGCGCTCGCCATCGCCGACGCCATCGGCGGCAATGAGCCAACGTTCGTGGCGATGATGAACACGCGCGCCCAGCAGCTTGGCCTCACTCATACCCATTTCGTCTCACCTGATGGCGTGGACGACACCAATGTGACCAGCGCCAGCGATATGGCCAAGCTGGCGGCGCTGGTCGTCATGCGCCCTGATGCACTCGCCATCACCTCGACGTATGCCACTGTGCTGCCTCAGACTGCTACACACAAGCGGTTCGGCTTGAGCAGCGAAAACATTCTGCTGCCAGGCGGCGCTTCGCCATATCCTGGGGTCAATGGCGTGAAGACGGGCTACACCGATGGAGCGCAGTATTGTATGGCGTTCTCTGCCGTCGTCAATGGGCGCCTGTTGGTGGGAGTCGTGCTTGGCGATCCCTCTGCCCAGGCGCGGCTGTCAGATGTGCGCGCCCTGCTCGATTGGGGATTCAAGCAAGCATGAGTGGAGATGAAGGCGTGACGATGAGCGCGAGCTATCCGGCGTGGGCGCGTGACGAGCTGGCGGCGCTCGTTCGTCGCTTTGGCGAGCCGATAGTAGGCGTCAATCGTGACCCCGACGCCGCCGCCTACCTGCGCACGATCAAGACGCAGCGTCGCCCTGGCGAGGTCTGCATGGTGGTGCGCCGCCCCTCTGGCGCGCTGCTGGTCTCGCGCAAGACGTTCTATCCGTCCGGCAGCTATCGGCTACCAACGGGTGGCGTGCATCGCGGCGAGGCGATCTTGACGGCGCTGCTGCGCGAGACGGAGGAAGAGACGAATCTGAGCGTGCGTGTGCGGCGCTTTCTGGCGGTGGCGCGCTATCAGCCGCCCGACGCGCCCGCGCCCGTCAACTACGCCACTTTCGCCTTCCTGCTCGATGAGCTGGCGGGCGTCCTCCAGTCCAATGATCCCCACGAGCGGCTGGAAGCCTACCGCGAGATTGCGCCCACCGCGCTGCCGGAGCTTGCCGATCAACTCGACAGCCTGGCGGACAACCCCAGCGATGAGTTGGAGGCTTCGTATCGCGCCTGGGGCCGTTTCCGCGCGCCGATCCACCGCCTCGTCTGGCAGGCGCTCAACGCCGAGCCGACGCTCTAGCGCTCGGCTGCCAGCCCCACGCTGCGTGCTATACTGCCCAGGGCATGGCTCAGTCGCGGCCATCAATGGCCGACGCACGGGACGAATGGGGGCATGAATGCCCTCCTCTGCGCCGCCGCGTGTTGGCGCGCTTGCGGCTTTCAAGCCGCCGTCCGCGTGCTCCGGCCTTTCAAGGCCGAGAGCATGTGAAGGCCGAGAGCCGCCCCACATCCGTTCACGGCGGCGACATGCGCCCGTAACCCGCTCACCCATTTCAGGAGAACCATACGCTATGACCACCTCTTCGCCCGCGTCAAAGGAGACGCAGGAGCAGTCTCAGCCGCGCGCGTACCTCAATTTCATCGGCGGCGAGTGGCGGCCCTCCGCCTCTGGCGTGACCTTTGACAACACCAATCCCGCGCGCCGCAGCGAGATCATCGCGCGCTTCCAGAAGTCCAGCGCAGCCGATGTAGACGCCGCCATCGCCGCCGCCGAGGCTGCGCTGCCTGCGTGGCGCGCGCTGCCCGCCCCCCAGCGCGGCGCGATCATCCTGAAGGCGGCGCTGCTGCTGGAGGCGCGACAGGCTGAGCTGGCGCGCGACATGACACGCGAGATGGGCAAGCCGCTGCGCGAGACGATGGGCGACCTGCAAACCGCCATCGACTTCGGCAAATTCGTCGCGGGTGAGGGTTCGCGCGCGGAGGGCGAGACGGTTCCCTCTGGCATCCCCGACAAGGTCTGTCTGACCATCCGGCAGCCGCTGGGCGTGGTCGGCATCATCACGCCGTGGAACTTCCCGATGGCCATTCCGGCGTGGAAGACCTTCCCCGCGCTGCTGGCTGGCAACACCGTCGTGCTGAAGCCCGCCAGCGATACGCCGCTCTCCGCCGCGCATCTGGTCGAGATACTGGACGAGGCCGGGCTGCCCAAGGGCGTCCTCAACTTCGTCACCGGGCCGGGCGGCTCGCTGGGCGACGCGCTGGTGACTGATCCGCGTGTGGCGATGATCTCGCTGACCGGCTCGACGGAGGTTGGCCGCCACGTCGCCGAGCTGTGCGGGCGCGATCTGCGCCGCGTCAGCCTGGAGCTGGGCGGCAAGAACGCCGTCATCGTGATGGACGACGCCAATTTGGATGAGGCGGTGAAGGCGGTCGCGTGGGCGGGCTTCGGCACCACGGGCCAGCGCTGCACGGCCACCAGCCGCGTCATCGTCCATGAGCAGGTGGCCGACGCCTTCACCCGCAAGCTGGCCGAGGCGGCGGAGAAGCTGCGCGTGGGCGATGGCCTGCTGGCGGAGACCGAGATGGGGCCGCTGGTGAATCAGGGCCGCGTCGGAGCGGTGCATGAGTATACCGAGATCGGCCAGCAGGAGGGCGCGCGGCTGGTGACAGGCGGGCGGGCGCTGGACGCGGGCGAGCTGAGCGACGGCGCCTACTACGCGCCGACCATCTTCACCGACGTGAAGGTGTCGATGCGTATCGCGCAAGAGGAAGTCTTCGGGCCGTTCGTCTCGATCATCCCGGTCACGTCGTATGAGGAGGCCATCGAGGCCGCCAACTCGACGATCTACGGCCTCTCGTGCGCCATCTTCACCGAGGATGCGCGGCTGGTCTTCCGCGCCATGCGCGACATCAACGCCGGGCTGGTCTACATCAACGCTGGCACGACGGGCGCCGAGCCGCACCTGCCCTTCGGCGGTACGAAGCAGAGCGGCAACGGACATCGCGAGTTGGGCCACAAGGCGGTCGAGGAGTTCAGCGAGACCAAAACCGTCTTCGTGTCGTATCCGAGCGTGAAGTAACCTCACCCCCTGCCCCCTCTCCCGCGAGGAGAGGGGGTATCCGCGCAGCGTGCGCCAGGTGGCGGCGGCAGGCGTGAACGCTATTGGCTCGTGACCGTTGGCGTCAGCGCCTGGATGGCGGGCGGCGGATAGACCCAGTCCGGCACATAGGTGGGGCGCAGAAACGTCTCGTCGTAGCGCGACCATGCCTGATCCGCCGTCGTCGTGCCCCACTGGATGACGCTGGCGCGCGCGCTGGTGAGAGTCGCGGCGGCATACGCTGAGATAATCATGTTGTCGTAGTCATCAGGCGCCTGCCCCAGCACGGTCACAGTGACATGCTGGAGCGCCATGCCGCTCGTCCACAGCGCGCTCTGCGCCTCGAAGCAGGCCACCTTCGCCACCGCCTGCGCCTGCGCGAAATGCAGCTTCCATGCGGGCTGCCACACCAGCGTCAGGCCGACCGTGGCGCTGGCGCTGGT
>DATBTW010000293.1:0-4999 GCA_036559055.1 Ktedonobacterales bacterium
GAGTCGTGCATGCGCTCGATAGCCGCCTGCCAGGTCGCGTGCAACTCCGCATCGCTGGCGATGATGCCCGGCTCGACGAAGTCGGCAGTGGACTCATCCACATAGCGTTGAGATAATTGAGAGATTCCCGTGCCGGCGCGATGTCGCACCAGCTCATGTGTGAAGCTGCGCGAGACGCCGGTGATGAGCAGATCCCACACCGCATGCTCCAGCACCGAGCCATGCCCCTGCCCCACCAGATTACCAATATAGGAGGCGTTGGTCTTGCGGAACTGCTTCGAGCCCAGCGACATATAGCAGACTCTGCCTGCCAGCTCCACGATTAGCTCGGAGCCGCGCTCGGAATCCGTCTCCCACTCCGTCTCGTGGTCGGCCAGGAAGCGCTGCACCGCCTCCTGATCGATGGTCTGCCGACCGACGATGTATATCTCAGGCTCAGTGATGATCCGCATGCGCGCGTCTCCCTTCCGGCTGCTCGTCACGCTGGTGAGCAGGCTAACGTATCGTACCATCCAGCGCATGGAGACGCTAGCTGGCACGGAAGGGAGACACGATCACATCTGCGAGCGCGCGGAGGCCCGCGGCCCTGGCACGTTCACGGCTCGCGCTGTGTTGTGAGCAGCGGCTACGGTTGCTGTGGCTCGTCGCTGGTCGGGGTCACTGGCCCCAGGTCGATCACATCGACACCGCGTGTTTCGGCGATGTGCGAGCGATCAACCACATCGCGCCCGTGGCTCTCGATGTTCGGCTGCTCGGCATCGGTCAGCACATCGCGCCCATGAGTCTCGCCTGTGCGGGTGATGTCCTCCACTTCGAGCCCGCGTGTCTCAGCCTCATCTGATTCCTGCGCATTTTCGGCCAGCGGTTCATCGCCGGTCGTTCCAAATGCGCGCTGGTCTTCGTCGCTATCTCTTTGCATGGTCTACCTGAGCCTTTCTGCGCGGCGCGGCTGGCCTCCTAGCGCCTGATTCAGCGAGCCAGCGACGCTCTGTGCGCTTGACAAAATACGACTCAGCCTCCCAGCATCTTTGGGGCCAGCGACGCGACAAGTTGGGCGGCCCTCTGACAGCGCTTTCAGCGTGGCGGGCCACTGCGTAGCGCGCCCAGCGCATCCAGCGCCAGCGCGGCGGCGACGATGGCCGCCGTCTCGGCGCGCAGGATGCGCGGGCCGAGCGTCACCGCCAGCGCGCCCGCTGCCCGCGCCAGCGTCACCTCGCGCGCCGAGAAGCCGCCCTCCGGCCCGATGCAGAGCCACACTGCGGAGTGGGCCGCGCCCTCGCGGCGCGCCGCTTCGCGCGCCAGCGTGGCGGTCAGCGGCGCGGCAGCCTCCTCTTCCCAGGGGATGAGGATGATGGCGTCGGCGGGCGCGCTGGCCAGCGCCTCCGCCAGCGTGCGCGGCGGAGCCAGCGCGGGCAGCCACGCGCCGCCGCACTGCTCCAGCGCCTCCGCCAGAATGCGCTCGTAGCGCCGCCGCTTCGCGGCGCCGAACTCCTCGGTCGCCGCCACTGCGCGCTCTGTCAGCAGCGGCTGGAAGGCCGCCACACCCAGCTCGGTTCCCTTCTGCAGCGCCCACTCGAAGCGCGCCGCCTTCAGCAACCCCAGGCAGAGGGTGAGGCGGACGGCGGGCTGCGGCAGCCCCTCTTCGCGGGCGCCGACTCGCGCCATGACGCCCCGCCGCGTCACCAGCGTGATGCGCGCCGCGTACTCGCCGCCCACGCCATCCAGCAGGCGCAACGTGTCGCCGAGGCCGAGGCGCAGCACATCGCGCGCCTGGTGCGCGATCTCATCGGGCAGCGTCAGCTCATCGCCGGGGATCAGCGCCGTGCCGCTGAGCAGAAAACGTCCCGCTGGCATCTCGCCCGCCTTCCTCTGTCGCGCCATCGCATCGCGCGGCCATCGTGCGAACGCGCCGCCGTCAGTCTATCGCAGCCTCGCCCAGGCCCGCCAGCGAGGTTGAGATTGCCGCGCCGCGCCGCCATGTCATACGCTGCCAGCAGTGAACGCGCAGCCGCGAGCAGCGAAACGGGCAGAGACGCAGGCAGAGACGCAAGCAGCGATGGAGGCAAGACAACCCAATGGCGGATACCTTCAAGGCGCTCATCCTGAACGAGCGCGATGGCCAGGTGACGGCGGAGATTGAGCAGATTGGACGCGAGCGGCTGCCGGAGGGCGATGTGCTGGTGCGCGTGGCCTACTCCGGACTCAACTACAAGGACGGCCTGGCGCTGACGGGCAAGAACAAAGTCGTGCGCTTCTATCCGATGGTTCCCGGCATCGACTTCTCTGGCGTCGTCGAGGAGTCGTCATCGCCGCAGTTCAAGCCCGGCGATCAGGTGGTGTTGACAGGCTGGGGCGTGGGGGAGCGCCACTGGGGCGGCTATGCGCAGTACGCGCGCGTCAAGAGCGACTGGCTCGTACCACTGCACGCCGACATCGACCTCAAGCAGGCCATGGCCATCGGCACGGCGGGCGTCACCGCCATGCTGGCTATCGTCGCGCTGGAAGAGCATGGCATGGAGCCGGACGGCCATGAGGCGCTGGTGACGGGCGCATCCGGCGGGGTGGGCAGCCTGGCGGTGGCGATGCTGGCGCGGCTGGGCTACAAGGTGGTCGCTGAGACGGGCAAGCCGGAGATGGCCGATTACCTCAAGTCGCTCGGCGCGCATGAGATCCTCGACCGCGCGGCGCTGGCGCCCAGCGGCGGCCCGCTCGGCTCGACGCGCTGGGGTGGAGCGGTCGATACCGTCGGCGGCGACATGCTGGCGGGCGCGTTGCGCACGCTGGCCTACGGCGCGAGCGTCGCGGCCTGCGGCAACGCGGGTGGATTCGAGGTCAACACAACGGTGCTGCCATTCATCCTGCGCGCCAACAATGTGCTGGGCATCGACTCGCTGCCCGTGCCGCAGGCGCGTCGCATCGCCATCTGGGATCGCATCGCTACCGACCTGCCCAGGAGCGCCATCGAGCGCACGATGGAGGTCATCGCGCTGGAGCAGGCGCGCGCGAAGGCCGACGACATCCTGGCGGCGCGCACGACCGGCCACCTCGTCGTAGACGTGAACGCCTGAGCGAACCACCCCTCTGATGTGGATTCCCCCTCTCCTCGCGGGAGAGGGGATTAGGGGATGAGGTTCCTGCGCCCGATCAGCGTCACCCAGTCGTTCTCCACAATCTCGCGCACATCGCGCAGGCCAGCCGCGACCAGTGCGCCGACCGCTTCGTCGCGCCGCTCCTCGATGATGCCGCTGGCGATCAGCGCGCCGCCGGGGCGCGTCGCCCGCAAGAGCGCAGGCGCGAGTTGGGTGATGACCCGCGCGATGATATTGGCCAGCACGAGGTCGAAGGTCCCAATCTCGTCGCCCAGAATCGTGATGCCCGGCGGCAGCGGAAAGTACGGCTCGCCATCGGCGCCTTCCAGCGTGGCGACGCGCGCGTCCACCCGGTCGGCCAGCCCATTCAGCCGCGCGTTCTCGCTGGTCGCCTCCACCGCGACACCGCTCACATCCACGGCCAGCGCGTGCGCCGCGCCCAGCTTCAGCGCTGCCAGCGAGAGGATGCCAGAGCCGCAGCCGACATCCAGCACGCGGTCGCCGGGGCGTGTGGCCCCCTCGACCAGCCGCACGCAGTTGCGCGTGGTGGGGTGCAGCCCGGTACCAAACGCCATCCCTGGATCAAGCTCGATCACCACCTGCTCGGCGGTCGGTGTGTACTCGCGCCAGGAAGGGCGAATCACCACGCGCTCACCCAGTTGCAGCGGGTGGTAGTGCTCTTTCCACGCGGTAGCCCAGTCCTCCTCGGCCACGCGCTTCGATTGCAGCTCGCCAATCGCTTCCGGCGCGATCTGCCGCAGCCGCCATAGCCCCTCTTCGATGCGCGCGCGCGTCCCCTCAGCGTCGGCGTCATCGGGAATCCACACGCGACAGGTCACGGGCGCGCCAGGGATGGGCATGTGCTCCTGCCCGTCGTCATGCAACTCGAACGGCTCCTCGATGGCCACGCCGCCCTGCGTGTAGCGGCTGATGACCTCGGTGATCGACTCCATCGTCTCAGGATCGGCGGTGACGCTCAATTCAAGCCAGTACGCGGGCATCGTGCGCTCCCCGGATTGCTCAACCTCACAGCCCTGCGCGCATGCAGAGCCGACACAGTTTCGCCCACGCGGGCCGCGCGCGTCAAACCGGATGGCCGCGCATCCACCCCGCGCCACCCCGCGCGCCTTTGACGCGCCCGTGCTACGCGCCGTATTGTGCTGTGTGGAGCACATGCGGGATGTGAGGACGCGCGAGACCATCGCAGATCGGCGCGCGCAGCGATGAAGCAGCGACGAAGGGATACGATCATGGCGCAGGACGTAGCGCGAGATGAGGCGCTGGCGCAGTTGCGCGCCGGTCAGGAGGCGCTGGCGCAGGGACGCATCGAGCGCGCGACGCAGGCGCTCGGCGAGGCGGAGACAGCCTTCAACCAGCTAGAGGATCCCGAACGCGCGGGAGACGCGCGCATCGCGCTGGCAGAGGCGCAGCGGCAGAATGGCGCCATCGATCGCGCCGCCAACAGCTACGAGCGCGCCATCACCCTCTACAAGCAGGCCAACGCCGCCAAACGTGAGGCCGCCGCGACGCTGGCGCTAGGCCACATCGAGCGCCAGCGCGGGCGCATCGACGCCGCCTGGCAACAGTATTATCTCGCCCTGCATCTCTTCGAGAAGGAGCAGGACGCGCGCGGCCAGGCCAACGCCTCGCTCGCGCTGGGACACATCGAACGCCAGCGCGGACGCTACGGGCGCGCGGCGGAATACTACGGCAAGGCGCGCAGTCTGGCCCACGACGCCCACGATCACATCGCCGAGGCCGACGCCGCGCGTGGCGAGGGCGAGATGCTGACGGCAGGCAGCGAGTATCCCGCCGCCGCGACCGCCCTCCAGCGCGCGCTCAAACTCTATCAGCAGGCGCGCGATCAGTTTGGCGAGGTCGATACGCTCGTCAGCCTCGGACGCCTCCAA
>DATBTW010000294.1:0-2554 GCA_036559055.1 Ktedonobacterales bacterium
GGCTCGGATATGTCGGAGTTCGCGGCTCCCTATGCGGCCGCCATTGCCACGGCGCTGGGAGCGCCCGCGCTGGTGACGCGCATCGTCGAGCGCACCCACTGGTCTTCCGCTGGCTCAGGCTATCTGATCGCGCCGGGGGAATACGCCGCGTTGATGGAGATGGCCACCGCCGACGCGCAGTCCCAGACACAGCGCGTGGCCGCATGGCTGACAGCGCATGGCGTGAAGGCACGCGCGCTTGTAGAGGATGCTGAATCGCCCGCCGACCTCATCAACATCCAGCGGCGCGAGCAGGTCGCATTGGTCGTGATGACCACCCACGCCCGCAGCGGCTTCGCGCGCTTTACGCTGGGCAGCGTCTCCGATCAACTCGTGCGGCAGGGACTCTGCCCCACGCTGCTGCTGCGGGCGCGTGGCCGCCTGCCGGAGCATCCAACGCTGGAGCGGTCGCTGATCCCGCTGGATGGCTCGGCGCTGAGTGAGCTAGCGCTGACCGAGCTGGAGCGACTGGCGGGGCGGCTGGTGAAGCATGTGACGCTGGCGCGCGTGATCGATTCAGAGGAGCGCAGCGGCGCGGCGCGCGAGGCTGGCCACGCGCTGGAAACGACGCGCGAGCGCATCGAGCAGACATTCGAGGGCTTGCGCGGTCAGGTCGAGACGCTGCTGCTGTGGGGGACGCCAGCGCAGCAGATCGTGGAGGAGTCGGCGCGCCATGACCTGATCATCATGGCGACCCATGGCGAGGGCGGCGCCGCGCGCTGGGCCTTTGGCAGCGTGGCCAGCGAGGTGTCGCAGATGGCCACCAAGCCGCTGCTACTGGCGCGCCCGCAACAGCGCCACTCCTGAAGCGCAGCCACGCCAGCACTTTGAGCCATTTCACCGAGAAACTGTGTGAAATGGCTCTCAGCGTCTGCGCGCAGCATGTGCTACATGCTACAGGGAGAGGCGCCAGCCGCACGTCACGCTCCATGAGCATGTTTTCTTTCGCGCGACACGGCGACGCCAGATCGAGGGGAGGCATGGACTCATGAGTGCGAATCGTTCTCATACGCTTCGAGGTAGAGCAGCGGGCGCGGCGCTGGTGGCGCTGACGCTGGTGGCGATGCTGGTGGGCTGCGCCGGTGGCCCCAGCGCGGCCAACGCGCCAACCGCTACCACGCCGCCGAGCGCCACCGCGACGCCGACTACGCCCGCTGCGGCGACTGGTACCACGGGATCAGGCGCCTACGCGGTAAAGGTCTATTTCGCGCAGCACCCCATCTCAGACAATGATCCAACCAGGGTGTTCGCGGTCAATCGCGTCTCGCCGACGCTGGGGGTGGCGACCTATGCCATCCAGCAGTTGCTGGCGGGGCCGACCAGCGCCGAGGCGGGCGCGGGCTACTACACGCCGTGGGCCAACGCGCTGACAGGCGTGTCCAACTGTGGCGGCGCCGACTTCACCATCACGCTGGATCATCGCGGTAGCGCCGCCGCGCCGGGGGTGGCCACGCTGCAATTCTGCCGTACAACGCAGATCGCCGGTGAGCTGGCGGGGGCGCGCATGACAGCCACGGCGCAGGCGACGCTGATGCAGTTCTCGAACATCCATAGCGTCGTCATCCTCAACGCCACCGGACACTGCTTCGACGACCTCAGCGGCCAAAACGCCTGCCTGAATGGGTGATGACGCGGAACCTCACCCTCTTCCCCCTCTCCCGCGAGGAAAGGGGGAAGAGGGCTGCGCGCAGTGCGCAGGGCGCTTGACGTGACGGCGCATCCCAGCGACAATGCGGCAAAGAAGCTGCGCAGCGGCGCGCTCGCTCGCCCCGCTGACGCTGCAATCGGCGATAATCGGCAACACTCGGCGCTGATTGGCGATGATGGGAGGCGTGAGCATGCGCGACCCACAGGGCGCGAAGGCGACCGCTGCGGGTGGCTCGCGGCGCGCGGGCGCTCAGCCCGTGAGCCTGCTGACGGTGGCAGTGTTCTCGGCGCTACTGCTGATTGCGCTCATCGCGGTGGATGCTGTGACGCTGAGCAGGCATAATCCAATCGCAACGCTCAGCCCGCACTACTACATGGCGCTGGGCAATTCGCTCTCATTTGGCTACCAGCCAAACCTCGACTTCAGCTCGGGCTTCGCCGATGACATCGTCAACGATCTGCGCCAGGCGAACCCGAACACCAAAGGCCAGCCGGTCAGCACGGAGATCGTCAACTTCGCTTGCGCGGGCGAGACAACGGCCACGATGATCAATGGCGGCTGCGTCGGGCAGTTCGCGCATCATGGCTCGTATAGCGGTGCGCAGCTCCAGTCGGCGCTGGCGTTCCTGCGCGATCCACGCTACCAGGGACGGGTCAGCCCGATCACGCTGGAGATCGGCGCGAACGACGTGCTGGTGGACTTCGATGCGCAGACCTGCGCGGTCGGCTCCGGATTCGACGCCGACCTCGCGCGCATGGATTCCAACCTGGCCGACATCATCCTGCCCGACCTGACCAAAGCGCTGACCACCGCGCATGGCGCGCAGGTAGGCGATCTGCACCTGCTGAATTACTACAATCCCTACGC
>DATBTW010000295.1:0-14261 GCA_036559055.1 Ktedonobacterales bacterium
CGAGGACATATACAGACTCTGCTACCTGCGAGGTCCTGCGGGCATCATCGTCGCACTCGCCGAGGAACTCTCCTGAAGCGTTCGCCGCGGTCGGAGAAACCGGTGGCGCCCTGAGCGCTCCTCCGACTCGATCCGCTTGCGATGGCTGGCAGATGAAATCGCGCCTGCGCGGACTGGGCATTGGCGGACGCTGCGATGAGGAACCCGGGCAGGCGGCGGCCCGCAGGCCGTCTCCCAGGCGCAGTTTCAACCGCTAGCTGTCCCTGCCATCCACGACTACGCGACGTCACATAGCACTAAAATGCAGCGGCGGGCGCGGGAAGTCTTGCTTCCCACGCCCGCCGCTCGCGTGCAATCAGCTCATTGGTGACATGCTCCCCATCCCTAAAGGGAAGGGGCTTCTCGGTTCGACGCCGCAGCTACCGCCACGACTCCCCGAAGGGCCTGCCCGGCCCATTGAATGTGGTCTACCGATTGAATGTGCGGTGTTGTGGCAGGCGAACGGGTGAAATCAGCCGTTCCATTGGATTGTCCTGTCACAGCTACAGTATAGCACGCCGGACGCTTCGCCTGCGGGCGACAGGGCTGAGGCCCCTTGCCTTGAGGCATGGGGATGAAAGCCCTGATTTTAGCTAGTGGTCGCGGCCGTAGTCGCGGCCACCTGGCGGGCGATTGCCCTGGGGGCGTCCACCGCCCATGCCGCCGGGGCGTCCGCCGCGGTCGGAGTAGCCACCGCCGCCACCGCCGTAGCGACCGCCGCCGCCGCCCATGCGCGGGCGCGCGGGGCCACGCTGGGCGCGCTCGGCCTCCAGCTCCTCCTGCGAGGGCATCTCGCCGCTGAGGGCGGCCTTGCGCGAGAGGTTGATGCGGCCCTGCGGATCGACCTCGATCACCATCACGGTGATCTCATCGCCCACCTGCACCACCTCCTCAGGCCGATTCACGAAATAGTCGGCCAGGTTCGGCGTGCGCACCAGCCCCTCCTTGCCGGGCAGAATCTCTATGAAGGCGCCGAAGTCCACCAGACGGCGGACGACGCCCGTGTAGATCTTGCCCACCTCGACCTCTTCGGTCAGGGCGCGCACGGCGGCGACAGCGCGTTCCATGCCCTCGCCGCTCAACGAGGCGATGTGGATGGTGCCGTCTTCCTCGATGTCGATCTTGACGCCCGTCTCATCTTGAATGCGTCGCACGGTCTTGCCGCCTGGGCCAATGACCGCGCCGATCTTGTCGGGATTGATCTTCAGCGACTGGATGCGCGGCGCGTAGGTCGACAGCTCCTCGCGCGGCTCTGGCAGCGCCTGGAGCATCTTATCCATGATGAACATGCGACCCGCGTGGGCCTGGTTCAGCGCCTGCGACAGCACCTCGTGCGTCAGGCCCTTCACCTTGATGTCCATCTGGAGCGCCGTGATGCCGTCCGCTGTGCCAGCTACCTTGAAGTCCATGTCGCCCATGGCGTCTTCGAGGCCCTGGATGTCGGTCAGCACCTGATACTTACCGTTGACTGAATCGCCCGACTCCGTGATGAGGCCCATCGCCACGCCGGCCACCGGCGCCGCGATCGGCACGCCCGCGTCCATCAGCGCCAGGGTGCTGCCGCAGACCGACGCCATCGAGGTCGAGCCATTCGAGCTGAGAATCTCCGACACCACGCGGATGGTGTAGGGGAAGATGTCCTTCTCCGGGATGACCGGCAGCAGCGCCCGCTCGGCCAGCGCGCCGTGGCCGATCTCGCGGCGGCCCGGCCCACGCGACGAGCGTGTCTCGCCGACACTGAACGACGGAAAGTTGTACTGGTGAATGTAGCGCTTGCTGTCATTCGACTCCAGCCCGTCGAGCTGCTGGCTCTCGCCAGGCGAGCCGAGCGTCACCAGGCTCAGCGCCTGCGTCTGCCCGCGTGTGAAGAGCGCAGAGCCGTGCGTGCGCGGCAGCAGTCCCACCTCGCAGCTAATCGGGCGAATGTCGGTCGGGCCGCGACCGTCGGGGCGCAGACCCTTCTCCAGAATCTGCGTGCGGATGAACTTCTTCAGCTCGCTATCGTAGAGGCTGTTGACCTCTTTCATGCGCTCCGGGTAGCGGGCGCCCAGCTCGGTCGTCAAGGCGGCCTGCACCTCGCCCAGCGCCTCGTCACGCTCGGCCTTGGTGGGCTTGTTGACGGCGGCGGCGAAGCGCGACTTGGCGAAGTCCTGCACGGCCTTCAGGAGTTCGGCGTCCTGGGTGGGCGCAGTGAAGGCGCGCTTGGGCTTGCCGACCTTCTCGCGCAGCTCCAACTGCGCCTTGACGAGCAACTGGATCGCCTCGTGGCCCTTGCGGATGGCCTCGATCATCGTCTCCTCGGGCAGCTCCTTCGCGCCTGCCTCGACCATCACCACCGCCTCGGCTGTGCCAGCGACCACCAGGTCGAGCAGGCTCTCTTTCAGCTCGGTCTCGGTGGGATTGATGACGATCTGGTCATGCACGTAGCCCACGCGCACCGCGCCCACCGGCCCCGCGAACGGAATCTCGGAGACCATCAGCGCAGCGGAAGCCGCCGTGATGCCGATGACGTCCGAATCGTTCTCGCGGTCAGCAGAGAGCACCGTCAGCACGATATGCACATCGTTGCGATAGCCCTTGGGGAAGAGTGGGCGCATCGGTCGGTCGGTGAGGCGCGCGGCAAGAATTGAATGTTCGCTGGGGCGCCCCTCGCGCTTGATGAAGCCGCCCGGGATGCGGCCAACCGCATAGAGGCGCTCCTCTACGTCCACGGTCAGCGGGAAGAAGTCGATGCCCTCGCGCGGCTGCGCGGAGCCAGTGGCTGTGCCGAGCACCACCGTATCGCCGTAGCGAACGAGCACCGCGCCACCCGCCTGTTCGGCGACGCGCCCGGTCTCGATGCTAAACTCGCGACCGGCGATGGTCACCGTAGTCGTCTCTATCATGTGTTCCTCCGAACGCTCCCGGCCTGCGGCCTCGCCGTGCGGGGAAGCGTTCTTCCTGTCGAGTGCGCTGGCGCCGATTGCGCGCGGGTGGTCTATCGTTGCGCCGCAGCGCGTGTCCTGCGCTTCAATCGGTCGCCAGCGTGTGTAGTGGCCGCGTATCCAGCGCCAATCCTCTGCTGCGTCTCGCCATCACGTAGGCGTGCAAACGAGTGGATGCGTGGCCTGAAAGGAGTCGCCTGGCGAGCGTCCTGCCCTGTTCGTCGCGACTAACGCCCGCCAGGGTTCGCCAGGGTTCGCCAGGGTTCGTATCAGCCTGCTCCGACGCGGCGACGCCACCTGCGCCGCGCCGACCACCGCTGACCGCGCGCCCGCTATGCTCAGCGATGCGCCTGGCGATGCGGTCAGTGATGCGCCTTTAGTGGCGCAGACCCAACTTCGCCAGCAGCGCGCGATAACGCTCCGGGTCTTTGCGATTCAGATACTTCAGCATGCGGCGCCGCTGACCCACCATCTTCAGCAAGCCACGGCGCGAGTGATAGTCATGCTTGTTGACGCCCAGGTGCCCGGTCAGTTCCTGAATGCGCTTCGTGAGCAGGGCCACCTGCACCTCAGGCGAGCCAGTGTCGCCCTCGTGGGTCTGGTGCTCCGTGATGATCTCGGTCTTGATGTCTTTTTCGAGAGCCATGCGGTCGTTGTGACGCCCCGCTGACCCGGCCAGATAGCGCGCTCCATGCGCGCGTCACGCGCCAGGGTGGGGCGTCGTCCTCCTTTTGTGTGCGGATGCGCGCCCCTCGCCACACAGGCGAGCCAGGCGCTGGCTTCACTGCTTCATTCAACACGGCTCGCGGCCACTGCGCTGCGCGTCCATTCCGGCGTGTGCGGTGTCGGCGCGCATGAAGCGGTCACGAGCGAGACGATCTCGGATACGCTGGCAGGCGCCGTGTTGCCCTGTGGCGTGAGGGAGACGCGCCAGCCAGTCGATCTGGACATACGCTGGACGTGATCGTCGTCCGTCTCAGAGCGCCGGGCCTGCGCGTGTGTGGAATCGCCCGCGCTCAAATGGTTTCACGGGCGGCCCAGCGACATATCGCTCCACCCCTCTCATGGGTGGCGCATCTTTTCCGGATCTCAATCATCTGTTTCAGCAATCGTATGATAGCATAGCCCGCCTCTCATCCGCAACGGGGCACGCGAGATGGCGCCGTCATCCCCGCGTCTCAGAGCGCAGATTGAGCAGAGATTGACGAGAGGCGGCTGCGCGTGATGTCCATGCAGAGAGAACACGCGAGCAGGCGTCGTTGAGCGCGCGCAAGAGAGGAATGACCATGCCTCCAACCGAGCCGACCCATCCGACCGAGCCGACCCATCCAATCAACCCAACCAACCCGACCAATCCCGCATCCACCCGCAACCTGAGCGGCGCTGGCCTGACCGATGCTGTGCTGGCGAGCTTCGCGCAGTGCGAGGAGCCGCGCTTCACGACCATCACGCAGAGCCTCGTCCGCCATCTGCACGCCTTTCTCGCCGAGACGCAGCTCACCGAAGATGAGTGGACCGCCGCCATCGCGTTCCTGACACGCGTGGGCCACATCACCACGGAGCAGCGCCAGGAGTTCATCCTGCTCTCGGATGTGCTGGGCGCCTCGATGCAGGTGATCGGCACTACGTATCCGTGTGTGGCAGGCGAGACGGAGTCTACCGTGTTTGGCCCGTTCTTCGTCGCCGAGTCGCCGCGCTATGCCAATGGCGATGACATCGCGCAGGGCGCGCCCGGCGAGCCGTGCTACCTGCAGGGCGCCGTGCGCTCGCTGGCGGGCCAGCCCATCGCGGGCGCGCGGCTGGAGATCTGGCAGGCCGATGAAGATGGCCTCTACGACGTGCAGTACGCCAACCTCCCGGCGGCGCGCGGACGCGGCTACCTCTTCGCCGATGACGCCGGGCGCTATGCGTTCTGGACGATCCGCCCGGCCGCCTACCCCATCCCCAGCGACGGTCCGGTGGGCGACCTGCTGACGGCGGCGCGGCGCAGCCCCATGCGCCCGGCGCACGTCCACTTCAAGATTACGGCGGCAGGCTACCGCCCGCTCATCACGCATGTCTTCGCGCAGGGCGATCCGTACCTCGACACCGATGCGGTCTTCGGGGTGAAGTCCTCGCTCATCACGCTATTCGAGCGCCACGAGCCAGGCGTCGCGCCCGACGGCAAGCGGATGGAGACGCCGTTCTACACCGCGCGCTACGACTTCACGCTGGCGCAGTCGGAGGGCTGAGGGGCTTCGTTTGAGCGGTATCGGCTTCTGCCACACGCTTCAGATACCGATTCCTGGTGAGCAGGAGTCCCTGCATGTAGCGCGTGAGGAACAGCGCTTCTGCCACCTTCCCAAGCATCCCGAATGGGGCCTGGAACGTGAATGTGTCGATCATGAGTGTTCCCGATGGCTGGGGAACGAAGGCATGGTGATGCTTCAGCTCGTGAAAAATGCCCCGGATCATCTCATCGGTGAAGGAGTGTGGGCGCTCATACGCCGTGATCTTGGTGGTGAGATGCTGATTGACGCCAAAATGAACCGCTTCCCACGTCACAGTATCGCCCAGGCGCATGACGCCGCTGGTCACGCCAGCAATCGGGCGCTCGTGGGTGTGGGCCACGGAGTCGCGATGGAGGTCAACGCTGAGCGATAGCTCGAAACACTGCTCTGGCGAGGCGGCAATCAACGTTTCGAGGTGAATGGTAGGCATGCTTCGAGCGCGCTCCCTGGCCCTTCGCTCTGGGAGAGAGCCAGCGGCAGATGAAAACGAGGCGTCGCTGGTACGTATTGTAGAAGCTGCGAAACGGTTTGTACAATGGATACCAGGAGCGAGACGTGGGCGGATTGGGCGGCTCTCGGCCTTGAAAGGCCGGAGCACGCGACGGCGGCTTGCAAGCCGCAGACACGGCGCCCACCTGCGCCACCGCGGGGCATACATGCCCCGTACTGAGCGTCAGCCATTCATGGCCGCGACTCCCAGCCGCGCCGCGATTCTCTCCCAGCGGGGTATTTGCATGGCGGAAATCATGTCGCTGCGTGAAGCGGTCAGCGCGTTCATCACCGACGGGGCCACCGTGGCGATGGAGGGCTTCACGCACCTGATTCCTTTCGCTGCCGGGCATGAGGTCATCCGGCAGCGGCGGCGCGATCTGACGCTGATTCGCATGACGCCCGACGTCATCTACGATCAACTGATCGGCGCGGGCTGCGCACGGCGGCTGATCTTCTCCTGGGGCGGCAATCCTGGCGTGGGTTCGCTGCATCGCCTGCGCGACGCCGTAGAGCGCGGCTGGCCGCAGCCCCTCGCATTGCAGGAGCACAGCCACGCCGGGCTGGCCAGCGCCTATGTGGCGGGGGCGGAGCATCTGCCCTTCGCCGTGCTGCGTGGCTATGCTGGCTCCGACCTGCCCAAATACAATCCGGACATCCGCTTCATCCGCTGCCCCTTCACCGATGAGGAGCTGGCCGCCGTGCGCGCCGTGCAGCCCGATGTCACCGTCATCCACGCGCAGAAGGCCGACCGCAAGGGGAACGTGCTGCTGTGGGGCATCCTGGGGGTGCAGAAGGAGGCTGCGCTGGCGGCGCGCCATACCATCGTCACCGTCGAGGAGATCGTGGATGACCTCGGCGCGTGGCCCAACGCCGCGCTGCTGCCCGCGTGGATCGTCTCAGCCGTCTGCGAGGTTCCCGGCGGGGCGCATCCCTCCTATGCGCAGGGCTACTACGAGCGCAATAACCGCTTCTATCAGGCGTGGGATGCCATCGCACGCGACCGCGAGACATTTCAGGCGTGGCTCCAGCGCCATGTGCTGGAGACGGCGGACTTTGCGGAGTTCTCGCGCGTGCTGCGCGAGACGCAGGCGGCAGCGGACGGCGAAGGGACGGAGGCGCTATGACCACCCCTGAGCAATCCCAGGGCTACACGGCCTCGGAGATGATGACCATCACCGCCGCGCGCCTGCTGAAGAACGGCATGAGCTGCTTCGTCGGCATCGGCCTGCCGTCGCTGGCGGCCAATCTGGCGCGCCTGACGCACGCGCCCGATCTGGCGCTGATCTATGAATCGGGGCCAATCGGCGCCAAGCCGCGCACGTTGCCGCTCTCGATTGGCGATGGCGAGCTGGCTGAGACAGCGGATACCATCGTCGCCACGCCAGAGATCTTCCGCTACTGGCTGCAGGGCGGGCATATCGATGTCGGCTTTCTGGGCGCCGCGCAGATCGACCGCTTCGGCAACATCAATACCACCGTCATCGGCGCGTATGACCAGCCGAAGGTGCGGCTGCCAGGGGCGGGCGGCGCGCCAGAGATCGCTGGCTCGGCGCGGCAGGTCTTTCTGATGCTCCGGCAGTCGGCGCGCGCCTTCGTTCCCACACTCGATTTCATCACCAGCGTTGGCTATCTGGATGGCGGCGACGCCCGCCAACGGCTGGGGTTGACGGGCGCTGGCCCGGTCGCCATCATCACCGATCTGTGCGTGCTGGAGCCGGAGCCGCCATCCCATGAGTTCGTCGTCGCCAGCATCCATCCCGGCGTCACGCGCGAACAGATCGTGGTAGCGACAGGCTGGCCGATCCGCTTCGCCGCCGCCGTGCGCGCGACCGAGCCGCCCACCGAGGCCGAGCTGCGCACGCTGCGCGACCTGCAACGCCGCACACAGGCCGCGCACGGCGAGGCCCACGGCGGCGGCGAGGGGTGAAGGGCGACGGCGCTCTGGCGGGTAAACTACGGGCCGTTGGCCGCAAAGCCCGCCTGCGCGGGCTGGGAGTCTGCCACGTTCCTGAGCCTGCGGAGGCAAGCTTTGGCGGCGGTCCGCAGGGCTGCCCGTAGCGCGCGGCTTCAGCCGCCAGCCAACTTTGAGAGGAGGTATCGCTTCTATGGCCGACGTTTCTGGGCTGCCCGGCCTGCGGCGTCCCGCTGCGGGGACACAACCCGACTATTCCTATCCACCTTATGCCTCGTCCATCAAGCGGGCGCCGACACAGCCGCTCATCTTGCTGCCTCACACCCTCTCGGAAGTGACGGGGCCAGTCTTCGGCTACGACGCGCTCGGCCCTACCGACAACGACCTCACCCACCAGCACAGCGGGGAGCCGCTGGGCGAGCGCATTCTGGTCAGCGGGCGCGTGCTAGATGATTACAACCGACCCGTGCGCCACGCGCTGATCGAGATCTGGCAGGCCAACGCGGCGGGGCGCTACCACCACAAGGGCGATACGCACAACGCGCCGCTCGACCCCAATTTCAGCGGCTACGGGCGCGTGCTGACCGATGACGAGGGGCGCTATGCGTTCACCACCATCAAGCCCGGCGCCTATCCCTGGGGCAACCATCACAACGCCTGGCGCCCGCAGCACATCCACTTCTCGCTGTTTGGCGCGGGCATCCTCTCGCGACTGGTGACGCAGATGTACTTTCCTGGCGACCCGCTGCTGAAGGATGACCCCATCTACCAGAGCATCCGTGACCAGCGTGCGCGCGAGCGCCTCATCGCGCGCTTCGACTGGCCGACGACGGTTCCGGCGTTTGGGCTGGGCTATGCCTTCGATATCGTCTTGCGCAGCAGCGGCGCGACCCCAATGGAGCAGTGAGATGAATCAGGATGAGCCGGATAGGCTGGAGCCGACGGCATCGCAGACGGTCGGGCCGTTCTTTCGCATCGGACTGGAGCCGCTGTTCCTGCCCGTGGTGGCCGGGCCAGCCATTGCCGGCGAGCATGTCACGATGCGCGGGCGCTTGCTGGATGGCGACGGCCAGGCCGTGCCCGATGCCGTGATCGAGACGTGGCAGGCTGACGCCGCTGGCCACTACGCCGACCCCGCCAGCGCGCCGCCGCCCGGTGTGGGGGCAGGCTTCAGCGGCTTCGGGCGCGCGCCCACCGATGCGGAGGGGCGCTTCACGCTGGCGACCATCGCGCCGGGGCAGGTGGCGGGGCCGGACGGCGCGCTCCAGGCGCCACATCTGGTCGCGCTGGTCTTCATGCGCGGGCTGCTACGCCATCTGGTGACGCGCGTGTACTTCCCAGATGGGCCGGGCCTGGAGGATGATCCCATCCTGAAACTCATCCCTGCCGAGCGGCGCGCCACGCTGATCGCGCGGCCAGTCGCGGGCGAGCCGGACATCCTCGCATGGGACATCCACCTGCAAGGGGCCGACGAGACGGTCTTCTTCGACGCCTGAGCTGAGCGCCTGAGCGCAGACAGGAGACGGCGATGGACGCGCGGCATGCGCGGGGTCTGCTCGACCTGCTCTTCTCCACCGAGGAGATGCGGCTGGTCTTCTCCGATCATGGGCGGCTCCAGGGGATGCTGGACTTCGAGCGGGCGCTGGCGCGCGTCGAAGGGCGGCTGGGCGTCATCCCCGCACAGGCCGCCGAGGTGATCGCGCGGCCACGCCCGCCGGAAGCCTTCGATCTGGCGGCGCTGGCGTCCGAGGCAGAGCAGGCGGGCAATCTGGCCATCCCGCTGATCCGCGCGCTGACGGCGCTGGTGGCGCGCGAGGACGCCGAGGCGGCGCGCTATGTCCACTGGGGCGCGACCAGCCAGGATGTCATCGACACGGGGCTGATGCTCCAGATGCGCGCCGGACTCGAACTGATCGACGACGATCTGGCGCGGCTGGCGACGGCACTGGCGCGGCTGGCGCAGACATACCGCGCGACGCCGATGGCCGGACGCACCTGGCTCCAGCAGGCGGCGCCGATCACCTTTGGCCTGAAGGCCGCTGGCTGGCTCAGCGCCGTCAAGCGCGACCAGCGGCGGCTGCGCGAGCTGCGTGGGCGGGCGCTGGCGGCGCAGGTGGGTGGCGCTGTCGGCTCGCTGGCGGCTTTTGGCGCGCAGGGGCTGGCCGTGGCCGACGCCGTGGCCGAAGAACTGGGCTTGCAGGCGCCAGACATCCCCTGGCACGCCCAGCGCGACCGCATAGCCGAGGTGGCGACCACGCTGGGGCTGCTGGTGGGGACGCTGGGCAAGCTGGCGCGCGATCTGGCGTTGCTGGCGCAGTCGGAGGTAGCGGAGGCGCGCGAGGCAGGCGGCCCGCAGCGCGGCGGCTCCTCGACCATGCCGCAGAAGCGCAATCCGGTCGGCGCGGCGGTGGCGCTGGCGGCAGCGCAGCGGGTTCCAGCGCTGGTGGCGACGCTGCTGGCCGCCATGCCACAGGAGCACGAGCGTGGTCTGGGCGGTTGGCAGGCCGAGTGGGAGACGCTGCCCGATATCTTCCTGCTGGCGGCGGGCGCGCTGCGCCGCATGCGGGAGGCGATGGAAGGGCTGGAGGTCGATACGGAGCGCATGCGCGCCAATCTGGACGTGACGCATGGCGCCATCTACGCCGAGGCGGTCTCGCTGGCGCTGGCGCAGCATGTGGGGCGTGAGCGGGCGCACGCGCTGATCCGCGAGGCCGTGCAGCGCGCCACCCGGCGGGGTCGCCATCTGCGCGAGACGCTCGCCGCCGACAAAGCCGTCACCGCGCATCTGGCGCCCGCCGAGCTGGACGCGCTCTTCGACCCGCAGCGCGCCATCGGCCTGGCGGAACAGCTCGTCCAGCGTGCGCTGGATGAGGCGCCAGGCGAGCCATCGGGCGGATAAACACGGGGATAGACAGGCGGGCCAACGGTGGGTGGACGGGCGAGTCAACGCGCAGCTACGGGCCTGCGGGCCGCAGGAGCCTTGCCTGCGCGAAATGGGGCCGGACACCTTCATTGAAGGCCCAGTTCGCACCGCTCGGCTCAATCATGAAGGGTTATCCTCCCATGCCACACGTCGATCTGCCATCCGGGCGCTTCTTCTATCGCTTCGATGGGCCGGACGATGCGCCTATGCTGACGTTCGCGAACTCGCTGGGAACCGACCACCGCATGTGGGAGCCGCAGCTTGAGGCGCTCACGCGGCGCTTCCGCGTGCTGCGCTACGATGGGCGCGGCCACGGCGCCTCTGCCGCGCCCGCTGGCCCCTACACGATGGACGCGCTGGGGCGCGACGCGCTTGCCCTCCTCGATGCGCTGGGCATCGCGCGGGCGAGCTTCTGCGGACTGTCGATGGGCGGCATGGTCGGCATGTGGCTGGCGGCCAACGCGCCCGCACGGGTGGACAGGCTGCTGCTCTGCAACACGGCGGCTCAGATGGGGCCACCGTCATTCTGGGATGCGCGCATCGCGGCTGTGCGCGCGGGTGGCATGCGAGCCATCGCTGCGGGCGTGGTGGCGCGCTGGTTCACCGCCGACTTCGCCGCGCGCGAGCCGGAGGTGATCGAGCGGATGGAAGAAACGCTGGCGCATACATCAGCGGAGGGCTATATCGCCTGCTGCGCGGCGATTCGCGACATGGATCAGCGGGCGTTGCTGGCGCGCATCCAGGCGCCCACACTGGTGATCGCAGGCGCGCACGACGCCGCCGCGACGCCAGAGGATGGCCGCTACCTGGCGCAGTCGATCGCCGGGGCGCGCTCTGTCGAACTCGACGCCGCGCACCTGTCCAATATCGAAGCGGCAGGCGCCTTCACCGACGCTGTCCTGCGCTTTCTGACGGGAGATGAGCATGACGGATCACTTGACCGAACATGAGCGCTATGAGCAAGGCTTGCGTGTGCGCCGCGAGGTGTTGGGCGACGAGTATGTCGCGCGCGCGCTGGCCAATCGCACGCCGCTGAACGAGGATTTCCAGGACTTCATCACGCGCACGGCCTGGGGCGAGGTGTGGGCCGACGACACGCTGCCACGCCCCACCCGCAGCCTGGTGACAATAGCCCTGCTGGTGGCGCTCAATCGCAACGACGAGCTGCGCATGCATCTGCGCGCCGCCGTCCGCAATGGCGTCACCCACGACGAGATCAAGGCGCTGCTCTTGCAGTGCGCCATCTATTGCGGCGTCCCGGCGGCCAATGCGGCCTTCCATCTGGCGGAAGAGGTCTTCGCCTCCTAGCGCCAATCTCGCTCCCACCACCCAGCGCACTAGCTCCCCTCTCCCGCAAAGCGGGGGAGGGGCTGGGGGTGGGGGAGGGGGCTACGCTGGCGCCAGCGCCAGCACACGCAGCGGGCTGCCCGAGCCGCCAACGATCTTTAGCGGCGCGGCGATTACCACCGCCCCGGTTGGCGGCAGTTGATCCAGGTTGATCAGGCTGGTGATGCCGAATTTGCCCGCGCCGTGCATCGTGCTGTGGTTGGGGAACGGCGGATCGAAGGTTCCCGCCTGCCCGGCGTCCGTGCCGACCGTCTCCACGCCGACGCCCAGCACATCGCGCTCGCGCGCCAGAAACTCCGAGCACGCCCTGGCGAACCCCGGCGAATGCGCGCCATCCTCGCGCGCGTTCAGGAAGTCCGCGCGGCTCGTGCGCGCGCTCCAGCCAGTGCGCAGCAACACCCATGCCCCCGCCGGAATGCGCCCATGCGTGGCCTCCCACTGCTGCGCGCGCTCTGGCGTCAGCAGAAAGTCGGGGTTCTGCGCCACATCCGCCGTCACATCGATGACGCACGCCGGGCCGATGAACTTCTGCGGCGGAATGGTGTCGGTGGTGTTGTCGGGTAGCTCCTTGCCCGTAACCCAGTGAACGGGCGCGTCGAAGTGGGTGCCGGTATGCTCGCCCAGATGCAGCGTGTTCCAGTACCAGGCCGGGCCAGCGTCGTTGTAGCGCGAAATCTCGGTCAGGGTCAGCCCCGGCGACGGCGCGAACATCGCAGGGAGATCGATCACCGGCGTCTCCGATTCGAGCGGCGTGGTGAGATCGACCACCCGGATGCGTCCCGCGAGCAGCTCCGCCACGAACTGCGCCAATACGGAGTGCGGCTGCTCACTTGCCATGTTTCGCCTCCCTTGCTTCCTTTGGCTGGCCTGCTACTCCTGCCGCCGTAGCGCCTCCAGCGCACGCTTGAACTGGAAGCGGTTCTCCAGCAGCGGCAGATCCATGTGAAACGACTTTGGCCCTACAGCCTCGACCTTGGACACAATGGTCGTCAGCGTCTCGCCTGCCAGCGCGTCCGCGACAGCCTGCTTCAGGCGCTTTGGCGTGTCCGCCTCCACCACCTGCGGGATGCCGCACGCTCGCGCCACGCCCGCCAGATCGGTTCCCGTCGCGGTCGCGGTGGGGAAGCCGCCGACCGAGAGCAGGCTCTCGTTGTCGAAGACGATGTGCAGCAGATTGCCTGGGCGGTAGCGCGCCATCGTCGTCAGCGTACCCAGATTCATGAGCAGCGAGCCATCGCCATCCAGCACGACCACCTTGTGCTTCGGCAGCGTCAGCGCGACGCCCAGCCCCATCGAGGAGGCCAGCCCCATCGCGTGCTCCAGATAGAAGAATGTGGGCCGGTGGCCGAGTGTGTAGAGTTCCGCCGCGACGGCGCCCATGATCGTCACGACGATGTGATCGTTCAGCTCAGGATAGATCGCCTGCAAGGCATCCGCGCGCAGCATGGTCAATCCTCCCACATCAGCTCGCGCGTCAGCAGCACGGCGACCGGAGTGAGCGCCGCGTGCGCCAGCGTCTGCGCATCCTTGAGACGGCGCGAGACATCGCGCGGGTCGCTCAGCGACCAGATGGGGATGCCCAGCGCGCGCAGCAGCGGCTCCGTGACCATGCCGCCCTGGGTCTGCCAGGGGTCGCGCTCGCCCATGTGGCCGCGGTAACTGATCAGCATCAGCAGCGGGATCTTGTAGAGCAGCGCCAGCGAAACGATGGGATTGATGGCCGCCAGGAAGCCGTGGTTCTGCATCAGCAGCGCCGAGTTGGCGCCCGCTAGATGCGCGCCCGCCGAGACGCCAATCGCCTCTTCCTCTTTGGCGACACGCACCAGCGTGACATCGGGGTCGTCCTCCGCCATGCGGATGAGGTGGACGAGCCAGGTTTCGGGCAGGGCGGAGATGATCTCGACGTCGCACGCTTTGAGCGCGTCGTAGATCAGTTGGGAGTTGGCGACTGAAACAGGCATACGCCGCTCCATCTCACGCAGTCGTGCGACCGGCCAGATAATCCGAATAGTAGCACACGCGCGAGATGGGGGACAATGTGGCGCGAAGCGGCCTGCGAGGTGAGCCTATGGTTCGTCGGTGTTCGCGCGTGTAGAGTCCACGACGCGCGTGGGGCCACCCTGCAGCAGCCGCTGATCGGGCAGCAGCGCCACCGGCTCCTTGCGGGCGATGTTGGTGAAGACACGCGCCACGGCGATGCCAAAGAGCGCCAGCAGCAGCAGCGCGACGATGAATGGCGCTTCCAGATCAGCCTGGCGCTCCAGCAGCCCGGACCGGTGGGGACACGTTGGCAGCGGGCGCCGTGCGGCGCCGTGGCAGTCGCATGGTGGTGACATAGGCGACCACCACCGCCA
>DATBTW010000296.1:0-4572 GCA_036559055.1 Ktedonobacterales bacterium
CAGCGCGCGGCCCTCGCTCGTCATCAGTCCGAATGCGAGAAGCAGGGCGAACCACGGTAGCACTTGAATGAGGTAATGCGGGTAAGGATGGGCCACCGTAGGCGCCGTCTGAAGGACGGCAAGCAGTGCGATTGCTGGCAGTGTCAGGTCGCGCGTAGATGACTCGCGCCGGGAGCGGTATGTTGCGCTCTTGATGCGACCAGCCAGAAGGATGAGCGGGCCAGCAAAGACGATGACAACCTTCAGACCAAGTGACATGAAGTCCTCGAAAGGATTGCTGGTCGCTGGATATCCGATCAGGTTGACGATGACGACCTGGTAGATGAACGGCTGCAGAGCGCCCAGCGCTGCAAAGGCGCCGCCCACGGCCAGCCACGGCAGGCCGACGCCGCCACTCAGCGCGACGAGCATGCGGTACACGCGCCGCTTGCTCGGCGCGCCAACCAGAGCGCCGGGATTGAAGAGCAGCAAACCAAGTGATGGCAGCGCCAGGATAGCTGTCTGCTTGAAGAGACTTCCGGCGGCCAACAGTAGCCCCGCCTCAAAAGCGCTGCGCACGCTGACACGCGTTGCCAGGCGCTCCACTGCCCAGATGGTCGCGCACACCGCAAATGGTTCAGTGAACAGTTGGCTGGGGTTGAAGAGCGGGACTGCGCTGGCCGCCAGCCAGAGCAGCGCGGCCAATTGACCTGTCATCGGGCGTCGCCAGCGTGTGCCGAGCCGCAGCAGGCCGAGTGCGCTGAGCGCGTTCACCAGCACGACGCATAGGCGCAGGGTGACGATCTGTGCGCCAACGCTCAGAGACTGGGTGAGCGCCAGTAGCCCAGCAAGCAGGTAATAGATGGCGGGGGCTTTGTGATCGAACAGGTCACGATAGGGAACGCGGCCGTGCATGATCTGCTGCGCCATGACGAGGAATGCGCCCTCGTCGCGGTCAAGCGCAGCCCAGGCGCCCAGCGCGCACGCGCCGCACAGCATCAGGAATATCGCCCAGAAGCCAAGGCGTCTCCACCGCGCCCCGCGACCGACTATGCGCCAGTCGATCTGAATGTGTGGCGCAGTGCGTATCTTCAGCACAGGAAGGCCTTTCCGGATCGGTGTCTGGGCGCCGTGACGCTATCGCACGACTCCGCGCCATTGTAGCAGGCTGGGAAAGCGACCTCAATCCAGAACACCCGCTCTCTGCTGTGATGTGTCGCGCACAGCGCACCAGCGGCCTCCACAGATACCTCCTGCTTCCATTCTCCCCACTACGTCTGCGATGACGACTTCTATTCCTCATGTCCGCTCATCCCGCATGTCTCTCCCCGATGCCATAGCGAGGGCTGCCGTGACGATGTGTGGCCGACAATGCTAGGTTGCTGGGCCAGTTCTCTCCTTTGAGACGATAGGTTACATGCAGCGGGGCGCTGTTAATCTTGGCAGGTAGCTTCGTTCAATGGCAATAGGAATAGTTGAGCTACGGGCTGTTTCGAAGTGAGTCGCTGAGGTGTGTAGAGCATAGCCAGGCTACTGGCGACCTCTTTTCGTTGGCCACGCAATTCTCACGGTCTATAACGCGGCGACAGGAGGCAATCACAGTGAAGAAGGATCAGCGCACATCTGTCGTTGAAGTGCGCACGCCGCGCCGATGGCGACGCCTGCCGCTCGCGCTGATTCTCGGCGCACTGCTGGGCGCTTTGGTTAGCGGTGGTCTCTGGATGACGCCAGAGACGAACTTTCTCTACCAGGCGTCTCCCGATAGTGGAGAGCCACTGTCCGCGGCGCATGCTCTGTCGCCGATCCAATCGGCGATTCCGATCATTCTCCAGAACGCCATCCAGAAAGAGAATGCGCTGCCAGGCTCCAACGGTTGGACCATCCCCGATAGCCAGGTCGCGACCACCCAGATCCAGGGATACGTTGGCGCGGAGTCTGTCGCCCCCACGCAGACGCTGACCTTCTATGTCAGCACGCAGATTCCCAACGACCCGTATACGGTCGCCGTCTATCGGCTGGGCTGGTACCACGGCGCGGGCGGACGACTGATGACCACACTCAGTGAGTCAGGTCAGGCGCAGGGCTATTATGACTGGAATACCACGAAGCTGACTGGCTGCGCGTCATGTCGCATGGATCTCACGACGCACCTGCTCGATGCCAACTGGAGTCCCTCATTTCGGCTCACCATTCCCGCCACCTGGACAACCGGGCTCTATCTCGTGAAGTTGACGACGAGCGCCAACATGCAGGCATATACGCATTTCACCGTCACTGGCGATGCGCATGCGACGTACGTGGCGGAGATACCCGACAATACCGTCGAGGCCTACAATGACTGGGGCGGCTACAGCCTCTATCACGGGCCAGATCAGCGGCTGGCGACCCGCGCCTACAAAGTCTCGCTGAATCGTCCTTCACAGGGTCGGCAATTCGGCGCTGGCGCAGGGATTTCATCGGTGATGGATGCCATCCGATGGATGGAGCGCACTGGCTATGACCTGTCGTATGTCAGCTCGGTAGACATCAACGATCACCCCAATCTACTGCTCACACATCGCGCCTACCTCTCATTGGGCCACGACGAATACTGGTCGCTGGCGATGCGCAATGGTGTGGAGCGTGCGCGCGACGCTGGCATCGGTCTGGCATTCTTTGGCGCGAACGCGGCCTACTGGAACATTCGCTTCGAGCCAGACCATGCTGGGGTTCCCGACCGCACGATTGTCTGCTACAAGAGCGCCGTTCTCGATCCACTCTATGGCGCCAACAACGCGAATGTGACCGTCGAATGGCGTCAGGCGCCGCTCAACCGCCCGGAGAATGCGCTGGTGGGCGTCATGTACGCCGACTGGACATATCCACCGATGGGATGGAAGTGGACGATGGCGAGCGCTGCAGCGTCCCCGCTGCTCGAAGGCACTGAGCTGCGTCCGGGCGTTTCATATGGGTGCAACCTCGTGGGCTACGAGTTCGACCATGTGTATTACAATGGCGACACGCCGCCGGGACTGCATGTGCTGGGCGACTCGTATGCGCTGGGTATCGACGCGGGCGCCAACCACAGCCAGACGACCTACTACGTCGCACGGTCCGGCGCGCTGGTATTCGCCAGTGGCTCCATCTACTGGGCCTATGCGCTGGATGGGCTGAAGTTCTGGGATGTGCCACGTTTACCGCCTGGCTTCATGCCGTGCCTCTCGACAGCGGCGAGCGCGCCAGTTCCTGGCATCCAGCGACTCATGGCAAATGTCATGGCCGAGTTGGTGATCAATCAGAACAGTGCGCATGCGCCACGGCATGTCAGGGGGCGCCCCATCAGCGCGTAACGTGCGTACGGAGCATCCCTGCCACAACGGATGTCAAGCGAGGAATCGTGTGAAACTCGCCTGGTTTGCCTCGTAGTACAAGAGAGCGAGGATGGTGGAACTGGGACGTTGTTCGACACGAACGAGGGAGTCATGCCAGGAAGCGACGACGCGCAGGGTGATCCCGCCGACGCGCTTGACGAAGCGCGGGAGCGAGCGGCGATCTCACGTAGCCAGCGCGGCGACCGGAGCGCGTTCAATGAGTTGGTGGCGCGCTACCAGTCGGCGGCGTATGGGCTGGCGCTGCGCATGCTCGGCGACCCAGATGCGGCGGCGGATGTCACACAGGATGCCTTCTTCTCCGCATTCCGCAACGTCCGCGCGTTTCGGGGCGCCTCGTTTCGCGCGTGGCTGCTGCGCATCGTCAGCAATGGCTGCTATGATTACTGGCGCGCCCAGCGGCGGCGTCCGGCGGAGTCGTTGGACGCGCTGCTGGCGAGTGGCGACGAGTCGCTCGGCCAGCAGGTCGCCGATACGGAGTTGACTGAGCCAGCCGCACAACTCGACTGGAACCCCGAGGACGCCGCGCTACGCGCCGAGGTGATCGCGGCCATCGAGGCGGCCATCCTGCAGCTGGCTCCGGAGCAACGGCTGGTCATCATCCTCAGCGACATCCAGGGGATGAGCTATGAGGAGATCGCGCGAGTGGCAGGGACGCCGCTGGGAACCGTTAAGTCGCGCATCGCGCGGGCGCGCGGGCGGCTGCGAGCGCTATTGCTGGCCCAGCCGGAACTCTTCCCGCCAGCGCAGCGTCATGATACCAGAAACCAGTAGATCAGATCAGCCAGTGGGGAACGCGGTGAATCATTCGGATTGGGAGTCGCAGCGCGAGCGCCTGTCGGCGTACCTGGACGGCGAGCTGGCGCCCGCCGAGCGCGCCGCGCTTGACGCCCACCTGCGCGAGTGTGAGCAGTGCCAGCGCGAGTTGGCCGCACTGCTTCAGACACGCGCGTTGCTGCGCGCGCTGCCCACGCCTGCCCTGCCGCGCGACTTCTCGCTGCCCGCGCAGCCAGCTGTCGTGGCGCGCAGACGCGCGGCGCCAGTGTGGGCGCGCCCGGCGCAGGCGATTGGAACCATCGCGGCGATGATCGGGCTGGCCTTCCTGATCGCGACGGCGCTGCCGTCTCTGCCGCATCCGACGGGCGGCGCGGCTACCATGGGGAGCGGGCACACGATCAGTGGCCCTGCGGCGTCTGGTACGCAGGGATCTGCGGATGCGGCGACG
>DATBTW010000297.1:0-17665 GCA_036559055.1 Ktedonobacterales bacterium
AATGTCGTCACGATGACGCGCCGCAGCCCGAAGCGTTGCAGCGGAGCCAGCGCCAGCGTCAGCCCGATGGTGGAGCAATTCGGATTGGTGATGATGGCTCCGGGCCAGCCACGCCGGGCGCGCTGCGTGGCAAGCGCCACCAGATGGCCGGGGTTGATCTCCGGCACGATCAGCGGGACATCGGCCTCCATGCGATAAGCCGAGGCGTTGCTGAAGACCAGCGCGCCCGCCTGCGCATAGCGCGGCTCCAGCGCGCGCGCCTCCTCGGCTGGCAGCGCGGAGATGACGATCTGCCCGCGCAGATCGCCATCGGGATCGGACGGCTCAAGTCGCAAATCGAGCGCGTCGGCGGGCGGCGCCGTCTCCACATGCCAGCGCGTCACCTCCCCGTAGCGCGCGCCCACCCGCCGCTCGGAGGCGACCACGCGCGCCAGCTCCAGCCAGGGATGCCCCTCCAGCAGCGCGATGACCCGCTGGCCGACCAGCCCCGTCGCCCCCAGCAGCGTGACAGGCAAGCGCCGCGCGCGTGGCGGTTGAGTATAGATGCGTCGCATCGTAGCAATCCTTTCGGTTCGCGCCCGGTCACGCCATCGGACTCTCGGCCTTAAAAGGCCGGAGCACGCGACGGCGGCTTGAAAGCCGCGAGAGGCGCGCCCGCCTGCGGCGGCGCCAGGGCATTTATGCCCCGTCGTTCCGTGCGTCGGCCATTGATGGCCGCGACCCCCCACCTCACCCCACTCTATGCCCCCGCCGCCAGCGCCGCGCCCTCCGATACAGCCGCTCGCTGGGCGGCGCAATCATGGAGCGCGGTGTGCAGCGCGCGAACCGTCGCGTCCGCCTGCGACGCCTCCACCAGCAGGCGGGCGCCGTCATGGGTGTGGCGCATCTCGCGGGCGCCGAGCGTATCCAGCGGCAGGCGAGCCAGCGCGGCGTCGGCGCAGTCCCAGGGCGTCGCGCGGACAGTTGCGGCGCTGAGAGGCCAGGCGGGCAGCCAGGCCGCCGACACCTCCGTCAGCCGCGCGCCGCCAGCGCCGCCTGGCTCGTCATCCAGCGGGCGCGCCGCCACGATCCAGGCTGCCGCGCGCGAGCGGCTGCGCGGGATCGCCGCGCCGGGAAGGATGTCCGTCCCCGGCGCGTGCGGCGTCGCGGCTGAGCGTAGCTCCAGCGGAATGATCCAGCGCGCGATGGGTTCGATGGTGCGCGGATGCAGCGCCCGCGCGCCCAGCATAGCCATGCGCTGCGCTTCGTCGTAGGTCAGCAGGGGCAGCAACACGGCGTCCGGCGCCGTGCGCGGGTCGGCGGTCAGCATGCCCGGAACGTCGCTGTAGATCGTCAGCCGCTCGGCCCCCAGCGCCGCCGCGATCACCGCCGCCGAGTGGTCAGAGCCGTTGCGTCCCAGCGTGGTCAGCGCGCCCGCCGAATCGCGCGCGATATAGCCCGGCAGCACGGGGACGCCGCCGCGCATCACCAGCAGCGCCAGCCGTGGTAGCAGCCGGGCGCGCGTGGCCAGCGACGATGGCTGCGCCTCGACAGCGGCCGAGGCCAGCCCGCTCAGCGCGACGGGCGCGTCGTCGAACGCCTCCGCCACCACACCCGCCTCGCGCAGCGCCGCTGCCAGCAGCCCGACCACCAGCCGCTCGCCCCAGCCAGAGAACTGCGCCACGCGCCACGCGCGCCACCGCGCATCCAGTCCGGCGCTGCGCAGCGCCAGCGACTGCGCTTCGTGAACCAGCTCGGCCCAGAGCCGCGTGAAGCCTTCTGGCGCGTCACCCGCCAGCGCCGCCCACGCCTCCTCGTGGCGCCACGCCAGCGCTTCGAGTAGCTCTGGCGTCCGCGTGTCGCCCGCGATGGCGCTCTGCCCGATGCGGATCAGCGCGTCGGTGACGCCCGCCATCGCCGAGACGACGACCGTCACCGGCCCATCTGCGCGCAGCTCCGCGACGAGCGCCGCCGCACGGCGCAACCGCGCCACATCGGCGACCGAGCTTCCACCAAATTTGACGACTCGCATCGCGATTCCCTCCTTGTGAAGTCGGCCTCGGCCATGAATGCCGAAACAGAGCGCCCGCCGATGGCGGCGTACAGGGGGATTTATCCCCGTGCGCCGTGCGTCGGCCATTCATGGCCGCGACCCCATCCCCGGTCACACCGCCGAGGCGCGCAACGCCTGATCCAGATCGGCCAGGATGTCGTCGATATGCTCGATGCCCACCGAGAGCCGCACGAAGTCGGGCGTGACGCCGGTCGCGCGCTGCTCTTCCTCGCTGAGTTGCGAGTGCGTCGTGCTGGCGGGATGAATCACCAGCGACTTCGAGTCGCCGACATTGGCCAGCAGCGAGAACAGCTTGACTGAGCTGACGAAGCGCTTGCCAGCCTCCAGCCCGCCCTTGATGCCGAAGCCGACGATGGCGCCGTAGCCGTGCTCGTGGTAGCGCTGCGCCAGCGCATGCGTGGGATGGCTGGGCAGGCCAGGGTAGAGCGCCCAGGTGACGGCGGGATGCGACTCCAGGAACTGCGCGACTTTCAGCGCGTTCTCGCTGTGCCGCTCCATGCGCAGGGGTAGCGTCTCCAGCCCCTGGATGAAGAGCCAGCTATTGAGCGGGCTGATGGCCGGGCCGAGGTCGCGCAGCAATTGCACGCGCGCCTTGATGATGTAGGCCAGCGGGCCGAGCGCCTCGACATAGCGCACGCCGTGATACGAGGGATCAGGCTCGGTCAGGCCGGGGAACTTGCCACTGGCCGCCCAGTCGAATTTGCCACCATCCACGATTACGCCGCCGATGCTGGTGCCATGCCCGCCGATGAACTTCGTCGCCGAGGCGACCACGATGTCGGCCCCGTGCTTCAACGGCTGGAGTAGATACGGGCTGGGGAAGGTGTTGTCCACGATCAGCGGGATGCCCGCCTCGTGCGCGATGTCGGCGACGGCGCGGAAATCGAGCGTATCCAGCCGCGGATTGCCCACCGATTCGGCGTAGAGCGCGCGGGTGCGCGGCGTGATGGCCCGGCGGAAGTTCTCCGGGTCGCTGGAGTCCACGAAGTGCGTGGTGATACCCAGGCGCGGCAGGGTCTGCGCGAAGAGGTTGTACGTGCCGCCGTAGAGGCTCGTGCTGCTGACGATCTCGTCTCCCGCGCTGGCGATATTGGCGATGGCGACGAACTCCGCCGCCTGCCCCGACGCGGTTGCCAGCGCGCCCACGCCGCCCTCCAGCGCCGCGATGCGCCGCTCGAAGACATCTTGCGTGGGGTTCATGATGCGCGTGTAGATGTTGCCAAACTTCTTCAGCGCGAAGAGGTCGGACGCATCGGCGGCATCCTCGAAGACGAACGAGGTCGTCTGATAGATCGGCACCGCCCGCGCATGGGTCGCGGGATCAGGGTTTTCCTGTCCGGCGTGCAGGCTCAGCGTCTCGAATTGAAAGGTGGGGGCCGATGTTGGCGTCTCGCTCGTCTCGGTCGCGGCGGAAGCCTGGGGCGCATGCCCATTCGTCGCGACAGTCGCCTGGTCCGGGGCCTGTACATCCAGATCTGCCATGTGATGATGCTCCTCGTGTGGCGCGCTCGCGCCTCTGTCGTCAGGATGTCTCGTCTCGTGGTCGCTGCCCTGGCCATTCAGGAACGGACGCAGCAGCGCGTCCATCTGTCTCCAGTCTTTCAAGAAGGCGTCGTGGCCGTCGAGCGAGCTGATCTCCGCGTAGCGCGCCGAGCCGCCCGCCGCCGCGATGCCGTCCGCCAGCCCGCGCGCCAGCTCCGGCGGATAGAGCCAGTCGCTGGACATGCCCACCACCAGCGTCTTCGCGCGGATGCGCCCCAGCGCTGCCGCATCCGATCCCCACCGTGCCGCCGCGTCGTAGCGATCCATCGCACTGGTCAGGTAGAGATAGCTGTTGGCGTCGAAGCGGCGCGCCAGCTTGTCGGCCTGGTGGTGCAGATACGTCTCCACATCGAGACGCGGCCCCCAGGCGGGCCAGCCGCTCGCCTGCGTCGCCTGCGCGCGCGCGAAGCGCGCATCCAGCCCCGCCGCGCTCGTGTAGGTCAGCATGGCCAGCATGCGCGCCAGTCCCAGCCCGGTCGCTGGCCCTTCGCCGGGCGCGTAGGCGCCGCCCTGCCAGCGTGGGTCGGCCATGATGATCTGCCGCGCGATGTCGTCGATGGCCAGCCCCTGTGCGGGCAGCCGCTGCGCCGCTCCGATGACGATGGCGTGTTCGACCAGCTCCGGGTAGGCGATGGCCCACTCCAGCGCCTGCAAGCCGCCCAGCGAGCCGCCCGCCACGACGGCCAGCCGCTCCACGCCCAGCGCCGCCAGCGCGGCCCGCTGCGCCGCCACGATGTCGCCGACGCTGACAGGCGGGAAGTCCAGCCCCCAGCGTGTCGGATCGCCGCCGCCAGCATCAGGACGCAGGCTGGCTGGCCCGCTGCTGCCATAGCAGCTCCCCAGCGTGTTAACACAGACGACGTAATAGCGCTCGGTGTCGAAGACGCGCCCCGGCCCCACCAGTGGATTCCACCAGCCCGCGCGCGGATCATCGGGCCGCTCCAGATCGCAGGTGTGCGCGTCGCCGGTCAGCGCATGGCAGAGCAAGGCCACGTTGTCGCGGGTGGGCGCGAGCCTCCCCCACGTCTCGTAGGCCACCTCGACCGGCGCCAGCGTCGCCCCTCCCTCCAGCGTGAGCGCGGGCAGCGTCAGGCGGCGCGGGCCAGACCACGCCGCCCCACCAGCGGGCGCGGCGGCGCCTTGTTTCCCCGGCGATGACGTCTGCGGGCCTGCCATAGCTGTCTCCATCCTCCCCGAAATCGTCAATGCTCGCTTGCCAGATCGAGGGTACAAAAAATCCTCTCTCCCTGGCAGGGGCGAGAGGTCACGCTGTACCACCCTGATTCGCCGACGTGCGCCACGTCGGCCTCGAAGACGCCCACCCGCCTGCGCGCGCGGAAACGCTCACCTGCGATGGATCGTCCAGCCCGTTAACGGAGGCTTGCCCGGCGCCGCCTACTGTCGGAGGGCGACCCAGCGCTGGGTCGCTGCCCGATTTCCGCGCGCGGCTCGGAGGTCATTTTCGGCGGGGAAGGTGGCGCCGGATTGTCACCAGCTACGGCTCTCTGTGGCCACCCGCGACTCGCGTACTCGTCCTCGTTCTCGCCATGTATGTCGCCAACAACAACAACGCCCTCGACCAGAAGCAAGCTGGCGAGGGCGGATCGTCGGGTGCGCGTCATGCGCGTGTTGACGCTCCTCCCTCATCTTGCTCGACGCCAAAAGCTGCGTCTCGCCGGACTTTGCACCCTGCCAGCGTCTCTGCTGGTGGGTTGCCAGGCTTCTTCGGGCCGTATCCCTCTGCCATTCGTGATGAGAGTAGGTGTCGTATCGTTATGCGGTTGTTGACTAAGACACTACAGTATGTCGCGTATGCCTGTCAAGGGTTGGAGTGGCTGGCGACTAAAATCGCGCCTGGGAGGCGCTTTGCTCCGCGATGTTCACCTGTGCGGACGGGGGCACAGCGCCGAATAATTCAGGGTTTTCGCGCGTGGCACGCAACTTGCATGGTGTGTCGACTCGAATGGTCGATTGCGCAGCCGTTTAGTGACGGACGCGCTCGTGCGCCGCGAAGTTGCGGTGAACGTATCCAGTGGCGACCTGCCGCTCGGGCGCCGTAGCCGGGCGCGTGCAACTGTAAACCATCTTGGGAGGGGAAACCGATGTATCCGAATGATCCTGTGCAGCCACCTGAGTCTATGCGGCCTGTGAAATATGAACGCCCGGTCGAGCCTGTGCGGCCCGTGGAATATCGCCGCGACGTGACGACCACTCAGGAGGTCTCACCCGCGTTCCGCCTCGCGCAGTTCGTCTATGTCGTGTTCGGTATCGGCATCACGCTCATCATCATCCGCGTGATCCTGAAGGCGCTGGCCGCGAACCCGGGCGCTGGTTTCACCAGCTTCCTGTATGGCGTCACGAACCCATTGGTCGCGCCATTCCAGGGGATTTTTGCTACCCCGCAGGCCGGTACGGGCAGTGTGTTCGAGCTTTCTTCGATTATCGCGATCATCGTCTATGCGCTCATCGCGTGGGCGCTGGTGCGCCTGATCGCGATCATGGGTCGCCGCCGTACCACGACGACTTCGTACTAAGCGCCGTGAGCGGCCTGAGAGAGCGACCTGCGGCCGCCATGGCGCAGGTCGCCTCACCATATTCCAGCGCTCCCCAATACGCCCTACCGCCCGGTCAGCAGGCCGCCTGGTAGGGCGTATTGGGGATGAGCTGACTCCATTCGCTCTGGGTGAGCGTGCGATTGGCGGTGGCGCAGGCCGACGCGCCGATGGTGGTGCGCTGGCGGCGCGTGCTGGCGTGGCGGCTGGCGATGATAAACTGCGTCAGCCTCTCTTTCCTGAATACCGTGTGGGGGTTGGTGGCGTTGGGAATCCTTGAGCCAGGCGCCGCGCAGAGATAGCGATGGGGCGGCGCGCGCAGTATACCAAGGTTACAGCGCACCGTATACAGTCGTTCGGCGCCTTCGTAAATCGCCAGCGCGCCAGGCGTCCAACTGTCGGACAGCGTTGTGTCTGGAGGAGTAGTTGGCGGAGAGACAAAGGAGACGCGCATGTGGCGCCGAAGGCACACGGGCGGCGGGAGAACTCAGTGGTGGGCAATGGCGGCGCTGGCGGTGGCGCTGGCGGGGTGCAATGCGCAGACAGTAAGCCCCCGGCCCACGGCCACGCCCATCGCGCCCGATGCGCGGCTGGCGGGGCAGCTCGTCTATGTGACGGTGGGGCTGGGGCAGAGCGAAACGTCGCCGGGGCTGGTGGAGGCGCTCAATGCGCAGACGGGCGCCGTGGAGTGGAAGGCGCAGACCTATTCGACGGCGGGCGGCGCCGTGGTGGCGGGCGGCGCGCTCTACGTCGGTGCGGATGATGGCACGGTGCGCGCCTTCGACGCCAGGACTGGCCAACCACGCTGGAGCTTCACTCGCACGGTTGGCGTCAGCGCACGCTTCGGGCTGGACGGCTACGTCGCCATCAGCGGTGATACGGCGCTGGTCACCAGCGATAGCGGCGCCGTCTACGCGCTGGACGCCGCCAGTGGCAAGCAGCGCTGGGTCTACGCGCTGACCACCGCCGATACCCATGTCTACACGACGCCCGCCGTCGGCGGCGGGCTGGTATACGTGGCCAGCGCCGGACCGAATTCCTCGCTCTACGCCCTCGACATCGCCAGCGGTAAAGTGCGCTGGTCGGCAGAGCAGGCGGGCGGATTCGATGGTCAGCCGCTGCTCGTCGGCCAGACGCTCTACGTCGGCGCCAACCTCGCCGACACGTTCCATGCCTACGACGCGCAGACGGGCGCCAGTCTGTGGTCATTCAACACGACCTCACAGGCGCATACACTGCCTGCCGTCGGCGCCGATCTGATCTACGTCGGCTCGCAGGACGCCACGGTCGACGCCATCAGCGCCTCCACGCATACCCTGGTGTGGAAGTTCCAGACGGCGGGGAACGCGCCCGTAGCATTGATCGGTACAGGCGCCGCGCCCACGCTGGATGGCCAGACGCTCTACGTCGGCAGCCAGGGCGGCATCGTCTATGCGCTGGACGCCGCCAGCGGCAAGCCGCGCTGGCAGGTCGCGCTGAATAGCGCCATCGACGCGCCGCCCACGGTCGTCGCTGGCACGGTCTTCGCCACGACTGAGGCGGGCGATGTGGTGGCGCTGCGGGCCAGCGATGGCGCCACGATCTGGCATGTGAAATCAGGCGGCATCATCATCGCGTCGCCACTCGTGACCGCGCCCAGCGCCGCCTAGCCGCTGGCGTGCTGCTTCGCCATGCGAAAGCCGTGCTAGAATGCGGCCATTGTGGCAGATGACGCCCGGCGTGATGCGAGAGACGGCGAGGATGCTATGGCCAACGCGGCGAACGCGGAACCCAAACTGATTCTGATGGACGTGGATACGGGTGTGGACGATGCGCTGGCGATCATCCTGGCGCATCGCTCGCTCCGCGCGCAGGTCGTCGCCATCGGCACGGTGACGGGCAATGTCTCGTCGGCTCAGGCGGCGACCAATACGCTCAAGACGTTGGATGCGCTCGGCGCGCAGACGCCAGTGGCGGTGGGCGCGCCCCAGGCGATGGCGCGCGGGCCATTCCCGCCGTCCGCCATACATGGGATGGATGGCCTGGGCGACGCTGACCTGCCCGAGCCCACTCACGCGCCGACGGGCGAGCATGCTGTCGATCAACTGTTGCGCCTGGTTCACGAGCGCCCCGGTGAACTGTCGCTCTATGCCAGCGGGCCGCTGACCAACCTGGGGCTGGCGCTCCAGCGCGATCCGGAGTTGCCGCGCCTGGTCAAAGAGGTGATGGTGATGGGTGGCGCCATCGTCGCCGCTGGCAACGCCACCGCGACCGCCGAGGCCAACATCTATCACGATCCGGAGGCGGCTGATCTGGTCTTCACGGCGGACTGGCCAGTGACACTGGTCGCGCTGGATGTGACGATGCGCGCGCTGCTGCGCAAGGACGAGCTGGCCACACTGCGCGCCTCTGATCGTCCCCTGGCGCGCTTCACCATGCGTATCCTGCCGCCCTATCTGAAGCTCTACTCGCAGCGCTTCGGCTTCGAGGCGGTCACTATGCACGATCCCCTGGCGATGGCGCTGCTGCTCGATCCCTCGCTGGCGCTGGAGCGCGTGCGGCTGGATACGCGCGTGGAGACGGCGGGCGAGCTGACGGCGGGCATGACGGTGGCCGACCGCCGACCGCTGATTGGCCCCGGCTACGAGCAGCCCACCCATCCGCTCGACATCCCCATGGAGGTGGACACGCCGCGTTTCATCGCTATGCTGATGGATGCGCTGCTGGGGTGAGCCGCCCGCCAGATGATCTCCCCCAATGCTCTCCGATTCACGGCGCTTGTCAGCGTGAGACGTTGATGTGACGCCGCGCCCGTGCGCCTTGAGACGGTTGAGAGCGCGGACGATTACGCTATCTGGGATGGGGCGCCGGAAAACAACAGAGACAGGCGCTATCGAGCGCGCGGGTTCACTCGCCGCGACTCTCCAGGCCGCGCTCCATGCACAAGGAGTCGGTCCCTATGTGGTGGTTCAGGACGGAGAGCCGGAGCCCAGTGCGCTGGACACTGCGACGCGCGCAACGGCTCGCCTTTGATCTGTCGCTTGCGCTGTTGCTGGTTGCGGGCGCGACGCTCTCGTCGTCGCGCGGCGGCCCGGCCGGATTCAGCGGTGTCGCCTCTGCCAGCGCGGCTGAACATGGTGTGGACTCTTCGCCGAGCGGCGATGTCCGAGCCGCCGGGCTGGCAACCACCTTCTACGGCGCCGACACCGCGCGCACAAACGCCGCCATCGCATCGATCTGGCCCCAGTATTCCGGCCCCTATTGCGGCATCGAGTCGGCGGAAGCGGCGGTGAACTATGACGACGAGGCCCATGGTGTGAGCATGCGCTTCTCTGGTCGCGGCGCGCAGAGCAGCGTCGCCGCCGCGAATCAGCGTTCCGGCGCCAGCCGCTGGGGCTACGCCACCCCGACGAACGCTCTGGCGGGCATCACGAACATCGCGCCCGACTACGGCGTTGATCCACGCTCCATCGCCTACATGACGTACAACTACACCCCCAACAACACTTTCTTCCACGACTACATCTATCGCTGGCAGTTCGCGAACGGCGCGCAGCCGTCGTTCTACATCCAGGTTCAGCAGGCAACCACCAGCGTCGCGCGTGCGCTTGGGACCTGGCATGAGCCGGTCACCGTTCTGATCAACGGCGGGCTGCACGCCGTGCTGGTGACGGGTATCTACACGTCCACGAACCCCTTTGCGAGCTATCCAGCGCAGATTGCCAGCGTGGTCTACCGCGACCCGCAGGCGTGGCCCTCGGTGAGCCGCTTCCAGGTCTCCTTCGCAACCTGGGCGGGCGGCCACTTCAGCACGCCGTTCGGCGTCTATTCGCTTTGGTCCATCTACTACGGCGACCGCTACAGTCGAGGTGATGGACTGAATAGCCTCGACCGAGAGCCGACCGTCGGCCCCTATCGGCCAACCAGCGCCTCTCCTGTTCACTGGTATCGCGGCTTCACCTGGATCCAGCGTGACAGTCACTGGGCGAATGGCACATACAGTCCAGACTATGCCTACCGCTCATCCGGCGCCCTGATGACATCGCCGTAAGGCTACAGGTCGCGCCGTAGCTACGCGCGAGAGCATGAGAGGATGGTGATTCCACATGGCGACATCAGATGTACGACGGGCCAAAAGCGTTGGTCGCCATACGCCGCGCGCCGCACGTGGGAGCCACGCCAACCAGGCGCATGGCTTCGGATGGGGCGCGTGGCGCGTCGTTTTCGGCAATGCGGCGTTTGTGTTGCTGGGGCTGGCGGCGGTCGCGGTCATCGGCGCGCTTGCGGTGGCTGGATGCCAGCCTGGCCCCACCTCTGGCGCGAAACCAGCGAACTCAGCGCGAACGGCGACCGCGACGCCGCAGACGGCGGCTGGAGAGTGGATTCCGTTGCGCTCGACCGCTGCGGCTGACATCCAGGCGTCTGCGCGGCAGAGCAGCTTGTTCCAGGGAGATCAGTCAGCGAGCGGCGACCATGCCGACCTCGCGCGCGTGGGTACGCCGGTGTTCGTGCGGGCGATCCGGCCCGCGGGCACGGCCGCCGACCTCTACCCCGACTTCTACGTCCTTCCCATTCAGGACGCCACAGGCGCGGCAACCGACGCTGCCGAGCTTGAGCTGAATCCAGCGCATACGGCCATCCAGGTCATTGCGATAGTTACCTATAGCCAGCCGCACGTCGATGGCGCCATCGCGCGCCTCACAGCGTCTGCGGCGGCGGCGGCTCTCAGCGCGCAGCGCGCCATCTCGCCGCGCGCTGGAGCCTCGCCTGAGCTGATCTACTTCCCTGCCGACACGGCGGCGCAGGCGACGGCGCCCAGCGCCTGGACCGGCGGCGGAGAGTTTCCGGCTGATCCCATCTGGCTGGTTCCGGGAGCAGACGGAGGCGCCTATGTGGTCGGCGCCGATGGGCGAGTCTACGATCTGGATCAACTGCCACTGGTCGCAGCAGGGGGGTAGCGCGTCGTGCGCGGCGCCAGCGTAGCGTTCGTGAGCACCCCCTACATGGCCAGATGCAGCACGAAGACGCAGAGCAGCGTGATGGCCAGCATGATATTGAGCGCGAAGACTGCCCACAGAAGCCGTATCCAGAAGGCATCGGGCAGGCGTGCGGGTCGGCCTGCGCGGCGCGCCTGGTACTGGCGGGCGCCTGCGGCATAAACCATGCGCGCTCCCAGCGGCGCGCTCATGGCAAAGGCGGGCGCGGCGGTCTGCGGCCACTCCGGCGCGGCGAAGACCGAGCGCATATCGTGCGCCTCAGCCGCCGCCTCGGCGAGCGCCTGCTCCATCTCGCTGGCGTCCCGGTAGCGCGCCCCTGGCTCCTTTTCGAGGGCGCACATGACGACCTCTTCGATTGGCTCAGGCACATCCGGACGCAGGGCGCGCAGCGGCGTGATGGGCGCTGAGATATGCCGCTTCATTGTCTCCTCGGCGGATGGCCCACGGAAGGGCGCGTCACCGCTGAGCGCCTCATAGAGCGTGACACCCAGCCCATACAGATCGGTCTGGACGCCGATGCGCGCGCCCATTGCCTGCTCTGGCGCCATGTATTCGGGCGTGCCGAAGACGATATCCTTCTGCTCAGGGGTGGTATCGAGCGGCGAGAGCGCCAGGCCAAAGTCAGTCAGCTTGGCGTGCAGATCGCTCGTCAGCAGGATGTTGTGCGGCTTGACATCGCGGTGGATGATGCCGCGCTCGTGCGCCGCCGCCAGCGCCAGGCAGGTCTGTCGCGCCACCGCCAGCGCATCGAACGGATCGAGCGCGCCGCGCTGATGGATGCGCTGTTTGAGGTCTTCGCCTTCTACCAGCTCCAGGATGAGATATGGGACGCCATCTTCTTCGATGAGGTCATGGACTTCGACGATGTGGGGATGCGTAACCGCCGCAGAGACGAGCGCCTCGCGACGCAGGCGGGTGTACGCGCTCTCGTCCGCCAGATCATCTTCGCGGAGGGTCTTGATGGCGACGGCGCGACACAGGCGGCGATCCCAGCCCCGCCAGAGCGTCGCCATGCCACCATGCGCCAGTGGCTGACCCAGCTCATATCGGCGTGCGAGCAGACCAGAAGTGGGGGCGGTCCGCGTTCGCCGATCCTCGAGTGTTGTCATGAAGAAGCGCCTCCAACATGTTCGGGGGTGATTCCAGGGGATGACCTTTGAGCTAGAATGGTCTTCCTTGCGGACGAACGCGCGGAGCCTGTCAAGCAGTCAGGGCGCGCGTCGAACACACCAACGCATAGCGCATCCCTCATGCCAGTTGTATGACGTGGCGCCTGAGTCACCATTTACGGCTCCGTTGGCGCCGGGATTATTAGGCATTGACGCACTATGTGATGACACAGCACGGTTCGTTCGTATACACTGGGGTTGAGCGATGCTGATCGCGCTGTCCCGTTTCCATCCACCGCGTAGCATGGTCTGAGGAGGTACTCTGAATATGGCAGAGCCAGAACGATGTCCCGCCTGTGGAGCGACCCTGCGTGAGGGAGTCGCCTATTGCGTTTCGTGTGGCCTGCCCCACGCGACCGCCAGCGCCTCGCCTCCCAGCGCTCCCAGCGCCGCAGCCGACGCCACCCCCGCCGAAGCCGCTGCGCCCGTGGCGGCCGCTGAAGTCGTCCCCGTGACTGAGGAGGCGCCTGTCGCTGAGGCCGCGCCCGCTGAGCCGGAAGCTGCCGCAGAACCAGTCACGGAAACGGAAGCTGAGCCAGCGCCAGCCGAAGTAGCTCCTGCCGCTGATGTGATCCTTGAGCCAGTCGCAGCGTCTTCAGTTGAGCCAGAGGCGGCATCCGTCGCTGAGCCTGTCGCTGAAGAAGCGCCAGCCCCTGAGGAAGCGCCTGCTGAACCTGAGCCTGTTCCAGCGCCAGCGCCTGTCGCTGAGGCTTCCGCTGAGCCTGAGCCTGAGCCAATCCCAGAGCCAGCGCCCGCTGCGATGGCCGCGGCCACTCCAATGGCTGCTGTGGCGCCGGACGCGGCGACAGCGGAGACGCCTGCCAAAGCCCGCACGTATAGCGCAGCGATTGGGCCGCTGGTGGTGATCGGCTTCATCGTGCTCATCATCGTGCTCGTGCTGCTGGCCAAGAACGGCGTGCTGTAGCGAACTCCAGCAAACGCGCGGGGTTGACAGAATAGGGCTTTAGCCGTCGCAAGCCGCCGTCCCTTTAGGGCAGGCGGTTAGGCGTGCGTGGCTTTAGCCGAAAGTCCGGCCGCTTTCCGTATAGCTGATATAGTGATAGAATAGCTATATGGGTAACAACACGCCAAAGCGCGAGCAAAGCATCTCGATCCGTTTCCCGTTGGACGTGTTGGCGGTGATACGTACGCTGGCTAAAAAGCATGAACGGTCATTCAACGGTGAAGTCATCTGGGCCTTGCGCGAGTATGCCGAGCGACACAAGGATGAATAGTAGCCATGGCTGAGACGAGCCTGCGCAAAGCCTACAAGTACAGGCTCAAGCCGACGCCTGAACAAGAACGCCAACTTGAAGAGGTCTTGTGGCGTTGTCGCACGCTCTACAACACGGCGCTGGAGCAGCGCATCAGCGCCTATCGTCGCTGCGGTGTCACGCTCACCTGCTCTGAGCAGCAAACGGAGTTGAAAGACCTGCGCGCCGATCTGCCCGAGTACGCCGCTATCCATAGCCATGTCTTGCAGGATGTGCTGGCGCGGCTCGACAAGACCTATCAGGCGTTCTTCCGGCGGGTCAAGGGGGGACAGACACCCGGCTTTCCGCGCTTCCAAGGGCGCAATCGCTACCACTCCTTCACCTACAAGGAGTATGGCAACGGCGCGCGGCTCGATAACGGCTTTCTGGTGTTGTCGAAGCTCGGGCGCGTCGCGGTGCGCTGGAGCCGTCCGCTGGAAGGCACACCCAAGACCGTCACCATCTCCAAAGAAGCGGATGGCTGGTATGCGATTCTCTCGTGTGCCAATGTATCTGTGCAGCCAATGCCGCCCACTGGACGTGAGACGGGCATTGATGTCGGGCTGAAGGTCTTTCTCATCACGGCGGCTGGTGAGGCTATCGAGAATCCGCGCCACTACCGCCGAGGTGAGAAGCACCTGGCGAAGGCGCAGCGCGTCGTCTCCCGTCGCAAGAAGGGCAGTCACGGCAGGCGCAAAGCGGTGGGCTATCTCCAGCGCGCCCATCAGCACGTCCAGCGACAGCGGTTGGACTTTCACCACAAGACGGCGCTGAAGCTGCTCAGAGACTACGACACGCTCTATCTGGAAGACTTGCAGGTCGCCAACATGGTACGGAACCATCGCCTCGCCAAGAGCATCAGCGACGCGGGCTGGGCGCAGTTCCGTAGCACCCTCGAAGCCAAGGCAGCATGCGCCGGGCGTCGGGTCGTAGCCGTGCCACCTGCCTATACCTCGCAGGACTGTAGTGGGTGTGGGACGCGCGTCCCCAAAAGCCTGAGTGTGCGTACTCACATCTGCATAGCCTGTGGCCTCGTCCTCGATAGAGACGAGAATGCGGCCAGGAATATCCAATGGGCCGGGCAGGCCCTTCGGGGAGTCGTGGCGTAGGCTACGGCAGTGAACCGAGAATCCATCGGGCTTTAGCCCGTGTGGAGTGTCAAGCTAGCGCGTTGGCCCCGCGCGTGCGTTTCCGGCGTGGGGAAGACCTCGGCGAGTGTTGGCGCTCGCGCGACCGGAAGGAGACGGAGCCATGTGGATATCGGCGCTGGATGGCGGCGGCGTGAGCCAGCGCGCCCGTAGCACATACGCGAGCCATGTCACAGCGGTTTCACGGCGGCTGGCATGGATGAGCGTTATTCTGGGGGCGATGAGCCTCGATCTGGAGGCGCTGGCGGCGCTCTCAGGAGTCGTCCCGTCGCCCTTCCAGTGGTACGCCGAGCTGCTGTTGCGCTACGGCTCCGCGACGGTCGTCGTGGGGGCGATGCTCGCGCTCGGTTGGCCGCTGGCGATCACCGGCCTGGCCTGCGCCAGTGCGATTGTGCGGCGCGGGTACGCATCCTACGCCATGCTGCTGGGCGTCGCTGTGTGCAGCGTCAGCCTCGCCATCCCATTGATCTATGCCCTCTTCGTCGAGACCTATCTGCGCGGGCTGCTGTAGCTCTTCGTGCGCTGCCGCCCGCTCTCCGCCTTGAAAGGCCGGAGCACGCGACGGCGGCTTGAAAGCCGCTGACAGGCGCCCGTCAGCGGCGGCGCGCAATGGGGCATTTATGCCCTCGTACCGTGCGTCGGCCATTTATGGCCGCGACCCTGTCTCCTCCGCCAGCCCCAGGAACCGCGCCGCATTGCCACCCAGCGCGGCGGCCAGCGTGGGTTCATCCAGATTGGAGGCGCGGGCGTAGTCCAGCATGCGCGGCTGGGCGATCAGGGGATAGTCGCTGCCCCAGAGCATTTTATCGGCTCCGGCGATGGCCGCCACCGAGGCGAAGACCTCGGGCCGATACAAATACAGCGAGGCGGCGGAGTCGTACCACAGATTGGCGGCGGCAGCGTGTACCTCTGGCATCAACTCATAGAAAGGGAAGCCACCACCCCAGTGCGCCGCTACCACCCGCACCTCCGGAAACGCAAGCAGGAAGGCCGCGAGATCCTGCGGGCTGACATTGCCCTTGCCGCGATAGGCATGCCCCACCGGCTCGCTGGTGTGCGTCAGTATGAAGAGATCGAGCGCCTGGCACGCCTCCGCGATGGGCGCCATGACGCGCGGGTCGCTCAGCGCGTAGCCCTGGCCGTGCGGCATCAGCTCGCCCACACCGCGCAGCCCCGCCCGTGCGCAGCGCGCGACCTCCGCCACCGCGCGCGCTCCGGCCAGCGGCTGAATCACCGCCAGCCCGGTCAACTTGCCATGCGCGCGCGCCACCGCCTCCGCTACATAGGTATTGCACTCCTCGATCAGCCCGGGATCACTCCAGCCGAACGAGAACGTGACGGCGTGATCCACACCCGACGCTGCCATCGCCGCTAGCAGTTGATCGGCGTCGGCCATCCTCGCGCGTGGGTCGCCATACAGCTCGGCGAACCACGCGTCGCGGGCGGCGTAGTCCTCGCGCCGCGCGATGACCTCTGGCGGGAAGATGTGGGTGTGGAAATCGACGATCATGCTGACGTCCCGGAGCTGGCCTGCTCAGCGTCTGCGTGGGCCGCTTTCCACCAGTCGATGGTTAGCTCGACATGGCCGAGATGCAAGCCCAGATGCTCGATGACATGCGTCAGGCAGCGGCGGTTCATGCGGTCGCCGGCGGGATGCCTGCTGATGGCCTGAAACTGCTCGGTCGTCATCGGCGCGATGAGCGCTTCCACGTCGATCAGCCATTGCTTGAAGCGCTCGCGCATGGCGCTCCACGGCGGAACGCTGGCCGTGAATTCGGCGTCGCGGTCGCGCTCCAGCGAGGCGTCGCCGACACAGCTCAGCGTCCACCACTCCGAGGAGGAGATGGCGTGCGAGCAGATGGCCGCCAGTGAATTCATCTCGCTCTTGGGCGGCGTCCAGGTGAAGGCGTCGGCGGGCAGAGGGTCGATGGCCTCCAGATACCAGGTGATGAGGCGACGGAAGTGATAGCGATACAGCTCGGCCTCGGTGGTCGGCTCCTCGCCAGGGCCGGGCGGCGTGGGCATCGGCATGGCGGATGTTCTCCTTCGGAGTGAGGGCGCGAAGCCCCCACCCCCAGCCCCTCCCCCGCTTCGCGGGAGAGGGGAGCTACAATGGCGTCTAGTGGGTGGGTGATTCGACGATGTGGTTGCGCAGCATGCCGAGCCGCTCGACGCTCATCTCGCAGACATCGCCGGGCCGCAGCCAGCGGTGGCGCTCGGTTCCCAGCTCCAGGATGCAGCCGGTGCCGACGGTGCCAGAGCCAATGATGTCGCCGGGGCGCAGGCGCACATGCTGCGAGGCGCGCTCGATCATCTGCGGGAAGGTGAAGTAGAGATCTTTGAGGTTGGCGTGCGCCAGCTCGTCGCCATTGATGGCGCCAGTGATCGGCAGGTCGTAGCGCTCGTCTTTGCCAGCGCCAGAACGGCGGTCGTCCAGTTCATCGGGCGTGACGAGCCACGGGCCGAGCGAGGTGGCGAAGTCTTTGCCCTTGGCCGGGCCGAGGTTCATCTTCATCTCGTGCCGCTGGAGGTCGCGTGCGCTCCAGTCGTTCATCACCATGTAGCCCGCGATGAAGTTGGGCGCGTCGTCGGCGTGGATGTCGGCGCCTGCCTGGCCGATGACGGCGGCCACCTCCAGCTCGAAGTCCAGCTCCTGGCTGAGGCGCGGATAGGGGATGTCTTCATCCGTGCCGTAGACCGCCGAGGCGTTGGAGAAGTAGAAGACGGGAATCTCGTACCACTCCGGGATCATCCCTACGCCACGCTTCGCGCGGGCCGCTTTGACATGCTGCTCGAAGGCGTAGAAGTCGCGCACGGTTGGCGGGTCCGGCACGGGTGTGCGCAGGTGGACCTCAGCCAGCGGGCGCGCCAGCCCTGGCTCGGCGAGCAGGTCTTCGGGACGGGCCGTGGCCGCCAGCGCCAGTGCCGCGCGCGCGGCGGCCATGTCCTCCGGCCCGCGCCGCAGCAGCGCC
>DATBTW010000298.1:0-9509 GCA_036559055.1 Ktedonobacterales bacterium
GTTGAGGACATCGTGGACGAGGTAGCGTGGACGCGCCTTGACCTCCTCAAAGACCTTGCCCAGATAGGTTCCGATGATGCTCAGGCACAACAACTGCACCGCCCCCAGGAACAACACCGCCATCAGCAGCGTCTGGAAGCCACGTGGCGCGCCAGGCTGCAAGAAGAAGAGCGTCATGTAGACCACGATGGCCACTCCCATCAGCGCCACCACGCCGCCCGCCAGATAGGAGATCAGGTCGAGGGGGGCAAACGAGAACGAGACGATGCCCAGGCTGGCCCAGCGGAACAGCCCCAGGAAGCTATTGGTGGTGAAGCCTGAGTGGCGCTCGGCGCGCTCGTAGGGCACGCCGGTCTGGCTGAATCCGGCGAAGGCGCGCAGCCCCCGGATCAGCCGCGAGCGCTCAGGCATCTCATTGAGTACGTTGACCACGCGCCGATCCATCAGCCCGAAGTCGCTGGCGTCGACGGGGATATCCACATAGGAGAGGCGACGCAACAGGCGGTAGAAGACCTTGTAGCCGATGCGACGCGGCAGGCTGCCCTTGCGGCGCGCACGGATGCCATAGACCACATCGTAGCCCTCCAGCCACCTGGCGACCAGCGCAGGGATCAGCTCAGGAGGATCCTGGATGTCGCCATCCAGCCCCACCACGCAGTCGCCCGAAGCGTATGCAAAGCCAGCGGTGTAGGCGCCCTGCGAGCCAAAGTTGCGCGAGAGGGTCAGGACGGAGACGCGCTGGTCGCGGCTGGCCAGCTCCTCGAAGAGTTCGGGGGAGTGGTCGTAGGAGCCGTTGTTGACGAAGATGATCTCGTAGCTGGGCGTGACCTGCCGCAGCGCCGCGCTGAGCCGCTCGTACATTGGCAGGACGTTGCCCTGCTCGTTGTAGCAGGGGATGACGACCGAGACATAGGGCGAGCGCCCCAGCTCGCGCGGGCGCAGCCGCAGCCGCGGACGATGGCTGTCCGCAGTGTCCTTGACGTCTTTGGCGCCGTCGCCGCCTGGGCCATGCGAGACCACCTTCATGCGCATCGTATCAGGCTGCATGACAGTCGCCATCGACAGCGCCGATCCCGCGCCGCCCAGCGTGGTCATGGCGGCCATGCCCGTCAGAGCGCCAGAAGCGCTGACGCCAGACGCCACACCGACCGGAGCCAGCGCCATACCAGGCTGGCGCTGGGCTGCGCGTTCCCCCGACTGCGCAGTCGCTTGCTGCGCAATCGCTGTGGTTTTGGGCCACAGAAAGAAGATCACGCTGATGACCAGCATGATGCAGTTGATGGCGCCACCCTGCCAGGGGTCGAGGTGCAGCGTCAGCACGCGATGCAGGTGCTGTGGCACACGGGAGAAGTAGGGATCGCAGCCGCAGTTCAGCAGCTCCGAGGAAAAATTGACCATGTAGGTCACACTGACGGTGGCGTAGGGCAGCCAGTAACGTCGGTCGTAGAGCGCGGCGAGGAAGAAGAGGCCCAGCGCCGGAAACAGGTAGCGCTCGAATTGCAGCGTGGCGACGGTGAAGAAGGCCAGCGCGATCAGCGCCGCGCCTGCCCACATCTGCACAGGGCGGGGATCGCGCCAGACGCCCACGACGGCGATCAGGATGACGAGCAGCAGCAGCAGATACCCCACCTGTGAGATCGTGATCGGCCCCAGCAGCGGCGTCGCCACGCTTTGCCCCTGTATCCCCAGCGCGGACCACAGGTTCCAGGCGGTATGCGACGCGGTCAGCCCTTCGGCAGTCTCAGCGGCGGACAGGTTGCCCACGAGCGCGTGCACCTCGCCAAAGGGCGGCATGAGATAGGGCAGCCAGACCACCAGCGTGACCGCCAGGAACGCCATCACTGCGCGCACGGCCAGCCGCAAGCTGCCCCAGCGCCACAGGTAGATGAGCGCCAGCGGCACGAAGACGACGGGCTGCGGCTTGAAATTGACCGCCAGCGCCAGAAAGATGCCACACCAGATTGGCTGCTGGCGCAACGCGAAGATGAGGCCGGCCACGATCAGCAGCAGGACGAGGCCGTCGGTCTGCCCCCAGAACACCACCGTGATGAGGATGCCCGGCGAGAACGCATAGGTCGCGCTGAGCAGCCAAGCGACCCAGCGGCGGCGGAACACCTGCGTCGCCTTGAGATACAGAATCGTGAGCAACACGAGGTCAGCGGCGATGCCCGGCAGCTTGAGCATCAGTCTGAGGTACTCGGAGCGCGGGACATTGTGCGCCAGCGGATGTCCAACCAGCGCCGCCAGCCCAAAGAGGATCTTGTCTAGCAGCCCATACAGATAGATCGCCACGGGCGGATAGGCAGGAAAGTACACCCAACTGGGGCCGTGACTGCCCAGCGAGTAGACGTGGAAGAGATCCTGGTTGGCGAGTTGCCCCCAATACTCGTAGGCGCCTATATCAAAGGAGACCATCACACGCGGCGCGAGGTAGAGCCGCACCCCCAGCGCGACGGCCATCAGCGCCAGATAGGCCAGGCCATTCGCGCTGCGCAGCCAGACTCCCAGCGCAGACAAACGCTCGCGCACGCTCCTGAGGCTCATCTGAACTCCTCTGTCCACACCTGGTCGCATCCCCGCTTCCTGACTCCCTCCACCCATCAGGATGCGTTGCCTGTACGGGATCTGCAATGGGAACTGCGTTGGGCGTCTTTCCTGCGTTTCGTGTACCTTCGTGTCGCAGCGCGTCGCATCGCGCCGCACCAGGCGCCTCCAGCGCGTGTTAGATGTGATAGGCGAACTTGGACTCCGTGCGGGTGAAGAGCAGCCACCCGATGGTCAGCATCAGGAACGCCACCGCCCAACTGACGAGCTGTGTCTTCCAATCTGGAAGCAGCGGCGCGACAATCAGGTAGTGACCACCGCCCAGGGGGACAGCGGTTCCCACCACCGCCTGCTGTGCGGCGGAGATGAACAGGTACAGCGGGTTGTACTTCTCCCAGGGACGTAGCCAGGGTGGCAGGATACTGATCGGGTAAAAGACCGGCGTCAGATAGTTGAGCGCGGTCAGGATCACCAGATACATCTCGTAGATGTCGTTGAAGAAGACGGTCAGGGTCGCGATGATCAGGCCGACGCCCAGCGTGAAGATCGCCATCTGGACGCAGGCCACTGGCACATACAGCCAGGTCCAATTGATCGGCGCCCCCAAGGCCAACGCGATGATGAAGAGCGGCCCAATGGTGAACACGAGGTTGACCAGCGCGCTCCCAATCGCGGAAACGACAAACACGCTCGGTGGGATGTACATGCGCCGCAGGGTTTGGCTGTTGCCCACCAGATTCGCCATGGCCGCCACGGTCCCCTGCGCGAAGAGGCTCCAGATGATGATCCCACACAGGACGAAGACCGGGAAATGCGGCTGTGCGGCGTTGAAGAGGAAGGAGAAAACGATCGAGAGCACGATGGTCGTCAACAGCGGATTGAGCGTCACCCACAGGAAACCCAGCGCTGATCGCTTATAGCGCACCTTGAGGTCGCGTGAGACGAGGTTGCGCACGAGCGTGCGATAGCGCCAGACCTCTTGCGCCTCGACCACTGCCTGGAATCGGGAGCGCGCCGAATCGTAGCTGACAGGCGCCGCGCTTTGTGACGTCGTTGTACGTTGCATCCCTCACACCTTTGAAATAGCGTGGCGTGCGATTGGGTTATCCTCTATTGATGCGTGTTCACGCAGGTCATCAGCGTGATGGCCGATTTGCGGCGCGTCCTGACCGCGCGTCCTGCCGCCAGCGGTGAGGTCCATCAGCGCGGACAGAATGGCCGCTCGACTGGTCGCTGCTGACCGTGCGGTCAATACCTGCTCAACCTATCTGGACGCAAGCCGCAACCCAGCGTAACACGCCATCACCCTGCTTGGCGACCCCCAGCGCCTATCGGCCTACGGCTGCGCCGCCGCCCGCTACTGCCGCCCGCGTGACGATGATGATCGTTGGCGGGCTGGCGACAGCCGCGCCGCCAAGAATGACTCATCGTCTGCGGCCCGCTCTGCGGCCTCGTCAATCAGATCAGCGGATGGCGCGCCGCGCGTCGCTGAGCTGATGCTCGTGCTGCTGGTAGCGGCCGCCAGCGCGCCGAGGACGCCGAATCCGAGGCTGTCGAGCGTGGCGGCGGGCTGCGCGCGAAAGAGGAAATAGGCGGCAAATATGCACAGCGGGGTGACCGGAATGAACGCCGCCAGCCAGCGCTGGGTGAGCGTGACGGGCTGTGGCTTGCTGCGACGCCGGAACAGCCGCATCAGCCCCATGTAGCCCGCCACAAAGAGCGCGACGAGCAGCGCCAGCGCGGCCAGGAAGGCGATCTGATCAAGCGTGTCCTGTGGCATCCCGTGTCCTTCTGCTGCTTCCGCCGCTGTCGTGGGCTGGCGCAGGCGTCGCTCCGCCTTCGCCAGTGGCTGTATGTGGTAGCGTCTACCTGACTCCTCACGCAGTATAACGACGTGGCGGTGGGAACGCGGGCCCCACCGGACGTTTGGGCGAGGCGAGGCCACAGGCGCAGGGGCGGCTAGAAGACCCATTGCGCCCGACTGCGCGCTCACCGTTGACGGCGCTCGCCTGCCGCCCCTATACTGATCACTGGAGGGGCGCGCCTGCGCCCGCCTGGCGATGTGGCCGGGCGCCGCGCGCATGGGAGTTATGGAGAGGAACGCAATGACGACCACCGCCGCGCCCACCGCGCCGCCAGCGACCGCGCAGCCCCTGCCAGAGGTGATCCTGAGCACACAGGGGCTGACCAAGCGCTTTGGCGCGCGCGTCGCCGTAGATGACCTGTCGCTGGATGTGCGGCGGGGCGATGTTTTCGCGCTGCTGGGGCCAAATGGCTCCGGCAAGACGACCACCCTGCGCATGCTGCTTGGCCTCGTCTGGCCCACCAGCGGCTCCATCAGCGCATTCGGGCAGGATTTCTCCGGCGACTCGCTGCGGCAGGTGGCGCTACGGCGCATCGGCGCAGTGGTCGAGCAGCCGACCTTCTACCCCTATCTGAATGCGCGCGAAAACCTCAGTGGCATCGCCACCTTTGCCGGGTTGGCCGCCACGCCGCAGACCCGCGCGCGTATCGCCTGGGCGCTGGAACAGGTGGGGCTGACCCTGCGCGCAGGCGACGCCTACCGCAAGTACTCGCTCGGCATGAAGCAGCGGCTGGGCATTGCGGCAGCGCTGCTGACCGACCCAGAGCTGGTCATCCTGGACGAGCCGACCAATGGCCTCGATCCGGCGGGCATCAGCGAGGTGCGCGCGCTGGTCGCGCGGCTGTCGCAGCGCGGCGTGACGGTACTCCTCTCCAGCCATCTGCTCTATGAAGTGCAGCAGGTCTGCACGCGCGTCGCCATCATCCAGATGGGCAAATTGATCGCGCAGGGCGCCGTCAGCGAACTCTTGCAGGCCAGCCGGGGCGTGCTACTCAGCTTCGACCAGCCCGATGGCGCGCAGCGGGCGGCGCAGGCGCTCTATCAGGCGCGGCTCCCGTGGGCGCCCTCCGCCAGCTATCTGCATGCCGAGGGGCCAGTCGCTGGCTCCTGGCAATTGCTGGTCAGCGCGCCACACGAGCGCGCCGCCGACCTCAATGCGCTGCTGGTCGGCGCGGGCGTCACGCCTGCCGAGGTGCGACGCCACGAGGCCAGCCTGGAGCAATACTTTCTCTCGCTGACCGGTGGCGCGCCCTTGACGCATCTGGCGCCTGCCTATACTACTGCGGACGCCAGCGCGCCCCAGGCGCAAGCGGCGCCCGCGACTACCGCGACTCCCGATGCGTCCCCCGACACGACCACGCAAGGAGGCCAGGCATGATCGCTCCTACCACTCCCACCGGCCCCACCGGCGGCGCGCCGTCCCTCGCGCCCACCAGCGTCGCCGAGCCAGCGGCCCCTACTCCGGGCGGCTCCTGGCTGGCGGAGTTCGCCCGACTCGTGCGCTGGGAGCTGTTTCTGGCGTGGCGGCGACGCGCCATGATGATCACCCTGGGGAGCCTGCTGCTGGTGGGCTACTTCGTGGTGGTGCTCTTCCAGTATGGCCTCTACATCAGCGTCGGAGCCGATGGCCAGACGACTGGCGGGCTAGTCGAGAACCTGACCTTCCCTGGCGCGGTGAGCATAGGCGGCGGCTACGTCTCGTATGTCGGCGTGCTGCTGTTTGTCGTGCTGGCGGGCGCGCTGATTGGCTCGGAGTATAGCTACAGCACGCTGCGGCTCTCGCTGGCGCGTGGGGTGGGTCGTGGGCGGCTGCTGGCGGCGCAAGTGGTGGCGCTGGCGCTGATGGCGCTGGGACTGACCGCGCTGATGCTGACCTTGAGCGGGCTGGTCGGGCTGCTGGGAACGGCGACGGGCCTGTCACAGACGAACACCACCATCAGCGCGGCGCTCGTTGGTGAGCTGATCGCCTATTGGCTGGCGCTGGCGCTCAACATCTTCGCCTACGCGCTCATCGCTCTGTGGATCGGCACACTCAGCCGCTCGGTGGCGGGCGCGATTGCCGGGCCGTTGGTCTTCATCGTAGTCGAGGTTGTGGCGGGCGACATCCTCATGGCTATCGCCGCTGTGAGCGAGCGCGACACAATGCTCAACATGATCGCCCACATCCCGCAATACCTGCTGGGCGTCAATGTCGGCGCGCTCATCACACTGGCAGGTGATGGCCCATACGCGCTGACCAACGGCCAGGCGCCAGTCAGTGGATTGCACGCGCTGATCGTCTGTGGCGTCTATTGCGCGCTCTTCATCGGCATCAGCTATCTGGCGCTGGCTCACCGCGACATCGTGGAATAGCTTCCGCACGCCGTTCGCGCGTCAGCTCGTCTCGCCGCCGATCGGCGTATCCGAGACATCGGGTGGCGCCAGCTCGACGATGACAAGCTGGCGCGCGACATCTTCGCCTGCCACCATCGGCACGGCGGTCGAGGCGTCTACATCCACACACCAGGCAAGGTCCTCGCCCAGCCCCACCTGCTGGATGCCACGGGCGGCGGGCGTCTCGGCCAACGCCGCTTCCAGCCAGGCGCGGGGGTTCGCATCCAGCGCGTCGCCGTCGTCGGAGCCAGCATAGGCGCGACGCCGCGCGGCCAGCAGGTCGAGCGCATAGGGCGCGCCCGCCCCTGGCTCCGCCGCGATGCCCATCTGCCCAGCCATGCGCTGGAGGGCATAGATCAGCCAGCCCGCGCAGAGCGAATCATCATCGGCGGGCTGCTCGCCCAGCCCGGAGCAGATGACGGACACGCGCCCCGGCTCGGTCGCCGTGGCGAGCTGGCGCGCTGCCGTCAGCGCAGCGGAGCAGACGGCGCTGGCGTTGCGCAGCGAGCCAGCGAAGACCGGGCCGCCGCCCATCGCGGCGTGCAGCGCGCGCGCGCCATTCGTGGTAGAGAAGAGGATCTCGCGGTCGGCCAGGCGCGCCGTGCTCCACTCTTCCGGCGAGTTGCCGTGGTCGAAGTCCGGCGGCGCGACGGCGTTGACCTCGCCCGCCAGAATGGCCAGCGGCAGCGAGACGCGCGCCCGCCGCGCCTGCTCCACATCGCGCGCCACCAGCACACGCCGCGCGCCATGCTCGAACATCACCGCGAGCGTGGTGGTGGCGCGGATGACATCCACGACGATGGCAGCGGTGTGGGCGCGGCGCGTGGGATTCAGATCGATCTCGCCGAGGCTGTGGGCGACACTCAGGATGAGCGGCGTCGCGCGCGGCGTGGCGGCGTCATCTGGGGCGGTCATGCTGGGCATACTCCTTTCTCTTGCAGCATATCACCGCATCCGCCCCCACGCGCGACAGCCAGCGCCTCCGGTCGCGTCCGGCTGCGTGGTCGTTGCGGGCTTGGCCGTCGCGTTGTATTGTGCGTGTACGCCAACGCGCTGCGCGTGATCTGGCGCCGGGCAATGTCGCCTGGCGCGGCCCGCCGACCTCGTGAGGCGAGGAGAGACGATATGGCGCTGGAGCGGTTGAACCAGATGGCGCTGCTGGTGGAGCGTAACTGGTGCGCGGCGTGGGCCTCGCTCGGCGGCGCGCACGCGCTGCCCGCTACCATCGTCGACGACCAGCCCAGCGTGCTGCGCATCTATACGCCCGGCCTGGCCGAAACACTCCTCAATTTGGTCATCCGCTATGCCAATCTCCAGCCGGTGACGATGCCCGATGTCGAGGCGATCATCGCGCCCTATCGTGAACATCAGTTGCCGTTTCAGTGGTGGCTGACGCGCGAGATGGAGCCTGCGGGCCTACGCGAGCGCCTGTCTGCCCTGGGGATGGAGACATGGGGCGGCGCAACGATGATGTGCCTGCCGCTGGACGGCTGGCAGGCGCGCTATCCGCCTGCGCCCGCTGCGGTGAGCCTGCGCCGCGCACTGAGCGATGATGAGCAGGCCGCCGCTCTCAACGTCATCTGCGACGTCTTCTACATTCCGCGTGAGCCGATGCTGCGCTGGACGACGCTCAACCCCGCCTTCGACATCTGGCTCGCCTGGCTGGGCGCGCGACCCGTGGCAGCGCTGGCCACGCTGATCGACGGCGAGACAGTTGGGGTCTATCATGTCGCCACGCTGCCGAGCGTGCGGCGGCGCGGCATCGCGGGGAATCTGCTGGCGCTGGCGCTGCGTGCGGCGCAGGCGCGCAGTTGCCACTGGGCCACGCTGACGGCGACGCCGGAAGCGCGGGCGCTCTACGAGGCGCTGGGCTTCCACGCCTGCGGCCTGCTGGAGCAGTGGATGCCCGGCCCGCGCCTGACCCGCGAGCTATCCGGAAGCCCGTCATATGGCGCCTTCGACGGCTACTGGGGCTGAGAAACGCGGTTGCACGCGAGGCTGATAATCGACAACAGTTGTGGAAAGGGGCAAGCAGCCAACATGAGTGACCAGCCAGAGCGAGCGGGCAAGCTGATGAGCCTGCATGATGCGGTCGAGCGGTTTGTGCCAGATGGCGCGAGCGTCGCGATGAGCTGCGCGCTGGAGCCGCTGATCCCCTTCGCCGCTGGCCACGAGATCATTCGCCAGGGCAGGCGCGATCTGACGCTGATCGGCCCCATCTCCGATATCCTCTTCGATCAGCTCATCGGCGCGGGCTGCGTGGCGCGCATCATGGCGGCGTGGGCGGGCAATGTCAGCGAGGGGCTGGGCCACAACTACCGTCGCGCGGCGGAGAAGGGCCAGCCGCGTAGCATCGAGATCGTGGATTACAGCAACTACAGCATAGCCGTGGCGTTGCAGGCCGCCGCGCTCGGCGCGCCCTACATCCCCATCCGCTCGCTGCTGGGGACCGACATCGCGCGCGACCATCCGGGCATGCGCCCGGCGCCCTCGCCGCTGGATGGCTCTCCGACGCTGCTGGTCAGCGCCGTGCAGCCCGATGTCGCCATCCTGCATGTGCAGCGCGCCGATGCGCTGGGCCGCGCGCACGCGTGGGGCGGGCTGGGCATCTGCGAGGAGGCGGCGCTGGCGGCCAAAGGTGTCATCTACATCGCCGAAGAGATCGTGGCGCCGGAAGTGATCCTGAGCGACCCCAACCGCGTGCTGGCCCCCGGCTTCAAGACGTTGG
>DATBTW010000299.1:0-1908 GCA_036559055.1 Ktedonobacterales bacterium
GTGGGCGGGTCTAGCTCGTCGCTCGCTCGCTGTGACGGCTGCGGCTCCTCTGCGGACGATGTGGCGGGATAGTCGTGTGGATTGGGCATGCCACTGGTCAATTCCTCTCTTCAGCTCCTCGTGTCATCAGTATACGCTGAGAGAGTGAACGCACGAGCGAAGCCGAATCGAGGCCAAAACGCCCGCTCCCGCCGTAGCTAGACCCGGGAGACGAGCCAAAATGCCCCTCTCCCACCTCAGCGGGGGAGGGGTTTGGGGTGGGGCGCTCAGCGCGCCGCTGACTCCAGCGCGGGCGCATGCCGCCGCTCGCGCACCTTCAGCACGAAGACCGCTCCCAGCGCCAGAAAGACCGTCGCCAGCCCGAAGACCGCGCGATAGCCCGAGGCGGTCTGCCCCGCCAGCCCGGCCAGGAAAATGACGGCGCTCCCCAGCACCGGCGCCAGCACAGCAGGCAGGGTCGAGGCCATGCTCCACAGCCCCAGGTCCTTGCCCGCGTCGTGGTGCGAGGGCAGCGCATCCACCGCCAGCGCCAGATCGACGCTCATATACGCGCCATAGCCCAGGCCAAAGATGATGCCCAGCGGCCACAGCGGAATGCGCCCCGGCGCGACGACGAAGGCCAGCGCCGTCAGCGCCATCAGCCCGCCCGCCACACACACGACGGGCGCGCGGCGACGCATGCGGTCAGAGATCAGCCCCACCGCCAGCGTGCTGACGACCGCGCCCACCAGCGCCAGCACGGCGTTGATGGCGGTGGCCTGCACGAAGTTGGCGACATGCGCGACCTGGGCGAAATAGTAGGCGATGTAGGTCGTGAAGAGCGCCAGCCCCAACACGACGAAGCCGCGCGTCAGAAAGACCCACGTGAAATTCGGGTGGCGCCACGGGTCGAGCCAGAGCTGCGCGATGCGCTGCCTACGGCTGACATCGCCCTGGTCGCCGCGTGGCGCCACAGCGTAGGGCGTCTCGTGCACAGCGACCAGCGTGACGACCGCCGCGACGACCACCAGGCCCGCCCCGATGCAATAGAAGAGCGAGGCGCCCCGCGCGATGCCCGCCACCAGCGTATGCGCGGCGCCGCTGGTGGCTCCCGCCTGCGCCAGCAGCAGCGAGGCGACCGCCAGGCTGCCGACGGTGCCGAGGATCGTCATCAGCCCCATGTAGCCCGAAGCGGCGCCACGTTGCGCATGTGGCACGCGATCGGGGATGAGCCCCTGGTACGCCGTGCCGCTCATCGTATTGGCTACTACCACGAAGAACATGCCGGCGATGAAGAACGCGATCTGATGCGTGAAGGCCAGCAGCGAAAGGCCCAGCAGCATGACGAGGGCGCCCGCCAGAATGTACGGACGGCGCTTGCCGAGCCGCGTGGAGGTGCGATCCGAGAGCGCGCCCACCGTCGGCTGCACGATCACCGCCGTTACCGCGCCCAGCGCCGCCAGCGCGCCGAGAAAGAGCGCCTGCTGCCCGGAGCCAACCGCGCCCGGCGAGACATACAGCAGTATCTGCGCGGGGATAACAATGGGCAGCAGCGCCGCAAAGACGAAGTTCAGCGCGAACCACAGCACATTGAGGCCGAGCAGTTCGCGGCGGGTGAGCGACGTGGGGTCGCTGATGGTGAGATCAGGGGGAACACGAGACTCGGGTGACTGGCTGGCCTGAACGAGCACGATGGCGCTACCTCCGCTAGAATGCTGTGGCACTCTGGAATCGCGATGGACACGGCGGGAACCGTGAGAGCGGAGTTACGACAAAGGCCAGTACGCGATCACTTGCCAGATCAGTACCAGAACGGGACGCTGCGCGCGGCGCGCCCACTTCCTTCCCCCACCCTGCATTCGATCCACCTTCGCACACCTGAGGCCAATCGTCAAAACGGGCGGCCAAGCGGGGTAGCAAACGGCGTCA
>DATBTW010000300.1:0-7876 GCA_036559055.1 Ktedonobacterales bacterium
CTCCCCAACGAAGAAGGCGCAGTAGCATATGGCCGATTCGATTGAGACGCAGTCCGAGCGCGCGCCACTTCCCCTTGGCCCGACTCCACGCTTCGTCACCGAGAACTTCGAGGTTCCTGACATCGACCAGATCGCGGTGTATCAGGCGCACGGCGGGTATGAGGCGCTGAAGAAGGCGCTGAAGACCTTCCAGCCTGATGAGCTGGTCGAAGAGGTGAAGAAGTCGGGGCTGCGCGGGCGCGGCGGCGCAGGGTTCGCGACGGGGCTGAAATGGAGCTTCCTGCCGAAAGAAAGCCCGAAGCCGCGCTACCTCTGCGTGAATGGCGACGAGAGCGAGCCAGGCACCTTCAAGGATCGCATGATTATGGAGGTCAGCCCGCATCTGCTGGTGGAGGGCGTCATCATCGCCTCCTACGCCACCAAAGTGCATCACGCTTTCATCTACGTTCGCGGCGAGTTGCTGAAGGCAGGCTTGCAGGTCGAGCGCGCCGTGCGCGAGGCGGCGGAAGCTGGCTTCGTCGGCAAGAACATCCTGGGTAGCGGCTTCGATCTGGCGATCACCGTGCATCACGGCGCGGGCGCGTACATCTGCGGCGAGGAGAGCGCGCTGCTGGAGTCGCTGGAAGGCAAGCGCGGCTACCCGCGACTGAAGCCGCCGTTCCCGGCGGTGGTGGGCCTCTACGGTGGGCCGACGGTCATCAACAACGTCGAAACCATCGCGACGCTGCCCGCCATCGCACGGCATGGGGGCGAGGTCTACGCCGCCTACGGCACGGAGAAGAGCAAGGGCACGCGCGTCTACTGCCTGAGCGGGCATGTCAACCGCCCCGGCAACTATGAGGCGCCGCTGGGCCTGCCGCTGCGCACGCTGATCGAGCAGTACGGCGGCGGTGTGCGCGAGGGGCGCCAGGTCAAGGGCATCATCCCTGGTGGGTCGTCCACGCCGATTCTGGGCGCAGATAAGATCGACATCGCGCTGGACTACGAGTCCGTGGTGGCGGCGGGTTCGATGCTTGGCTCCGGCGGTGTGATCGTGCTGGATGACCAGACGTGCATCGTGGCGGCGACGCTGCGCATGTCGGAGTTCTACCGCGACGAGTCGTGCGGCAAATGCACGCCCTGCCGCGAGGGAACCTTCTGGCTGGTGCAACTGCTGGAGCGTCTGGAAGCAGGCGAGGGCAAAGAGAGCGACATCGACCTGCTGCTGGACATCTGCGACAACATGGCAGGGAAGGTCTTCTGTCCGCTGGGAGATGCGGCGACCAGCCCCATCATCAGCAGCATCAAGCTCTTCCGCGACGAATACATCCATCATGTGCGCGAGCACGCCTGCCTGGTGGGGCCGGGAGCGCACCGCGAGCATGTGGCGGCGCGCGCGAGTTGATGAGCGCTGATCGGGCGGCGGTGTGACCACCCGGCGACTCAGGGCGTCATGCTGTGGGGGGCGCCCGGCCCGTGCGCGGCGAGAGCCGACTACGGCGAGGCGATAGTGGGCGAGAAAGCGAATCATGGCTGAGCAAGAAGAAGAACTCGTCAATCTGACCATCGATGGGCGACCCGTCAGCGCGCCGAAAGGCTCGGTCGTCTGGGCTGCCGCGCAAAAGCTCGGCATCGAGATCCCCATCTATTGCTACCACCCCAAGATGGATCCGCTCGGCGCCTGCCGCATGTGCTTCGTGCAGGTGGAAAAGATGCCCAAGCTGGCGACCGCCTGCACTACCGAGGTCGCCGAGGGGATGGTCGTCCGCACGGACACGCCGCAGGTGAAGAAGGCTCGCCAGGGTACGCTGGAGTTCTTGCTGATCAATCATCCGCTCGACTGCCCGATCTGCGACAAGGGCGGGGAGTGCGATCTGCAAGACTTCACGCTGCGCCATGGCCCCGGCGCCAGTCGCTTCGACCTGAGCAAGCGGCACTTCCAGAAGCCGATTCCCGTCAGCGAGACGATTCTGCTGGATCGCGAGCGCTGCATCGCCTGCCAGCGCTGCGTGCGCTTCTGCCAGGATGTGGCGATGGAGAACGGGCTGGTGATGCAGGAGCGTGGCTTCAAGACAGAGGTCGGCGTCCAGCCCGATGCGCCATTCGATTCGATCTTCTCTGGCAACGTCGTGGAGATGTGTCCGGTGGGCGCACTGACGGCGAAGAGCTATCGCTTCGTGGCGCGCCCGTGGGAGTTGAAGCGCGGCAAGACGGTCTGCGGGCAGTGCGCGGTGGGCTGCAACGTGCTCGCCGATGTGCGCGTGGATAAGCTGCTGCGGCAGTATTCGCGCACCAACGATGCCATCGACGATGGCTTCCTCTGCGACCGAGGCCGCTGGAATACTGACCTGGCCAATAGCCCCGAACGCCTGCGCCAGCCGCTTATCCGCCGCAATGGCGCCTTGCAGCCCGTAAGCTGGGACGAGGCCATCCAGTTCGTCGCGAAGTCGCTGGTGGAGATCGCGCAGCGGGAGGGCGCTGCGGCGGTCGGTGGCATCGGCTCGACCCACACCACCAATGAGGAGAGCTATCTCTTCCAGAAGTTGCTGCGGGCGGGGCTTGGCTCCAACAACCTCGACCACTATCACGGGCGCTTTCCAGCGAGCGACGATGCGCGACCGTGGGTGTGGTCGGACAGCATCGCGGGACTGGAGCGCGCCTCGCACATCGTCCTGCTGGGCGCCGACGCCTACCATCGCCAGCCCATCATCGACCTGCGCATCCGCAAGGCGATCCGACGCGGCGCGCGAGTATGGGTCGTCTCGCCTGAGGCCAACCGCCTTGACCGACTGGCGGCGGGGACGATCCGCTACCGCGAGGGGCAGATCGGCGCCGTCGCGCAGGCGTTGTTGCAGGTGGTCCTGAGCGAGGGCCTGACACGCGGCGCGGTGGCTGAGGAGCGCCCGGCGACGCTGGCGGCGCGGCTGCAAGCGCTGGCCAGCGCCACGCCGGAGCAGGTGGCCAGCGCGGCGGGCTGCGACGCGGAGGCGTTGCGCACGCTGGCGCGCGAGATTGCGAGCGCTCAGGGCGCCGTCATCCTCTACGATGAGATGGCCACGCGCGAAGAGACGGGCGCCACGCTGCCAGCCGTCGCGCTCGATCTGGCGCTGCTGACCGACAACGTCGGGCGAGCGGGCGCCGGTGTGGGGCCGCTGCTAGAGGATAACAACTCGCTGGGCGCGCGCGACATGGGCCTGCTGCCGAATGCGCTGCCGGGCTACCGCGCGGTGACAGATGAGCGGGCGCGGGCGGCGCTGGGCGAGGCGTGGGGCGCACGGCTGCCCGCTGCCACAGGGCAGGACTACGACACGATGCTCGCTGGCGGTGTGAAGGCGCTGTACGCGCTGGGCGTTAACCCGGCGCAGCGGATGGACGATGCCGGGCGCGAGCGGCTGGCGGCGCTGGACTTCCTCGTCGTGCAGGATCTCTTCCTGACGGAGACGGCCAGACTGGCGACCGTCGTGCTTCCCGCCGTCTCGTACACCGAGAAGGACGGGACGTTCACGAATACGGAGCGCTGCGTGCAGGTCGTGCGCAAGGCGATGCTGGAGCTGCCTGGCGCACGCGCCGACTGGCAGATTCTGCTCGAAGTGGCGCAGGCGATGGGTCTGGGCTGGAGCTACAGCAACGCGGCGCAAATTCTGGCAGAGATCGGGCGGACGACGCCGATCTATGCGGGCGTCTCGCGGCGAGGGCTGGGCGAGACGGGCGCGCGCTGGCCGCTGGCTCCCACGGCAGCCGCAGATGGCGCGGCGGGGCTGGCTGGCTCGCCGTATCTCTCGCTGGAGATGCTGACGCACGGCGTGGCCGAAGGACGGGGCGCAGACGAACTGGCGCTTTCGACCGGTCGAGGGGAGCAGGCCTGATGAGCGACCTCGCATGGTTTCTGGTTGGCGCGCTCGTCAAGAGCATCATCGCGATTGTGGCGCTGCTGACCGCCTTCGCCTACATGACGCTGATCGAGCGGCGCGTCATCGCGCGCTTCCAGCGGCGTGTCGGGCCGAATCGCGCTGGCCCCTTCGGTATCTTCCAGCCAGTGGCCGACGCGCTGAAGATGGCGTTCAAAGAGGAGATTCTGCCCACCAAGGCGCATCACCTCGTGTTCCTGATCGCGCCCGCTATCTCGGTGATCGTGGCGCTGACGGCCTTTGCGGTGGTGCCACTGGGCGGGCCGACCGCGTGGGGTGCGACCTCTATCGCGCGGGCCTGGGCGCCCTACATCGCCGACCTGAATGTTGGGGTGCTCTACATCTTCGCCATCGCGTCGCTGTCGGTCTACGGCATCGTGCTGGCGGGCTGGTCGTCGGGCAACCACTACTCGCTGCTGGGCGCGTTGCGCTCGGCGGCGCAGATGGTTTCCTACGAGGTCAGCATCAGCCTGGCCATCGTCGGCGTGCTGATGTTCGCTGGCACACTGAGCATGGTCGGCATCGTGCAGGCGCAGACCCAGCAGGGCATCTGGTTCATTCTGGCGCAGCCGCTGGGCTTCCTGCTGTACGGCATCGCGGCGGTGGCCGAGGTCAATCGCGCGCCATTTGATCTGCCGGAGGCCGAGCAAGAGCTGGTGGCGGGCTATCTGACGGAGTTCAGCGGGCTGCGCTGGAGCCTCTTCCAGATGGCGGAATACATCAACATGATTACGGCCAGCTCGGTCGTGGCGACGCTGTTCTTCGGCGGCTGGACGCTCGGCTCGCTGAATGGCGTCTTTGGACTGCCCTTCCTCTGGTATTTCATGAAAGTCGCCATCTTCCTGTTCATCTTCATCTGGCTGCGCGCGACGCTGCCACGCATCCGCTACGATCAGTTGATGCGCTTCGGCTGGCAGGTCTTGCTGCCGCTGGCGGTGTTGAATGCGCTGGTGACGGCGGCGGTGGTGGCGTTTGGCGCGCCGTGGTGGGTGAGCGGGCTGATCGGGGTGGCGATTCTGGTGATCGCGGCGGGCGTCTACTACGCCATGGCGCGGCGCGGCCAGGCGCCGACGAAAGCCGGAGTCAGCCAGGTGATATCTGCGCCGTCGTCGGTGCGGCTGGTGTCGGGCGTCCCGGCGACCATCGAATTACAGCAACCGCCTGAGCAGCGCGCTGCGGAAGCGCACGCTGCCTCTGGCGCGCAATAGAACACTAGCGGGAGTAGCGCGGATGGCGATGGAACTGATCAAGGGTCTGGCGACGACGCTGCGTGAGTTGGGCCAGAAGCCGACTACCGTGTCGTATCCGGAAGAGAAACGCGAGATGCCGCCTCGGTTTCGGGGACGACATGTGCTGCACCGCTACGAGAACGAGCTGGAGCGCTGTGTCGGCTGTTTCCTGTGCGCAGGCGCATGTCCGGCGGATGCGATCTACATCGAGGCAGCGGAAAATAGTGAGGAGAACCGCGTCTCCCCCGGCGAGCGCTATGCGCGGGTCTTCGACATCAATATGTTGCGCTGCATCTTCTGCGGCTATTGTCAGCAAGCCTGCCCGACCGGCGCCATAACGTTGGAAAACATCTACGAGTTGGCCAGCACGCATGCCGAAGACCTGATCTATCACAAGGAGCAGTTGCTGGAGCCGGTTGGCTCGGCCACTCGCGGCTCGCTGGACACCTGGTCGGCCACGCCGCCAGAGGAGACAGTGACGCCGCTGCCCGGTCGCCAGGGTTTCTTCGATGGCCAGCCAGCCACGGCAGCGGCGGTCGGTCAGGCCGATGTGTCAGCCGAGCAAGAGATCGAGCTGGGTGACGAACTGGCGAGCCGCGATGTGGCGGCGGCGGAGGGAGCGTAGCCCTATGCCTGTACTCTTCAGCCAGATCGCCTTCTATGTGCTCGCGGCGGTCGCGGTGGCCTCGGCGCTCGGCGTCGTGATAAATCGCAACGCCGTCTACAGCATGCTCAGCCTGATTGTGAATCTGCTGAGTTTGGCGCTGTTCTTTCTGTCGCTGGGTGGCCTGTTCATCGCCACGATTCAGGTGCTCATCTATGCTGGCGCGGTGATGGTGCTGTTTCTTTTCGTGGTGACGATGCTCACCCCCGGTGGGCAGGCGCAGCAGGGCGACGATCCGCTGCGCTGGCAGTGGGGCGCGGGCATCGGCATGGGCGTCATCCTGATCGGCGCGCTGACCTGGGCAGGCGTTACCGGCGCCATCGCCCAAGACGCGAAGGCGGCTGGCCTCAACTCGCTCACGGCGGCGATGCAGAGTTTCGGCGGCAACACCGAAGCGTTTGGCATGGCGCTGTTCCACGGCTACGCCTTCCCATTCGAGATCACCGGGCTGCTGCTGGTGGCGGCGGCGCTGGGCGCGGTCGCGCTGGGCAGACGTCCCGACGCGGCGGACGAGTAGACCTGCGCAGGAGGTAATGCGATGCCACTTTCCGCTTACGTGACCCTCAGCGGTGTGCTATTCGCCATCGGCGCGCTGGGCGTGCTGGCGCGCAAGAATCCGCTGATCATGTTCATGTCAATCGAGTTAATGCTGAACGCCGTCAACCTCTCCTTTATGGCGTTTGCGCACTTTCTCGACTCCGTGCAGGGCTGGATCTTCGTCTTTCTGACGCTCACTGTGGCCGCCGCAGAGGTGGTGGTGGGGCTGGCGATCATCGTCTCGATCTTCCGCAGCCGCACCAATATCGACGTGGACGAACTGAACTCGTTGAAGGGCTAGTATGTTGAATCTGACGCCGTACATCCTGCTGGCTCCGCTTGTCGGGTTCGTCGTCCTCGGCTTGCTGGGGCGCGTGATGCCGCGCGCAGCCATCTCGCTGGTGGGCTGCGGCGTCGTGCTGGTGGGGTTCGCGCTGGCGCTGGCCGACCTGCTCTCGATGCTGGCCACCGCATCCGATGCGCGCGCCAGCGATGTGACGTTGTGGACGTGGATCAGCGCGGGCAGCTTCCATGTGCAATTTGGGCTGCTCTCCGACCCGCTCTCAGCGGTGATGCTGATGGTGGTGACGGGCGTGGGTTTCCTCATCCACGTCTACTCCATCGGCTACATGGAGGATGACCCCGGCTACTGGCGCTTCTTCAGCTTCCTGAACTTCTTCATCTTCGCCATGACGCTGCTGGTGGCGGCGGACAACTTCCTGTTCCTGCTGGTGGGCTGGGCGGGCGTGGGCCTGGCGTCGTTCCTGCTGATCGGGTTCTGGTACACGCGACCCTCTGCGGTGGCGGCGGCGCGCAAGGCGTTCGTCGTCAACGTCATTGGCGACTTCGGACTGATGATCGCCATCTTCCTGCTTTTCGGGGTCTATCAGGGCGCGCTAGGGTACGGGACGATTCTGGGCGCGCAGGGCGGTTCGGCGCCTGATCCGACGGCCATTGCGCCGAGCGGTACGCTGCTGGCCATCGCGCTGCTGCTCTTCGTGGCCGCCGCCGCCAAGTCCGCGCAGTTGCCGCTGCACGTCTGGCTGCCCGATGCAATGGAAGGCCCCACGCCCGTCAGCGCGCTGATTCACGCCGCGACGATGGTGACGGCGGGCGTCTATCTGGTGGCGCGCGCGCATGTACTCTTCGAGGCGGCGCCGACCTCGCTGGTGGTGATCGCGGCGGTGGCGGGGACGACGGCCTTTGTCGCGGCGACCATCGCCTGCGTCCAGAACGACATCAAGCGCATCCTGGCGTATTCAACGATGAGCCAGCTTGCCTACATGTTCATGGGCGAGGCGGCAGGCGGATTCAGCTCGGGCATCTTCCATCTAGTGACGCACGCCTTCTTCAAGGCGTTGCTCTTCATGTGCGCGGGCGCTGTGATCCACGCACTGGGCGGCGAGCAGGACATCCGTAAGATGGGCGGGTTACGCGAGAGGCTCGCAGGCGTCTTCTGGCTTTTCGTGGTGAGCGGGCTGGCGTTGGCGGCGATCTTCCCCTTCGCTGGCTTCTGGAGCAAAGACGCTGTGCTGGGGGCGATCTTGCAGCGAGCGACG
>DATBTW010000301.1:0-2312 GCA_036559055.1 Ktedonobacterales bacterium
GAGGTAGCTGGAGGTCGGGCAGGTCGTCGCCGAGCCAGTGGTGACGTCTGACCACGTCACCGCGAAGTAGGCCGACGCGCCCGGCGCCAGCGTCACCAACTGCTTCATCTGGTTCGAGTACATATAGGCGCTGGTCTGCCACAGCGCATGGGTAGTCATCGGCTGATGCTGGGAGTCGAGCATGACCGCGCCGGGGAAACCGTACAGCGTGCAGGTGGTGGTCGAGGAGTTAGTAAACTGGCCCATCTGCCCGATGTGTCCGGCGGCGCCGCCTCCGGTATGGATGGTGAAGGTGAGCTGGCTGGGCTGACAATTCGTGCTCGCCACACCGCTCGTCGCGCTGGCCGCCGGGCCGCTGGCTGGCGTCTGGGTGGCGACCTGCGTAGCGGCAGGCAATGTCGCCGCCGAGGTGGTGGTCGGCGACGCCTGCCCGCCCAGCCCGGGCGCTGCGCAGCCAGCAAGGCCCGCCAGCGCCAGCAGCAGCAGTGTCGCCGCCAGCGCGCGCGCCAGCCCTCGCCGCATCCCGCGCATCATCCGCATCGCCGCCTTCCCCTCGTCTGCTCCGGTCGCCACGCTCACTCGGGCGCCCGTCGCGCACACCGTAGCATACAAACGTTCGCCCATCCTGTGACGTACCGCATACTTGAGATGGAGAGCATCGCGGCGCGATGCAGAAAATCTCAGCGCCACTAAAGCGTCTGCTCACTTGAGCGGCGCGCCAGCGTCTCGGATGACGCGCGCGAGCGGAAAGGGCCAGCGCAATGGATACTCCCCCTGGGCGCGACGATGCGACTGATGCCGTGCGCGATCCAGAGGCGGAGCGCGCCGCACGGCTGGCGGCGCTGCGGAGCCTGAGCGCCACGCCGGGGCTGCCACCTCCTCCGCTACCAGAGGACGATACGCCGCGCCGCCAGCGCCTGACGCCGCCTCTGCGCCGCCAGCATCCGATTCCGCCGCATCGCTCGCGGCGCCGACTGACGCTCATCATCGGCCTGGCCGCGGTGGCGCTGCTGGTGGCGCTCGGCGCGGGGCTGCTGATCCGTGCGCGGCAGCCGCAGCCGACTGGCTCCTCGCATCCGCCTGAGTTGATCTCCGAGCAGTTCGCGCCGCGCAGCGATGGGCTGGATTGCCCGGTAGACATCGCCTGGTCGCCCGATGGAACGCGCGTCGCCGTGCTGGGCTACAAAGACCACTGCCCAGATCTCCCGCCCAATGCCGCCTATACCTCTGGCCTGCTGCTGGTCTACGATGTCAAAACGGGCGCGCTGGCGCAGCATACCGCGCTCGATCAATTCGTCACTGGCGCGGGCGGCGTGACCCTCGATACGCGCACGCAATATATCGCCTATCAGGCGCTACTCTGGTCGCCCGATGGCGCGCGGCTGGCACTGCCCTTCTTCGCGCAGCGCGGCATGATCGCGGCGCCGGAGCCTGACGTGCTGCTGCACGGCGGCGATCCCGCCACTGCGCCACACCCCACCACAGCGGGTTTGCTGCTGCTCGACGCCAAAACCTTCCAGCGCACCGGGCTGGTCACGGCGCCCTACACCGCCAGCGTCTCATCCACCGCGCCGTTGGAGTGGAATCTGATCACCCACAGCCTCATGCAGCCCGCGCTCCAGCTTCCGCCCGCGCTGGGCTATCACTGGGGCGCGGGTGGCGCCTTGCTGCCAGACAGCAGCCTCAGCGCGGGGCAAGCGCCCGCGCCCGCGCCGCTGGTTCCGGTGGGCAATCCTTCCGGCGACGCTCGCTTCACGATCTGGCAGCCAGGCTCGACCAGGCTCGGCTTCACTGAATCAAATGGCGTTGGTACCGCCGTGCCAGGCCTCGACCTCTTTTTCACGCGCTTTGCCGCCTGGTCACCAGATGGGGCGTATCTGCTGGCGCCCGCCTACTATGGTGGTCGCATCGATACCTTCAGGCTGCCGCAGCCCAGCGCCGCGCAGATTCAGGCAGCGGGATGGGCCAGCGCGCCGCTGTTGCCGACGCACGATGCGGCCATGACCGCGCTCTATGGCCCAACGCCCCAGGATCTCTCGCTGAACTGGAGTCCAGATGGGCAGCGGCTCGCCGACTGGAATGGAGGCGGTGGGCGGCAAGTGATCGTCTATGGGGCAAGGTCGGGGCGCGTCGTGACGACACTCCCCATACCCACCTCCGTCTACGCCTCCGCGCAACTCGACTTCAGCCCATCCCTCGTCGGCGAAGAGATGCGCTGGTCAGCCGATGGCAAGCATCTGGCGCTGATGAGCCTTGAACTAAGTTCGCTGATCGTCTGGACGCTTGGCTGACAGCGCAACGACAGCGCGGCG
>DATBTW010000302.1:0-7644 GCA_036559055.1 Ktedonobacterales bacterium
GAAGGAGCATGCGGTATGCGCGAGGGCAGCGCTGAGGTCAGCATCGCCTGCCCGGCGGAGGCGGCGTTCGGCTGGCTGGCCGACCCGCGCCACGCCGACGAGTGGTTCGCCAATGTGGCGCTGCCAGAGCCGCCCGTGCGACCGCTGCGCGCCGGGGCGACGTGGCGCTTCCGCATGACCCGCCAGCGTGGCCGCAGCATCCCCATGCGGCTGGCGGAGTATCAGCCGCCGCATGCGTTTACCTGGGAGACGGCCTACCCGGCCTGGCGCAGCAACCTCCAATGGGCGTGCGCGCTGGAGCCAGAGCCAGCGGCGCCGGGTGAAGCGAGTGACACAGCGCGCCTGCGCCTGACGATCCGCCAGCGACCAGGGCCGCTCGGCTGGCCCGCGCTGCTGCTGGCTGCGCTGCTGGGGCAGTTGCGCGTGACAGAGGCCGCCAGCATGCCAGCCCGCGCCGAGCGGGCCGCCCAGCGCGCGGGCGAGGCGCTCGAAGCGCTGCCCACCACGTCCTATACGGCGGAGCGCCGCCCTCCGCGCCCTGCGCGTGGCGGCAAGGGCAGCGGCAAGGGCAGCAGCAAGGGCAGCGGGCGAGGAGGCAAGAGTAAGCGGCGGTAGTCTTGGTGGTGGCTATCCCCATGAGCGCAAGACAGAGGAGAGACGCGCGATGGACGCACCATCCATGCCGACGACCTGGCCAGGTTCGCCGGAGCATCAGCGGCTGCTGCGAGCGATGACAGAATACTACGCGCGGCAGCCGTGGGCGCTGGCCTTCATCGTATTCGGCTCCGTGGGGCGCGGCAATTGGCGCCCCGACTCCGATCTCGACCTCGATGTCGTCATCGCCGACGACGCCCAGATCGAGCCGGTCGCGGAGATCACGCGTCTATGCGAGGCGATAGGCGAGCGGCCCGCGCTGATCGCGCCGCGCCGTGGCGACGATGGCGAGGTCGTGCTGGCCTCGCTCGCCGATTTCTCGATTCGCTATCATTCGCTGGCGACGACCAGCCCCAACATCATCGCCAGCATGCGGCTGCTCTGGGGGCGGCTCACCGAGGAGCAGATTCGCGCGGCGGGGCGGGCCAATGTCCATAACGAGTCGCAGGCGCCAGAGGCGTCGCTGGCGCTCTGCGTGCGCGCCGCGCTCTACGTCTCGAAGGCGCTGGCGCGTGGGCGGCTGTGGTCGGCGCTGGCTTCACTGGAGGAGGCGCGCGACCTGCTGATGACGCTGGCCACGCCCGACGCCGAGCGCAGCATGCAGGCATTCCAGCAGACGGCCAGCGCTGAGACGCAGGCGCTGCTGGCGGGCGCCGTGGCGCGCTGGGACGCGGCGAGCGTGCGGGCGGCGCTGCTGGCGCTCTGCGATCTGCTGACCCAGCATCTCGACACCTTCACCGGCGGCCAGCCACGCCTGACGGATGGCGAGGCCGCCCTGCTCGCAGCGATCCGCGCGCGGTTGGCCCTCACCCCAGCCCCATCCCAGGCGGAGAGGGAGCCGGAAGGTTGAGCCAGGCGAGCGGCGCTGCGCAATAGCGCCCCTCACCCGCAAAGCGGGAGAGGGGCTGGGGGTGGGGGCTTCCTACGGCGCCTTCAGGCGGCGGACGGCGCTATGCGCCCTCCTGTTCCTCGGCTTCTTCGGCGTGGCGCGCTGCTTCAGACGGATCCGGGATGTACGCTAGCAGGCGCGCATATTCAGCCTGGGCCGCAGGTGAGAGCGCGACCTGGCTGCCAGACGCGCCAGGCGAGCGATTCAGACGCTCTCGTACAGTACTGAGCGCTTGCTCGGCCAGCGGTCGCTCCCCATGCTCCCAGGCGACGCCTGCCAACATCACCAGGCTCTCCAGCATGTGCGAGACCTGGTTCTGCGCCTCAAAGCGGTCGGCGCTGGCGCGCAGATACTCCTCCGCTTGTTGCGCGTCGCCCAGGCGCGCATAGGTTCGTCCGAGATGCTGGAGGGCCTGCGCCTCGCCTGCCGAATCCTCCATACGCTGATACAGGCTCAGGCTGGCGGAAAAACGCTCTGCCGCTTGCGCGAAGTCTTCCTGGGCATAGGCCAGTTCGCCCAGGCTGCTCTGGGCGACTGAGGTTCCCTGCCGATCCTCCAGATCCTGGAAAATCTGGAGGCTCTCTTCCAGCGTTTGCTGTGCGGCGGCCATATTGCCCTTCAGTCGCTGGAGTTCGCCGAGGTTGATCAGGCTGACTGCGATGCCACGGCGGTCGCCAGCCTGGCGCTTCAGCGACAAACTCTCCTCGATGAGCGGCAGCGCGCGGTCGAGGTCGCCGCGCTCGATGAGCATCGCGCTGAGATTGTTGAGGGCGACGAGCGCGCCGCGCGTATCACCTAATTCACGCAAGATCGCCAGGCCATCGGAGTACAACTGGTCGGCCTGCGCCAGATCGCCACGAAACTTGGCGATATTGCCCAGCGTCAGCAGCGCCCTGGCACGTTTGGCAGGCTGGTTGGTCTTCGCAAAGAACGCGCGCCCGAATTGCTCGGCGCGCGCGTAGTCGTGGCGCCCGGCGGCCAGAATCGTGGCGCAATAGAGCGCACGGGCGAGACTCTCATCGTGCACAAGCGTCCCTGGAGCTTCCGCGAGCGCCAGCATGCCCTCGACCCACTCACGCCCCTCGACTCCGTAGCCTCGTGTCTCCCAGAACCACCAGAGCGCGCCCGCGAGCCGCAAGCCCAGATCAATTTCGTGGTGTTCGCGCGCCCAGCGCAGCGCCGCACGGATGTTACCATACTCGTCTATCAATCGCATGAGACTCTGTCGTTGTTGTGGGCCGGTCAGTTCTTGCTCCAGGCGCTCCACGAGACCGGTAAAATACTCGGCGTGCCGCCGGGCGAGCGACGCACGCTCCTTGCGTTCGTCCAGCAAGGTTTGCGCGTAGGAAGCAATGGTGGTGTGCATACTGAAGCGCATCGAGTCATCGCCAGATGGCGTGGCGAACATCAGGCTGTGGTGAACAAGTTGGGTCAACGCGGCCAGACTATCATCCTGGTCAATCTGGTCGAGTTGATCGGAGGGATCACGCTGCTCATCCAGCCGTAGAGCGGCGTCGCGCGTGGCTGTGGCAGGTCGCGTCGCCCCACAGATGGCTTCCGCCGCTTCAACCGACCAGCTTCCTACGAACACGCCGAGGCGCCGGAACACGACTTGCTCATGCCCATCCAGCAGGTGATAACTCCAGGCCACTGCGTCGCGCATCGAGCGTTGGCGCGCGGAGCCAGCGTCTGTGCGCCGCGTGAGGAGCGAGAGTAATCCACGGCCGCTCGCTGATGAGAGCTGGAGCAGGATTTCCTGCGGCGCCAGGCGATCAGACCAGGCGGCGGCCAGTTCGATGGCCAGCGGGATGCCGCCCAATCGGGCGCAAATCCGGGCGATGGCGCGCGCGGCAGCGGGCGTGACAGCGAATCCTGGCTGCGCGCTTGCAGCGCGCTCGATGAAGAGCATGGTCGCTGGGGCGCTCAGCGCCAGATCGGTGGAGATGGGGCGACGTGAATCCGGCAGAGCAAGCGGCGGCAGCGTGACGACGCGCTCGCCGGGGATCTCGACAGGATGCCGACTGGTGACGAGCAGACGCACATTCTGGCAGTGTTCGAGGAGTTGGCTCAGCAGCGTGCGCGCCTCCAGGACATGCTCGAAGTTGTCGAGGATGAGCAGCAGGCGCTTGTCCCCCAACTCCGCTCTGAGGGTCTCGCTCAGCGGTTGGCCTGCTCGCTCTCGGATGCCCAGCGCGTGCGCCACCGCCGACGGCACATACGCTGCGTTGGCCACCAGAGCCAGATCGACGAACACCACATCCTCAAAGGACTCTGGCGCTCCTGTGCTGATCATTTCCAGCGCCAGGCGGGTCTTGCCGATCCCACCTGGGCCGGTCAGCGTGATAAGGCGATCATGATCCTCAGCGAGCGCCGCCTGCAATGCTCTCAGTTCATTCGCGCGGCCAATGAGCGGCGTTGCTGCACTCGGCGAGCCATCTGCTAACAGTTCACCGCTTGCTGGCCCTGCTACCTGATGGGCGGCGTGGGCGTAACGTCCGGGGCGCAGGAGCGCCGCCTCATCCTCGGTGAGTTCCAGCGCCGCGCCCAGCAGGCGCAGGGTATCGCGATGCGGGTAGCGGCTGACACCGCGCTCGATGTCGCTGATCGTGCGGATGCTCACGCTGGAGCGTTCAGCCAGCTCTTCCTGGGTCCAGCCGCGCGCCGTCCGCAACTGCTGGAGCGCCAGCGCTAGCGTGAGCGGCTCTGGATGGTCCATGTGCAACCTCCCGGAGGCGCACGCCTTCCTGATTCTGCCGGTGATTCCGTGGTTTCGTCACTGGCGCCTGACCATGCCGCAATGTACGCTTGCGATTGACGCTCATGCAGATAGGCGTGCGGTGGATTCGGTTATGCCAGCGCATACGCAAAGCAGTGTAGCACAGCCTACCTGGCGGTATCGTATGCGCCGCGCCAGGCGCCCGTTTCACCGCGAAGCGTGAAGAAGGGGAGAAGGATATGGCCACATCGAAGCAGTCAGCTCGTCATGGAAATCTGACCTATCGCGTGGGGATCGGTGTGCTGCTGTGCAGCATGCTGGCGCTGGCCGCGTGCAGCAGCGGCGGAACATCCAGTGGGTCTGGCGGTTCGTCGTCGAACGGCGCCTCGCCGACAGCTACAGCGCCTGGGCCGACAGCAACCATCGGGCTCCAGCAGATCACAGTCGCCTACTGTACAAAACTCCTGCCGCTTGCTACAGCGAACCAGATCATCCCTTCGTCGACTCCGGCGACCTCGATCACGCAAGGCAATCCCAACAACGCCCTGAGCGGCGCCTGCAACTATGTCGTGTCTCCCTCACAGGTCCTGTTGGTCATCTACTTCATCCCCTATCATGGACCCGACCCGATACCGCAAAGTGATATTCAATCCGAGTTATCCCAGGCCGCCGGAACCAACTTGACCATCACGACGCTCAACATGGTATCGGGCATAGGCGACCAGGCGGCATATGTGGAGGTGACAGGGAGCGAGAATGGTAATTCGGCCACCATCCACATCTTCTATGTGCTCGAAGGCTCGTTCATCTTCGATTGCTTCACAGAAAGCTATCTCTCGCCAGTGATGGCGAGCCAGAGTCAGCTTCAGCAGTGCGCAACGACGGTGGATACCAACTTGCGGTCGTAGGAGTCTCCACACACTGACGCACCACCCCCCAGCGCCTCCCTCGCACAGCGGGAGAGGGGCTGGGGGTGGTGGTCTCTACCGCACCTGCGGGCGGCTGCCGGGGCCGCCAGGCGCGTCGCCGCCCATGCCTGAGGCGGAGATCAGCATCGCCACGCCCAGGATGAAGAAGATGGCGCTGAAGAGGCCCAGCGCGATGGCGCCGATGATCCGGCCCGTGCCGGGGCCAGTGTTCCCCGTCGAGTTGGAGCCTGTGCCGCTGGTCGCCGAGGCTGACGGCGATGCGGACGGCGAGGGTGATGGCACGGTGGTTGGGGTCGGAGCGAGCGTTACCTTCGCCGACTGGCTGCCCACCAGTGTTGGCAGCACGCTGCTGGTGCCATCGGTCGAGGTGGCGTTGATGTAGAGCGGGCCAGTGCTGTCGCCCGGCAACTGCACGATGACATCGAACGAGCCGTTGTGGCTCGTGACGCTGTTGCCCTTCAGGATCTGCAACGGCGGCGTGCTATCGGTGGCCGGTGAGATCTGCACAGGTGTCACGATAATCTGAATCGCCGTGCCGCCGGGGGTGAAGTTCTGACCTTTGACCTCGACGAATCCGCCGGAATAGAACGTGCCGTTGGGCGGGTTGGGGGTCGTCGGGGTGGGCGTGCCGGGGCCAGGCGGTGTGGCGTTAGGATCATTCACCTCGGTCACGGAGATGGCGGGTGGGTTGGCGGAATCGACCCGGAAATATGAGGTCGTGGCGCCAAGCGCGCTGGCGGTCGCGTCCTGCGCGCAGATATAGTACGCGCCGCCCACATCATTGGCGATCTGCGGCCATGCGAAGGTGGCCGAGAACGTGCCATCGCTGGCGACCGTCGTACTCAGATTCAGCGACTGGAAGCTCGACGTGGTGCAGCCAGCGCTGCGCGAGGCGATGCCGATCTGGAGCGTGTCGCCCGCCGTGGCCTGCCCCTGCACCACTAGATTCGCGCCGACTGGCCCCTCGGCAAAGCCGTTGTTGGGCGCGGGCTGGGTGATGTCGAGCGAGACGGAACTGGGATCACCCTTCACCTGGGGAGCGGCCTGTGCGCCGGGCGTCAGTGCGCCGAGGAGCAGCGCCAGCGCGCCCATCATCGCCAGAGCTGCGAGCGCACGCCTGAGCCTCGCGCTCCCAGCGAGCGAACCGATCATATCGCCTCCCCATACGCATGACTGCGCTCATGATTGCGACCCCGCCAGGCGCTTCGCGCCCGGAAAGGGAACTGGATGGCCCCGCCGGGCCATGATGACTGCGCGATGGCGAAATGAAAACGACCTGGATGAAATGTGCGCTGCGCCTGTGCGCCGCCGCGAGATGGTCGCTGCGGCAAGAGCACGGTGAGGCGCGCGCGACAGAGCCAGTATAGCACGGCGCGCCAGCCGCGCAAGCGACGCTTCCTCCTCAGGCTATACGGCTCGGACGCCCGCATGATACAGTTTGTTCCAGTGTTTCCCATCCGTGATTCACCCTGATGCGCGCTGCGAGCGCCATCGCGTGAGCGCGAGGACGCCAGAGGACGCGAGCATGCCACAAGCGCCTGAATCATCCAACTCGCCAGCGCCGGACGAGCAGCCAGCGGAGAAGCTGGACGCGAAAGCGGTTCGCGAGCAGCAGAAGCGCGCCCGCCAGGCCATCGCCGCCGCCACACCGCAGACGCCCGCCACGCCGCAGCCGCTGGCGCTGGAGGCGCAGGGGAACGCGCTGGAGCCGCAGCAACTGCGCGGCGTCATCGAGAGTCTGCTCTTCGTCGCCGGGCGCCCGCTGGAGGTGAGCGAGCTGCGGCGGCTGACGGGAGCCGATGAGGCGCGCGTGCGGTCTGCTGTGGCCGCGCTGGCCAGCGAGCTGGAGCGCGGCGTGCGTGGCGTGCGTGTGCAGTCGATGGGCGCCAGCGCGCAGATGGTCTCCGCGCCGGAGCATGCGCGCTTCGTGGCCGCGCTGCTGGGTCTGCCCGCGCAGGTGCGGCTGACCACCGCCGCGCTCGAAACGCTCTCCGTGATCGCCTATCGCCAGCCGATCACGCGCGGGCAGATCGAGGGGATTCGCGGGGTGAATAGCGACCGCGCGCTGGCGAGCCTGCTGCAGCATGGGCTGGCGCAGGAGGTCGGGCGCGCGGCGACGGTCGGGCGGCCGGTGCTCTTCGGCACCACGCCGGAGTTCTTGCAGCAATTTGGCCTCACCAGCCTCGATCTGCTGCCGCGCCCGGACCTGCCGCGCGCTGAGATGGCCGAGGCGCTGCGCGAGCGCGCCGCCCAGAGCATCCGCGACGCCGTCAATGCCGGAGACGCCGAAGAAGCGCGCGAGCTGGAGCGCCAGCGCGCCGCGCGCTCTGGCCCCCTCACCCACAACGACGAGTCATAGCAGAGCGATGACGTTCAGGCGCGCTGCGAGCGGCAGTGTGAAGCAGGGCGCCAGCGGAAAGTGAGCATGTCGTGCATATCGGTCGGCACATGCCTAC
>DATBTW010000303.1:0-5234 GCA_036559055.1 Ktedonobacterales bacterium
GCAAAGTTCCAAGCAGATATCTCACAAGCTCTTCTGCGAAGCCTTCGCGATACTTGAACCAGCCAGAGAACGGAATGCCTTTATTCGCCTGATAGCTCACAATGCTGCGGTCGAGCGCTGGGTTGTGCACGATCCGAGAACGGAAACGCTGAAATAGAGCTTCACGCGCAGCGGGGGAGGTGGACGACGATTCCGGGCTTAAGGCTTTGGTACTCGGCTCAAGAATGTCGTCGGCAGTGTTCGTCCACAATGTCTGTGTCATCAAAGCCTCCAAATCGCGCGATGCCACATATCGGCTATTCTATCGCACCCTGCGCCAAGGTGGCAGGTCGCCCCGTGTTCGTAGAGAGAAGTACCGCTCCGGCGCGACATAGCGGAAATCCGTTTGGGCCTATGATCATTCCTGCAGAAGTGCTTGATTTGGAAAACGGTATTCAGGCTGAGCAACGGACGCCGTGTACAATGCTGGTTGGGAGGAGAATAGCATGTCCATGCCGACGCCCGTCACCGCGCGCGCCTTCACGCCCGCCAACCAGCGCGCCGCCCGCGCCCTGATTCTGGCCGGACTGGGCGAGCGATTCGGCGCTATTGACGAGACGCGCAACCCCGACCTCGACGACATCGCCGCGCGCTATCTGGCGCAGGGGCATCGCTTCCTGGTGGCCGAGCAGGCGGGCGCGCTGGTGGGGACGGGCGCGCTGATCTACGAGCCAGACGGCACGACGTGCCAGCTCGTGCGCGTCTCCGTGCGCCGTGATCGCCGCCGCCAGGGCATCGCGCAGGCCATCGTCGCCGAGCTGTTGGCCGAGGCGCGGCGGCTGGGGCGACGGCGTGTGTGGGTCGAGACGGATGTCCCCTGGCAGGACGCCATCGCGCTCTACCAGCGGCTCGGCTTCACCGAGGATGAGCGCCGTGACGGCCTGGTCTTCCTCAGCCGCGACCTGGAGTGAGAGGTTTCGTTCACTTCTTCTTGAACTCGTTGTCCTGGAAAAGGCGGCTGGCGGTGGCCGCGTTCTGCCCCTGATATTTGGAGCCGTGGCGCTCGCCATAGCCCTTGCGCACGGGTGAACTCATCTCCTCGAAGGCGATCTGGCAGATACGCATGCCGGGGTAGAGCGCCACGGCGATGCGGCCCAGATTGCTGATCTCCAGCGTGATCTTGCCCTTGAAGCCGGGATCCACATAGCCCGCCGTGCTGTGGATGACGATGCCCAGCCGCCCGATGCTGCTACGTCCCTCCAGCCGCGCCAGCAGGTCATTGGGAATCTCGACACGCTCCAGGGTGGTGGCCAGCGTGAACTCCCCCGGATGCACCAGGAAGCGCTCGCCATCCTGCAACTGCGTCAGGCTGGTGAGCTGATCGAAGGTCGCCGGATCGGAGGGGTCGATCAGCGCCTGACGGGTATAGTTGAAGGTCTGGAAGTCGTAGCCCAGCCGCAGGTCCAGCGAGGCGGGCTGGAGCTGTATCTCCAGATTGGGCGCGGGCGTGATGGTGATGTCGCCGCGCTCCAGGCGCGCCAGGATGTCGCTATCCGACAGTATCATCTCTCTGCTCGAACTCTCTACTCTGATGGCAAGCTTCTGTTCGCGGCCATCAATGGCCGACGCACGGAACGGATGGGGCATACCTGCCCCGCTCAGCGCCAGCGGCATTCATGCCGCCGTTTGCGTGCTCCGGCCTTTCAAGGCCGAGAGCTACCTTAATGTCGGCCACGCCCGGCGCGGTCGGCGGTGGGGTCTTCGGGCTGCTGCGGCGGCTCGTCCCCATCGGTCGTGTCAACCGGCGCGGTGGGCGTGCGCAGACGACGGCCTGTGTCGGTCAGCGAGTCCTCTGGAACCAGGTCATCCAGCAGGCCCGCGAGCAGCGCCTCCGCCAGCGCCTCGATGTCCGGCGCTGGCGGGCGGTCGTCGCGCAGGGTCGGTACGACGCCACGCACGGCGGTGTGCGCCTCGGCCACGCCCTTCCCCGGCTTGAGCGGCGCGCGGAAGTCCAGCCCCTGCGCCGCCAGCAGGAATTCGATGGCGATGACGCGATAGGCCAGATCGAGCGACTGCCGCAGCTTGAGCGCCGAGGTTGCGCCCATGCTCACGAAATCCTCCATGCCAGCGGAGGTCGGGATTGAGTCGATGCTGGCGGGGTGGGCCAGCACCTTGATCTCATTCACCAGCGCCGCCGCGACATATTGCGGAATCATGTAGCCAGAGTTCAGGCCTGGCTCCGGCGTCAGGAAGAGCGGGATACGGTTCTCGCCGGTATCCCAGTCGTGCGGGCCGGTCAGATTGTACGAGCGGCGCTCCGAGAAGCTGGCCACATGCGCCAGCGAGATGGCCAGCAGATCGAGCGCCTGCGCCAGCGGCTGGCCGTGGAAATTGCCGCCGGTCAGCGCGTCGCCGTCATCGGGGAAGAGCAGCGGATTGTCGGTCACGGCGCCCAGCTCGGCGGAGAAGACCTGCTCGCAGAAGCCCAGCGCATCGCGGGCGGCGCCGAGCACCTGCGGCGCACAGCGCAGGCTGTACGGATCCTGGACACGCCCGCAATTCGCATGGCTGCGATTGATCTCGCTGTCGTCCAGCAGCAGCCGCATGCGCGCCGCCGTGCGAGGCTGGCCGGTCTGCGGGCGCAGCGCGTGGATGCGCGGGTCGAGCGGAACGTAGCTGCCCAGCAGCGCCTCCGTGCTCATCGCCACGGCCACCTCCGCCGCACGGGTCAGGCGCAGCGCGTCGGCCAGCGCCAGCGCGCCGCACGCTTCCATCACATGCGTGCCATTGATGAGCGCCAGCCCCTCTTTCGCGTTCAGCGTGATGGGCGCCAGGCCGGCGCGCTTCAGCGCCTCGGCGGCGGGCAGACGTTCGCCCTCATACCACGCCTCGCCCTCGCCGATCAGCGCCAGGCTGAGGTGCGCCAGCGGAGCCAGATCGCCGCTGGCCCCCACCGAGCCGCGCGTGGGGATGACTGGCGTCACCGCACGATTGAGCGCCATCACCAGCAGGTGCAGCGTCTGCTCGCGGATGCCGGAGTGGCCGCGCGCCAGGCTATTGGCCAGCAGCAGCATGATGGCGCGAGCGGTGGGGATGTCGAATGGCTCGCCAACGCCGCTGGAGTGACTGCGAATCAAGTTGCGCTGCAGCGCCTCGACCTGCTCAGGCGGAATCTTGACGCGGCTGAGATGCCCGAAGCCCGTGGTGACGCCGTAGACGGTGCGATCTTCCTGGGTGAGCCGATCCACGAAGGCCCGCGCCAGCCGCACACGCTCCAGCGCGCCGGGGGCCAGCGCCACCTCCGCACGCTCGCGCGCCACGGAAACCACCTCGGCGAGGGTGAGTCGCAGCGCGCCCACGCCGCCGATGATGACACGTTGAGGCGCGCGGCGTCGCGCGGCCTGCGGGTGATCCGACTCGGTCATGCCGTTTGTTCTCTCCGTCCAGGGGATATGAGACATCCGTTGAGCATCTGGTGGTGTAGCCAACTGTGCGCTACAACCATTTCTAAGTACGCCACGTATTCTATCATGCCGGGCCATCTGCGACCGCGCGCCGCGAAACTCGCACACAAGAGCATTTCCGGTTTCGCTACTCACACTGCGAATAGACGCAATATCCCCACTCAATCACTCACAAGACGTAGTCTCTTGCCATCGCCCTCTATCCGCATCTGCCGTTATCCGCCATTCATGTCGTTTTGTCGCGCTTCGGCGCTCGCATTCTCTCAGGAGGATTGCCATGCGGAACGATCTCCAGCACGCCACTGTCTCTGGCGCCGTCCTTGCTCGCGCCGCTCACCGTCCGCGCCGCCTCGCGCTGGCCGATGTGCAGGCGTTCGACGCTCCCGTGCGCCAGTCGCGCCATGCCAGCCGCCGCGCCGCCCAGCGCAATCTCGCTGGCGCCATCGAATACATCCTCACTTGGGGCCGCCTGATCCAGCGGACAGGTGTGCGCTTCTACTTCCTCGGTCGCCGCGACATCCCCGCGCAGCACCGCCATCTGCCGCAGATCGCGCGGCTGGCAGGCTCGGTGGCGCTCGTCTCGTCCGATGGCGAGGTCATCACGCTCTACCGCAATGTCGGCGCCCTGCGCGACATCCAGCGCAAGCTGAAGTATCGCTTCACCCCGCGCTATCCAGTCATCGGCGCTGATGCAGCCGATGCAGAAAGGGACGATGAGGACGCGCAGACCGAGCGCGTCGGCTGATCTGCGCGCCGCCGGGCATCGAGGATGAGATAGTGGGAGGGCGGCGCCGATTCTGCGGACAGGGGCGCGTGGCGGCGAGGAGGGCGCTACGCCCGTCGTGGCGCCAGCCTGCCTGCCGCAGTCCCGCTGAACTCTGCTGATCCTTGTCAATCCCTTGCTGATCCTTCAGGATGAGGAGTCGCAGCCATGCCTCAGCGCCAGCCCCGCGCGGCCCGCCAGCTCGTGGTCGCTTTGCACGATGTCGCGCCGCCCTTCGAGGGAGCCATCCGCGCGCAGCTCGATCTGCTGGCGGCGATTGGCGTGCGGCGCGTGTCGCTGCTGGTCACGCCCGACTGGCACGGCGACGCGCTCCTCTCCGATGCGCCCAGCCTGGTGGAACTGCTGAGCGCGCAGGTCGCGGCGGGCAGCCAGCTCGCGCTGCATGGCTACACTCACCAGCCGGAGCCAGGCGCCATCTTCGAGGGGCCGTGGTTGCGCCGCCTGCGCGCGCGACTCTTCGCCCGCGATGCGGCGGAGTTTCTTACGCTGGCGCCGGAGGAGGCCGAGACGTTGCTGCGGCAGGGGCTGGACGACTTCGAACAGGTCGGGCTGCCGCGCCCGACGACCTTCTGCGCGCCAGGCTGGCTGAGCAATGCGGCGGCTGAGGCGGCCCTGACGCGCGCCGGGATGCGCTACCTCATCAGCATGTTCGGCGTGCGCGACCTGTGGAGCAAGTGGCGCATCCAGACGCCAGCGGTGGGCTACATGGGCGCCGGGAGAACGCAGGAGCTGGGCGTGCAGACGTTCAACATGCTCGTTCGCTGGACGAAGCTGCCCGCCGCGTCGGTGGCGTGCGTCTATCTACACCCGCAGAGCGAGCCGACCGGCCCGCGTGTGCGTCGCCAGATCGCGCTGGTGGCGAAGCTGCTGGCGCGCGGCTGGCAGCTCGCCACGTACGATGACCTTTTCAGCGCTGGCTCCGCCGCTCTGCCGACCGAGCCAGGCGCCCAGCCACGCACGCGGCCCGCGCGGCATGCCTCATGAGCGCGCCTGCGAGCGAAACGCCG
>DATBTW010000304.1:0-12453 GCA_036559055.1 Ktedonobacterales bacterium
CGTCAGCCGCGCGGATGAGGCGCCACTGGCCGCAGACCAAGGGCGGCGTGGGCCGGTACGCATCCGGCTGGCTGCCGCGCTGGCGCTGGGCGCGCTGGTGGCCGAGGCGGTCGGGCTGCTGGAACGCTACATGGTCGCCACGCCGCATCCCGTCCCCGATGTCCACCTCTTCTTCAGCGACACATTCTATATGAAGGCATGGCTGGCCAGTGCGGCGCTCGCGCTCGCCTGCGGCCAGTTGGTGACGGCGGCGGGCATGTTTGGCCTATTTCATCTCTCGACCCACTCGCGGCTCTACAGCTTCATGCATCGCTGGTCGGGCCGCATCGCTATCACCCTCACGCTGCCCGTCGCCTTCAACTGCCTCTTCGACCTCGGCCTAAACCCACCCGACACGCGCATCATGATCCACGCCACGCTTGGCGCGTTCATCTACGGTGTCTTCGTCGCCAAGGTGCTGCTGGTGCGGCAGCGGCGCGCGCCGGGCTGGCTGCTGGCCCTGGCGGGCAGCGCGCTCTTCACCATCATCCTGGGGCTGTGGCTCACCTCGGCGTACTGGCTCTTCGCACTCTACGGTGTCCATCTCTGACGCCGCGAGATCAGCCAGATCAGCGAGCCGCTGGCAGGCTGGGTGTCTCGGCGTAGGCGGCGGCGGCCTGCGCGGGCGTCAGCACACCCGTGGCGACCAGCCGCGAGAGCACATGGCTCTGCCGCTCGCGCGCCAGGCTGAAATGCTGGAAGGGGTCATAGTCTGTGGGGGCCTGGGGCAGCCCGGCCAGCATGCTGGCCTGCCCCCAGTTGAGTTGGTCTGGCGCGAGGTGAAAATAGGTCTCGCTGGCCTGCGCGATGCCATATGCCTGATGCCCATAGTAGATGACGTTGAGATACATCTCCAGAATCTGCGGCTTGGAGTAGGTCTGATTCATCTTCAGCGCCAGCCCCAGCATCTCCAGCTTGCCACCGATGGTTCCCGGTTGCCGAACATAGAGGATCTTCACCAGTTGCTCGGTGATCGTCGCGCCAGCCTCCATCCCGGCCTGCTGCGCTGAGCCGGTCGTGAGATAGCCCCAGGTGAAATGCAGCATGCTCGGCGCGTCGATACCGTGGTTGGTGTAGAAGCGCGCATCTTCGACGGCGACAATTGCCTGCGCCACCTTCGACGGTGGCGGCGTCCCGACCTCCACGCCGTGCCGCGCCCGCACGATGGCGTCCACGCGCTGCTGGGCGTCGCCGACGCTGGGCAGCGAGGCGAGATAGCTCCAGCCCACCAGCGCGCCCAGCGCCACCAAGATGAAGCAGCCCAGCAGACCACGTTGGAGGTAGCGGCGCAGGCGCGGATATCGATGCCCACGCGGCGATGGTGCTGATGTGGGGTCAGCGCCTGCCTGCGGATGCGCGTCGGAGAGTGGATTGATGATGCCGCATCTGCCTTTCTAGCCGGAATCGGCGCCTGGCTGGCGCTCCAGCGTCGCGTTCCTTCGCGTCCAGATGCGCTACATCACATCGGTGAGCAACGCCAGCGCCAGCCCTGCGCCGCCCAGCGTGGCCAGGCCAATGCCGATGGCCGCCAGCCGCCAGCGCCGCAAGAAGATCTGCCGCAGCGCGCCGAGGTCGAGTGGCTGGCTGCGCGCGTGCGCCCACCAGGCCGCCAGTCGCTCGCGCCGACTCCACGCGACGCGCGCCGCAATGAACAGTAGCAGCGCCGCCAGCAAGCCGAAGCCAAAGCGCCCTACGAGCCGCTCCAGCAGCGGGAGTTGGTGGCCGAAGAGGTAGCCCAGTGTTCCCATCAGCGCGGCCCACACGATGCCGCCCGTCGCGTTCCAGAAGAGGAAGCGGCTGTAGCGCATCTGGCTGACGCCCGCCAGCACGGCGCTGAAGATGCGCCCGATCGGCACGAAGCGACCGAGGAAGACGGCCTTCTCGCCGTGTCGCGCGAAGAAGCGTTCTGCCTGCTCCAGCTTGCGCTCGTCGAAGCGTAGCAGGTGGCCATGGCGGCGCAGCAGGCGCAGCCCCGAAGTGCGACCAACCCAGTAGCCAGCGGTATCGCCCAGGATCGCGCCAGCGGCGGCGGCGATGATGACACCCGGCAGCCACAGGTGGCCCGTGGCGGCCAACGCCCCCGCGACCAGCAGTGAGGTTTCGCCTGGCAGCGGCAGTCCGGCGCTCTCCGCCATCACCACCAGCAGCACGACGATATAGCCGTAGGTTGCCACCAAATTCAGCACGATGTGCAAGCGATTCCCCCATCCATGTCCCGTCGAGCGCTCCACGGGCCACGCTGCCCTCGCTCTCAGTCTACGGGGCGAGGCGCCAGCGTGTTGCGCGCCACGCTCACTCTGTATGCTACAACATCCGACGCCCTCCGCCCCGCACGCGCGTAACGACCATCCCTGCCCCGCGTGCCTCGCGCCGCACCCCTTGAGATGACTTCCTCCGTGGTCCGGTACATGGGGTTCGCTCCACTGGGTCGTCCCCCTCTTCCCATGTCACAGTTCGCAAGGGCTATCTCGTCTCTTGTGTGAGAGTCGATGCTGTGATGAGAAGGAAGGTGAGCGATATGCGCGTGTTCGTGGCAGGAGGAACGGGTGTCATCGGACGGCGGCTGGTACCGCAGCTCGTGGCGCGTGGCCATCAGGTGACGGCGACGACATCGAACCCGGCGAAACTGGGCCCGCTGGAGCAGCTAGGCGCCGAGGCGGTCGTGATGGACGGCCTGGATGCGGCATCGGTCGGGAAGGCGGTGACCGGGGCCAGACCGGACGCGATCATTCACCAGATGACCGCGATTTCGATGGCGCACGCTGGCAAGCCTGATTTCAAGCATTTCGACCGCTGGAGCGCCCCCACTATCCGGCTGCGCACCGTAGGGACGGATCACCTGCTGGCCGCCGCCAGAGCCACCGGCGTCTCCATCTTCGTCGCACAGAGCTACGGAAGCTGGAACGGCATCCGTCAGGGCGGATGGGTCAAGACGGAGGCGGACCCGCTGGACATGGAAGAGGGGTCGGTGGCGCAGGTGGCGATGGAGGCGATACGCTATCTCGAAGAGGTAGTGCTCAAGGCTGGTGGCGCGGCCCTGCGCTACGGCGCGCTCTATGGGCCAGGCGCCACCGACGACCAGGTTGAGTTGGTGCGCAAGCGCCTCTATCCGCTCGTCGGAGACGGCGCTGGCTATAGCTCATGGGTGCATCTGGACGATGCGGCGAGCGCCGCCGTTCTGGCTGTGGAGCAGCAGGCGCAAGGCGTATTCAACATCGTGGACGATGAACCCGCCCCCGCCAGCGAGTGGCTGCCGTATCTGGCCAACTGCGCTGGCGCCAAGCCACCGATGCGAGTCGCTCCGTGGCTGGCGCGGCTGCTGGCCGGGGATGTCGCGGTGACGATGATGACCGAAGGGCGCGGCTTCTCGAATGCCAAGGCTAAGCGGGAGCTTGGCTGGAAGCTGCGCTACCCATCGTGGCGTCAGGGCTTCAAGGAGGAACTGGTGTGAACCGTGCGGAGGAGTTCGAGGCGCTGCGGCCACGGCTGTTCGCTATCGCCTACCGGATATTGGGCAGCGTGAGTGAGGCCGAGGACGCGGTCCAGGAGACCTGGCTACGCTACGAGGCATCCCCGACAGTACCCACATCGGCCCGTGCCTTTCTCACGACCACAGTGACCCGCCTCTCCATCGACGTGCTGCGCTCGGCTCGTGTCCGGCGCGAGGAGTACGTCGGGCCGTGGTTCCCTGAGCCGCTGCTCACCGATCCCTACGAGGACCCGGAACGCTCGGCGGAACTGGCTGATTCGGTGTCGATGGCGGCCCTGCTGCTGCTCGAACGCCTCAGCCCGCTCGAACGGGCGGTCTTCGTGCTGCGGGAGGTGTTCGGATTCAGCTTCCCGGAGATCGCGTCGGCGGTCGGAAGCTCCGAGGCTGCGTGCCGCCAGCTCGCGGTGCGGGCGCGCCGCCATATGGACGCGGGTCGGCCCCGGTTCGAGGCGGATCGTGGCGAGCGAGAGCAACTGGCAGCGCGGTTCTTCGACGCGCTCCGCGAGGGCGAGGTTGACGGCCTGCGGGAACTGCTCGCCGCCGAGGTTCAGATGGTTGGCGACGGCGGTGGCAAGGCCCCGCAATGGGGCGGGAGCAGCGGCGTCATCGGCGCCGAGCAGGTGGCCCGCGTGCTGGCTGCGCTCGCCCCGCCATTTGTCCGCATCGGCGGCGTCATCGAGCCACACGCGGTGAATGGCCAGCCGGGCGCCATCTTCCGCGACCGAGACGGCAAGGTCGTCAATACCCTGATACTCGATATACGCGATGGGCGGATTCAGACAATCCGCTCGGTGATCAACCCCGACAAGCTCGCGCACGTAGGCCCGGTGGCGGACGCTTGGGCGGTTCTCCGCGAGGCCAACCAGGCTCGCCAGCCGACGTTTTTGCCGGAAGAGCCAACTGCGCGCAGCAGGAGGAAACGTGATGACGCAAACACCTGATAACGCGGCCAATACAGATGATCGTGTGGTAGCGACAGCGCTCACGGGCGTGCTCGTGCGCGGCGAACAGAACCTGCTAGCTGAGAGCGCCGCTCCCGGCATCGCAGGGGCGCGTGCGGCGCTTGAGACGTTCTATTACGCATTCAACACCCGTTCGCTGGCCCTCTACCAGCAGATCTGGGCCGATGATCCCCTCGCTCAGCTCAATACGCCAATCGCGGGCCTTGTCCGGGGCAAAGCCAGCATCAGCGCGCTCTCTCAGCGCATGCTCTCCAGCCCGGTGCGGATACAGAGCGTATTCGAGGACATCGTGGCCTATGCGACGCCCGAGCTGGTCGTCTTCACGGGGCGCGAGCGCGGCGAGTATGCCCGCAATGACGAGCCTGGTACGGCTCACGAACGGCCCGATGTTCGCACGAGCTGCATCTGCGTCTTTCGTTTCATCGCCGAACAGGGCGGCTGGCGGCAGGTCTATCATCACGTCTCGCTCGACGACGCGGCCCAACTCGCCCAATTTCAGCGCGCGGCGCGCGGCGGCTAAGCAGAAGCCATAGAATCTATCCGTGGAAGGGCATTCTGCCGCCAGACCTTGCTGGCCCGCGCCGCAACGCCTGGGCTGGGTTCCCCCTCGCCCCGCAGGGAGAGGAGGACAGGGGGGCGGTCGCCTCGTCACGACGCGAAGAGGGCAGCGATCTTCGTTTGGAGGTCCGCCGCCGCCTGCTCCAGCGGGAGCGGAATCTGGCAGCCGGCAGCGACGGAGTGGCCACCGCCGCCGGGATACTGCTCCGCGATCTGGCGCACTTCGTAGCCATCACGTGAGCGCAGGCTGGCGCGCGTAGAGTCGGGCTGCGTCGCGTAGAGTACGGCGGCGACCTTTACCCCCTCGATCAGCCGTAGATCATTGCTGAATCCAGTCAGCGCGCTCTCATCCAGCCCCAGGCGGTCGAGCTGCTCCTGGGTGATGGCAACCCACACATAGCGTCCCGCGAATCCCATCTGTATAGCAGCGTAGACCTCGCCGCGCAACTGTACCTCGGCGGGCGAGCCCAGCGAGAACAGCCTGCCGCTGATGTCCGCCACATCCGCGCCGCGCTCTACCAGCGTGGCGGCGTTGGTCAGCGTGCGGGGCTGCGTATTGGCGTTGGTGAAACGCGAGGTGTCGAACATGACGCCTGCCATGAAGTCGCTGGCAATATCCTGATCGACTGGCCAGCCGAGCCGCTCCAGCATGAGCAGCATCATCTCGCAGGTGGAGGAGTAGCTGGAGTCGATCCAGCCCTGTGAGAAGATCAGCTCCCCCTTCGGGTTGTGATGATCCATGACGGCGACCGCGCTGGAGTCCCGTGCGATGACGCGCTCCAGCGGCTCCAGCCAGCGCCCCAGCAGCGTTGGCTCGTGCGTGTCGCAGACCAGGGTCAGATCGGCGGCGGCGAGAAAAGCGTCGGCCTCGGCGGAATGACCCAGCGCCAGTTCGGCGAATCCCGGCAGAAAGCGCAGCGAGTCATTGACGAACTCTCCCACCAGCACGCGGGCCGTCTTCCCCGCCGAGGTGAGCGCCAGCGCCAGCCCCAGCGTCGCGCCCAGCGCGTCGGCGTCGGGACGCTCGTGCGGAACCAGCGCCACCTGCTTGCTATTCTGAATCTTCGCAATCAGGGCCGCAGAGAGAGTTGTGTCGATCATGCCATATACCGTTCGCTAGCTGAGACGTGGCGTCCTGAATCTATCAGGCTCCGCCGCGCAGTCTGCCATATAGCCCCGGCGCCTGTCAACGTGGCGGCGCCTGAAAGGCTGATGAGCGCGCGAAGACGCGCCAGCCGTGACGCTATACCCTTTTGCGGTTGACATGATAGAGTCAGACATGTACAACTTCTGGCGACGATGGCCCGACGTTCGCTCGCAGGCGGTCCGCGCGCGACCTGCCCCTGCGCCAGTCTGGCCAGCCGGAGCGCGCTGGAGAGTGCACCGATGGCGCCAATCGCGCAGATCCAGTTGCTCGGCGACTTTCGCCTCACCTGGGATGATCGCCCGGCCCAGGGGATCAATACCCCGCGTCTCCAATCGCTGCTCGCCTACCTTGCGCTGCATCGCGACGCTCCGCAACTGCGCCAGCGCATCGCCTTCCTCTTCTGGCCCGATTCCAGCGAGGCGCAGGCGCGCAACAACCTGCGCCAGCTCCTGCACGCTCTGCGCGGCGCCCAGCCCGATGTCAGCGCTCTACTGATAGTCGATCATCATGCCTTGCAGTGGCGACCTGATGTCACGTTGTCGTTGGATGTCGAAGCGTTCGAGCGCGCCGTGACCGATCTGGAGCGTGACGACCCGGCGCCCGACGGCGCCGCTCTGCGGCTGGCGGGCGAGCACATCCTGGAGCTGTATCAGGCTGACCTGCTGCCAGGCTGCTACGACGATTGGATCGCGCCGGAGCGCGAGCGGCTGCGTGAGCGCTATATCCGCGCGCTGGAGTGGCTGGTGGCGACCCACGGGGCGCGGCGCGATCTCGCCAGCGCCATCCGCTACGCGCGCCAACTCATCCGCTCCGATCCGCTGAATGAAGAAGCCTACCGCGCGCTGATGCGCCTGCTAGCGCAGACGGGCGACCGCGTCGGCGAGCTGCGGGCGTTCCAGGCGTGCGCCAGCGCGCTCTTGCAGGCGCTTGGCATCGGGCCGAGTCAGACGACTGAGGAGCTGCACCAGCGCCTGCTCCAGATGACGCCCCCGCCCATCGCGAGCGAACATCGCGACCAGCCAGCGCCTGCCGCCGCACAGCCCGCGGATCCGCTGGCGGCGCCAGCGCCATTGGTCGGGCGGCAGCGCGAGTGGGGGCAGCTCCAGGCGGCCTGGCGGGCAGCCAGCGCGCACGGCCCTGGCCACGGCCCTGGCTTCGTCCTCATCACGGGCGAAGCTGGCATCGGCAAGTCGCGTCTGGCGGAGGAGCTGACGCGCTGGGCCAGTCAGCAGGGCGCCACCACCGCGACGGCGCGCTCCTATGCGGTCGAGGGGCGGCTCTCGTTCGCGCCCGTCATCGACTGGCTGCGCAGTCCGGGGCTGCGCCCGTCCATCGGGCGGCTCGACTCGCTCCTGCTCACAGAGCTGGCGCGGGTGTTGCCAGAGCTGCTGACCGAGCATCCCGAGACGCCGCCCTATGCGCCGCTAACTGAATTTGGCCAGCGCCAGCAGTTCTTCCGGGCGCTGGCGCTGGCCACGCTGGCGGCGTCGCAGCCGCTGCTGCTGGTGATGGACGATCTGCACTGGTGCGATCAGGAGACGTTGGAGTGGCTACACTTTCTGGAGCGCTTCGACCCCGCCGCCCGCCTGCTCGTCGTCGGCGCGGCGCGCTCGGAGGAGACGCCGCCGCAGCATCCGCTGCGCGCCACGCTCAACCACCTGCGCCACACCGTCGCCGTGACGGAGATCGCGCTTGGCCCGCTCGACGCCGCCGAGACGGCAGAGCTGGCCGCCCGCATGGCCAATCGCGAGCTGGACGCGAACGCCGCGATGCGCCTCTTTGGCGAGACGGAGGGCAATCCGCTCTTCGTCATCGAGACGGTGCGCGCCGGGCTGGAGAAGCTGCTCGACCGACGCTCCGGCGTCGAGCCAGACGCCCTCATGCCTGAGGTCTCCACAGAGGAGGAAACCTTGCCGCCCGGTGTGCGCGCCGTCATCGCCAGCCGTCTCGCGCAGCTTTCACCCTCCGCACGCGAGTTGGCCGCGCTGGCCGCCGTCGTCGGGCGGGCATGCAGCATCGAGGTGCTCACGCAGGTCAGCCATGCCGACGAAGAACAAATTGTCAGCGCGCTGGATGAACTCTGGCAGCGGCGCATCGTGCGCGAGCAGGGCACAGACACCTACGACTTCACCCATGACAAACTGCGCGAGGTCGCCTACGCCGAGATCAGCGCGCCACAGCGGCGCCTGCTGCATCGTCGCGTCGCGCTGGCCCTCGCCTCGCTGCACGCCGACGACCTGGACGCGGTCAGCGGGCAGATCGCCGCGCACTACGAGCGTGGTGGCGCCATCGCGCAGGCCATCCCCGCCTACCACCGCGCCGCGCTGGTGGCGCAGCGGGTCTTTGCCTTTGAGGACGCCATCCAGCTCTTGCGTCACTGCCTCGCCCTGCTGGAACAGACCCCTGGTGGCGCCGCCCGCGATCGGCGCGAGCTGCGGCTGCTGCTGGCGCTGGAGCCGCTCTATCGCATCACGCGCGGCTGGACCGCGCCAGAACTGGAGGTCGTCGTCAACCGCACGCTGGTGTTGTGCGAAACCGTCGGCGACGACGCGCAGCGGGCCGAGGCGCTCTATGGCTTGCAGTCGTTGCTCACCGTGCAGGCGCGCCTCGAACGCGTGCTCGCGGCGGCTGCGGATCTGCGCGCGCTCTACCGGCGCGCGGATGGCGTCGTACCACCTCTCACCGACATGATGCTGGCGGGGGCGCAGTTGCACCTGGGCCGCGTGAGCGAGGCCAACGACGAATTTGTCCAGATACTTTCCGGTCACGCGCCTCTCCCGCCACAGCACCTTCAGGACTCCACAGGCTGGGACTACGGTGCTCATACGCGCGCCTGGCACGCGCACGCGCTCTGGCTGCTCGGCTTTCCGGAGCAGGCGGCGCGCTCCGGGCTGGACGCCGTGCGCCTGGCGCAGAGCAAGGGACAGCCGTTCAATCAGGCGCTGGCCTCCACGTATCTCGCCCTGCTGTGGCAGATGAGCGCCGACGCTCCCACTGCGCGCACGCTGGCCGAGGAGGCGCTGCGGCTGACCAGAGAGTACAAGGCGCCCTACTACGAAGCCTGGGCGACCATTCTGGTCTGCGCAGCGCAGGCGGATGAGCGGCCAGACGAGGCGCACATCGCCGCGCTGCGCGACGCCATCACAGCATTCATAGCGAGCGGGGCCAGACTGCGCCTGCCGTACTACTTCTCGCTGCTGGCGCGTATCTATTTGCAGGCTGGCCGCCCGGATGACGGGCTGCTGGCCATCGACGAGGCGCTGGCGCAGTCCACCAGCCACAACGAGCGCTGGTGGGACGCCGAATTGCAACGCTTGCGCGCCGAGCTGACGTTGGCCGCCGGGCGCGACCCTCGCGACGCCGAGGCCGCGCTGCTGCGCGCTGTCGAGATCGCGCGCAGCCAGCAGGCGCGCTCGCTGGAGCTGCGCGCGCTGCTCACGCTGGCGCGGCTGCCCGGCCCGCGACGCGCCGAGACACAGCGCGAGCTGCGCGCCGCCTACGCCTGGTTCACCGAAGGATTCGACACGCCAGACCTGCAAGCCGCGCACGCCTACGCCCTGGCGAACAGTTCCACCAACTCCACGCGCCGCCGCTAACGCGCACGTAACGGCGCGGCTCGCCACATCCGCGCGCATCTGCGCCGCGCCAAACGCTTCACTAACGGCCACTCCGCTATGCTCTCCCCCGAACCCTCATTGTGGCGCTGAGTCACGCGCCAGAGTGGCCGTGACGGCTCAACGGGAGGGAGGAGGAGCATCGATGACGGTAGCAGTGGTAGATGAAGCGAGTATCACCGCCTTCAAGGCGCAGGTGCGCGGGGAGTTGATCCAGCCGGGAGACGCTGGCTACGACGCGGCGCGTAAAGTGTATAACGGCATGTTCGACAAGCGCCCGCGCTTCATCGCGCGGTGCGTGGATGTCGCCGATGTCATCAGTTGCGTCAACTTCGCCCGCGACACTGGCCTGCTGCTGGCAGTGCGCGGCGGCGGCCACAGCGCGCCTGGCCTGGGAACCTGCGACGATGGTCTGGTGATCGATCTCTCTGGCTTGAAGGGTGTGCGGGTCGATCCAGCGGAAAAGACGGTGCGCGTGGGGGGCGGCTGCGTCTGGGGCGATGTCGATCACGCGACGCACGCTTTCAATCTGGCGACGCCGAGCGGCTTCATCTCGACGACGGGCGTCGGCGGTCTGACGCTAGGCGGCGGCATCGGCTACCTGGCTCGCGCCTATGGGCTGACGGTCGATAACCTGCTCAGCGTGGATATCGTGCTGGCCGATGGCAGCCTCGTCACCGCCGACGAGCATCAGCATCCCGATCTGTACTGGGCGGTGCGCGGCGGCGGTGGTAACTTCGGGGTGGTCACCTCGTTCCTGTTCCGCTGCCACGATGTCGGCACAGTCTATGGCGGCCCGATTTTCTGGCCGCTCGATCAGGCGAAGGAAGTGCTCACCTTCTGGCGCGATTTCATTCTCGGCGCGCCACAGGACATCAATGGCTGGTTCGGCTTCGTGTCAGTGCCGCCTGCGCCGCCCTTCCCGGAGCAATATCAGGGGCAGACGATGTGCGTCATCGTGTGGTGCTACACGGGCGATCAGGGGCAGGCCGCCGAGCGGTTCGCGCCAATTCGCGCCGTGGGGACGCCCGCGATGGATCTGGCGGGGCCGGTTCCCTGGCCCGCGCTCCAGAGCCTGTTTGATGCGCTCTTCCCGCCGGGGCTGCAATGGTACTGGAAGGCCGACTTCGTCACCGACCTGAATGATCAGGCCATCGATCTGCATGTCAAGTACGGTTCGCAACTGCCCACGCCGTACTCCACCATGCACCTCTACCCGATCAACGGCGCGGCGCATAGCCCCGCCAAAGACGCGATGGCGTTCAACTACCGCGACGCCAACTTCTCCGAGGTGATCGTGGGGGTAGACCCCGATCCCGCCAACAACGAGCGCATGATCGCCTGGGCGCGCAACTATTGGCTGGCGTTGCATCCCTACTCGGCTGGTGGCGGCTACATCAACATGATGATGGGTGAGGGGGAGGAGCAGGTGCGCGCCTCGTACGGCGACAACTATGATCGACTCGCGCAGATCAAGGCGCACTACGACCCGCAAAACCTCTTCCACGTCAACCAGAACATTCCTCCCACGAAATAGCGCGACATAGCGCGGCGCCTTTCCCCAGAGCGCCTGGCCAGATAACCTCTGGCCGGGCGCTCTGGCGTGCGCGCAGCGATAAGCGTCACAGTGGCTTCAGACCAAACTCCCGCAGGATGCGCTCGAAGGCTTCCAGATTGCCCAGCGCGTCGTGGACGGGATGGTGATCGTGCCGCGTGACCCGATAGCGCTTCCAGTCCTGGGTGTTGCTCCAGTCGCGGTTCAGCCCGGCCCAGAAGTCGCTAATGCGGCGCGCCGAATGCCCAAATGGATTGTCCATGCCGCAGGCGTCGAAGGCCGCGTTGATCCACTGGAAGTCGTAGGCGGGGTTGTCGCTCACGAAGATCGGGCGATCCCTCCCGCGATCGGCCAGCCAGTGGGCAAACTCGGCCATCACCTCGGCCAGCGGATGCAGCAGCGTCCCGGTGACGACGCTCACCGCCGGATTCTCGTCAGATGGACGGCTCTCCCAGATCACGCCATGAAACGTCTGCCGCGTCTTGTATTCGACCGCGCCGAACTCGGTCATCACTCCATTGATCGGGCTTTTGCCCGTCGCTTCCACGTCCACGAAGATCAGGCTCATAACGTTGTCCCTCCACATCCCATCTGCGCCGCTCCAGGGATTGTAGCCGATAGCAGCCCGCAGAGCGCCCCAGCGCAGGTATCCGCGCGACCGTTTCGGCTCAGCAGCTCGTTTTCGCCCACTGCCATACGCCCAAACCACACGACGGGTGCGCGAACTCGCGCCAGCGTAGAGCGGCGCCAGGCGGGCGTCATTGATGACCGCATGATGACCGAGACGCCCATGGTGTGCTGCGAGAAAGGATCATGCGCTATACTACAGCAGAGCCATCACTGGAACGGGTGTTCTCGCTCGCCATGCGGGCCAGGGGCGTGCGCGCCTGTGATGAACGGTCGGCCATTGACCCACAGCAGAGGAAACCATGCAGGGTTCAGTCGAAGACGAGTGGCTCTGGGGATGGGATCCCACTCCAGGGATTGTCTCTGTCTGGGCCGAGCGCAACGGCCGAGCCGTCATCTGGCGGCGCGCTTCCGGTAGCGGCGCGCTCACTCGCGAAGAGGAGCGCTTTCGCCCGTGGCTG
>DATBTW010000305.1:0-12110 GCA_036559055.1 Ktedonobacterales bacterium
TGAGGTGGAGAAGGCCGCGCCCGACGTGCTCAACATCCTGCTACAACTGCTCGACGATGGCCGACTGACCGACGGCCAGGGCCGTGTCGTCACCTTTCGCAATGTGATCGTCATTATGACCTCGAACCTGGGCGCCGACGCATTCAGTGCGCCGGGGCTGCCCTGGAATGAGATTGAGCGCCGCGTGCGCGAGGCGCTGCGCCGCGCTATGCGCCCGGAGCTGCTCAATCGCATCGACGAGGTCGTCATCTTCCATCCGCTCGACCAACAGCAGATCGCGGAGATGGTCGAGATGCAGCTCCGCGACCTGCGCAGCCGCCTGGCCGAGCGCCACATGCGGCTCGATCTGACGCCCGCCGCCCGCGCGCATCTCGCCGGGGTGGGGTTTGATCCGGTCTACGGCGCGCGTCCGCTACGCCGCGTCATCCAGCGCGAGATCACGCAGCCTTTGGCGACGCGCGTGCTCCAGGGGACATTTGACGACGGCGTCGACATCGTCATCGACGCGCAGGCGGGCCAGCTCACCTTTCAGCCGCGCAGTGACGCTGAGCAGACCAGGTCGCCAGCGGATGTGAGCGCCGGCCAGTAGTGTCGAGCGCGCAGTTGCGGCGCTGGCGATTTCCTTTCGCCAGCGCCGTGCGCAACCTGGGGGTGCGGAATCGGGTCTACGAACATGTGATACGCTATTCGACCTTGACCTCGACGGGCGTTGGTTTGCCCTCCCCAGTCTTGGGGATTTCGAGGCTGAGCACGCCATGCTTGTAGGTCGCTTTGATCTTGTCGGGGGTGAAGGCGCTGGGCAGCTCGATGATGCGCGTGACCTCGCCGTTGTAGCGCTCGCGTCGCACATACGCGCCGGCCTTCTTCTCCTTGTCCTCCGCCTTCTTCTCCTGCTTGTCGTCGTACTCCGTCGCCGCGTGAATCGTGATGGTGTCGCTGGTGGCGGACACCGAGATCTCTGCGGGCTTCATCCCTGGCAGCGACGCCTCGACGAAGTAGCTCGACTCGTCCTCGTACACATCGACCGGGAAACTTGGGCGCAGGCCAAACAGGTCGGTCGCCCATGCGGACGGGTCTCGTAGCGATAGCGGGAACCCATCAAAGGGATGGTAGCGACTCAATGACATACCCATTGCTCCTTCCTCATCCGACCAACTCTCGAGCAGCGTCACAGCGCCGCTCACCTTTCCAGTCTCGCCAGCGCGCATCGCGGCCGCGTCTCAACGACGCCTGCCAATGTCACTGCTCACTCACGCCGACCAGCGTCGCATCAGCCAGCGCTTGACCACCTCGACCAGCGACAGATAGACGACAATCGCCAGCGCAAGGAAGAGGAAATACAGCGGCGACAACGGCGTAAACCCCAATGCGGGGGCCAGCGGCGAGAAGGGCAGCAGCATGCCCACCAGCACGATCAGCAGCGTGGTGATCGTGAGCGGCTTGCTGGGACGGCTGCGCAGCGGATTGCCGCCCGTGCGGATGATGAACAGGACGAGCGTCTGCGTGGCGAGCGACTCCACGAACCAGCCCGTATGAAACAGCGCCTCAGGCGCATGGAAGATGTTGAGCATCGCCCAGAAGGTCAGGAAATCGAAGATCGAGCTGATCGGCCCGATGGTAAGCATGAAGTCGCGGATCATGCCGATGTTCCAGCGATGGGGTCGCTCGATGTAGGTGGCGTCCACATGGTCGGTGGGGATGGTGACCTGCGAGAGGTCGTAGAGAAAGTTGTTGAGAAGAATCTGGGTCGGCAGCATCGGGAGGAACGGAAGGAAGAGCGCCGCGCCTGCCATGCTGAACATATTGCCGAAGTTCGAGCTGGTTCCCATCAGTAGATACTTCATCACATTGCCAAATGCCTTGCGCCCTTCGATCACCCCCTGCTGAATGACCCGCAGCCCCGGCTCCAGCAGAATGATGTCCGCCGCGTCTCTGGCGACATCGACCGCGCTGGCGACCGAGATGCCCACGTCGGCCACATGCAGCGATGGCGCGTCGTTGACGCCGTCTCCCAGGAATCCGACGACATGCTGGCGCGCCTTGAGCGCCAGCATGATGCGGTTCTTCTGTGCGGGCGAGACACGCGCGAAGACGGTGGTGTTCTCGGCCACATGCTGCAGCGCTACATCGCTCATGTGCTCGAGTTGCTCGCCCAGCACGACATGGCCGGCATCCAGCCCCACCTGCTCACATACATGTCGCGCGACCAGATCATTGTCGCCCGTGAGAATCTTTACCTCGATGCCGTCGCGCCGCAACGCTTCGAGCGTCTCCGCAACCCCCGCGATGGGCGGATCGGTGAAGGCGACATAGCCCGCCAGCGTCAGCGACGACTCATCCGCGATGGTGTACGTCTCCTGCGCAGGCGCGTCGCGATAGGCGACGGCCAGCGTGCGATACCCCTGCGCGCTCAATCGCTGATAGGGCGCTTCACAGCGCCGGGCGGCCGCCGCGTCCAGTGGCTGGGCGCCCGCGTCGCCAGCGAGATACGAGGCGCAGCGCGGCACGACACTCTCTGGCGCGCCCTTGGTGATCAGCAGGCGCTCGTCGCCCCGCGCGACGACCACGCTGGCACAGCGGCGGTCGAAATCGAAAGGCAGCTCATCGATCTTCTGGTAGTCGCCGACGTCGGCCCCATCGCGCTCGGCGCGCTGCAGGATGGCGCTATCGAGTGGACTGCGGATGCCCGTGTCGAACAGGCTGTTGAGCTGCGCCAGCAGCAAGACACGCGCAGATGACGCGCCGAGGGGGTCGATGCATTGATCGAGCGCCATCTGGCCAGTGGTCAGCGTTCCTGTCTTGTCGCTGCACAACACATCCATGCTGCCGAAGTTCTGAATCGCGGGGAGATGCTTGACGATGACCCGCTGTTTGGCCATGCGCAGCGCGCCCTGCCCAAGCGTGACCGTCGTGATCATCGGCAGGAACTCTGGCGTCAGCCCCACCGCCAGCGCCACCGCGAAGAGCAGCGAATCGAGCGCGGGCCGATGGAAGCCGAGGGTGACGGCCAGAACAAAGAGCACCAGCACGATGACCGTGCGCATGATGAGATAGCTGAAGCGCCGGAGGCCGCGCTCGAACTCCATTTCGGGTGGTCTGGTCTGCAACCGCAGCACGATGTCGCCAAAAGCGGTCGCGCGCCCCGTGGCAGTCACGACGGCGGTCGCGCTGCCGCTGATGACGGATGTCCCCATCACGACCATGTAGGGCGCATCGGCGAGCGCAGCAGCGCCACTGGGCGTGTCCGCCGCGTCTTTCTCCACGGGCAGCGATTCACCGGTGAGCGCGGCTTGCTGCACGTGCAGGTCGCGCGCTTGCAGCAGGCGCGCATCGGCGGGTACGAGGTCACCTGCCGAGAGGTGAATGACATCCCCTTGAACCAGTTCACGCCGCGCCATCTCGCGCCAGACGCCATCGCGCAGTACCATCGCGTGGGGCGCCACCTGAGCGCGCAGGGCGTCGGCCGCCCGCTGCGAGCGGTAGGACTGGACGAAATTGATCACGACGCTCAGCATCACCATCAGCGCGATGATGGCGGCATTGAGCGCCTCACCCAGGACGCCAGCGATCAGGCTGGCGACCAGCAGGATGATGACCAGGGGATTCAGAAGGAAGACCAGAAACTGCCGAGCCGCCGCGAAACGAGGCGCCGAGGCTGGCTCATTCGCGCCATGCTCCCGCAGACGGAGCTGCGCCTCGGTGTCGCTTAGCCCCCCCTCGCTGGCGCCCAGCGCAGTCAGGGTGGCGCTGCGCTGGCTGTACGGAGCGGCTGGCATGCTCACACGAGCGGGAGCCTGTCGTGCTATCGTTCCCATAACGCGCTCGCATCTCTCTCCCCGCATGCAACCGTCGGCGAGCAGCGGGTTCGCCGGAACCCAGGGGATACGATAGGCGCCGCGCCTCTCTATCTCATCTCACACAGAGCGAGCGGTATCACAGCGACGCCACGTGTCGCAGCAAGACACATGGCGCCGCTGGGGGCTCGCTAGGCATGGGCCGCCTGCTGCTGCCCCGCCGCGAGCGCTGGCTGCTCGACGATGGGCCGCACGATCAGCAGCGGCAGCCCCGTCGCCTGGAGCACACGCTCGGTGATGCTGCCCAGCGCCCAGCGCAGGACTCCGGTGCGCCCGTGGGTCGCCATCACGATGACGTCGTAGCCCGCTGTCTGATCTGCCTGATCTGCCTTGTCGCGTAGCGGATTGTAGGGCGGCTCCGAGACGCTGAGGATGCGCTCAGCGGGGTCGGCGTCTAGGATCACGGAGTAGTCAATGGCCAGGTGTAGCTGCTCGGTGGGCGCCGCGCGCAACTGCTCGACCAGCCGCTGGAGCTGCTGATTGGCCTGGGAGATCACCTCCGCCGGGGTGGTTTCCTGCTCTTCGGCGGCGTATGGGCTGATGATGCGCAGCAGGCGCAGACGACCGCTCTGGGGCGCCAGCGCCGCCATAAGCTGGATGGCTGGCGCGATGGCGGCCTCGGCCAGCGACGATCCATCCAGCGGAATCAGCGCGCGCCGCACTGTTTCGATCTGCTTGGCCGGGCTTCCCGGAGAGAACTCATTGAGCAGCAGCACAGGCGTCGGCGCGTGGCGCACGACATGCTGCGCGACACCACCCAGCCGCCAGCGATGGTAGCCTGTCATGCCATGCGCGCACAGCACGACCAGATCGATCTGCTCGGCCTGGCAGAGTGTGAGGATGCTCTCCGCCGCTGGCCCCTCGGTCACGCGCGTCACGGCCTTCAGGCCAGACAGCGCCTCATCCGTGAGCACCTGCGTCAGATAGCTGGCGGCTAGATCGCGCTGCTGCGATGACACGGTGGACGCTGGCCCCACCGGCTCAGAGAGGTACGGCCCATACGGTGTTAGTGGCTCGACACTGCGCATCAGCATGATCGTTCCATGCGTGGCGCGTGCGAGTCGAGCGGCGACGGGAATCGCCGATTCAGCGCGGCGCGACCCGTCGAGCGGAACCAGAATGCGGTGAAACATGGGGCTGCTCCTTCCACGGTAAATCCGGCGGATCAGGACACGCTGCGCCTGTGCAACACCGTCCGACCCGCGCCCGTGCGCTGGCCTCGATGGCCATCTCATCTTCATGAGCGCTTACCGTCGTCACAGATGGGTCGCCGTTGAGCCGCTGCGCCTCACAGTTGCGTTACAGCGCCAATGCCTGCCCGTTGGCTCGCCGACTGAATGGCGTATGGCGAGCGCAGCCAGCGGGCGGTACACTGGTCGTCAGACCAGAGTTGAACCGGAGCGCACGCAGTGGCGAGGGGAGCATGGGGATGAAGTGGCTGTTGCGGGGGCTGGCGCTGGTAGTCGTGGCGCTGGCGGTCATCGGCGCGGGCGTCTTTCTGAACGCGCGTCTGCATCCAGTCAGTTGCCCTGGGGCATTCATTGGCTGCGCCAGCAACGGCGAGGAGGTCGGCTATCTGCTGGCGCTGGGGAGCGATGCGCTGGCGCTGCTGGCAGCCATCCTCGCCGTCATCCAGACGCAGCGCCTGCATGCCGCGCTGGGCTGGCGCATCGCGGCCATCGTCGCGGCGGCGCTCACGGCGATCCTCTTCCCGCTGGTCGGCGGACTCTATGCCGTCGTGTTGCTGAGCATCGCCAGCCCCGACCTCGGGCTGTATGCCTATCTGCTCATTCCGCTGGTGGTGGGTATCGGGCTGCTGGGCTACAGCGCTGGCGGCTCCGCGCAGACCTCCCCGGCGCGCGCGCCCTTGCGGTAGCGGGCGACGTGTGCGCACAATTGCCTAGCGGCGCCACGACGAGAATCCCCTCAGGCCACCCAGGCGTCGCGCCATTCGCGCTGTCATGCTCGCTGTGAGCATGGCAGGTCTGGCTCGAAGGGCAGCGCTGGTCGGCGACGATTGGCGCCTGATCGTTCGCTCCCTTCACATCGCGTTGACGAGGAACGGAGAACGACGATGTCTGGAAGTGGCCCATCGGAATCTGGATCCACCGTAACGCCTGTGGACGCCAACGCCCCCGACTACGTCCATCACGGCGAAGGACACCACAGCCACAAGCACGCGCATGGTGAGCACGGGCATCACCATCATCGCCACCATCACGAGGGCGGCGAGGTCGAGCATGCCCACGGCGCCGACCATTCCCTGCACGCTGACCATCCTGAGCATCACAAGCATCACATGGGGTAAGTGACAGCCAGCACGCTACGAGAGAAGTGCGCTGGCTGTCGAGCGTCTCGCGCCAGCCGCATCGTGGGACAGCGTTCACGGTGCGGCTGGTTTCACTGGGCGAATTGACATTCGGCGCTGGACTCTCCTAGACTGGATGGCTGAGCCACCCACGCGGGCGCCATGATGGCGCCAGGATGTTCAGCCAGAAGCGCGGCCAGACGAACAGCCGAGGAGACAGAGACAGCCGATGCGATTGCCTTACCTGCCCTATACCGGAACGAACCCCCAGACCGGGGAGCCGCTGGAGATGCCCGCGCCAACGGTCGCGCCGATGGTCGAGCCATGCAAGCGCATCGCCACCGAGGACGCCGATCACGCGCCCAACGGCCGGGTGATCGAAGTCGCCAAGAACTATCAGGATCTGCGCGAGAACGTGGGCAAGCCGGATCGTCGGGTCGAGACGCTCGTCTACATCACCACGGTGACGCCTGGCCGCCTGAAGGGCTATCACGGCCACACCGCGCGCACCAGCACCTACGTCGCCGTCGGCGGGCAGGCTGAGATTCACGTGCTGAATCAAGAGACGGGCGAGCTGCTCATCTATGAGATCGAGGGCGACGAGACGCCGTATCGCGTCATCGCCGAGCCGGGCTATTTCCTCGCGCTGAAGAGCCGCAACGACAGCGTCGCCACCTTCATCGGCGTCCCCAACCCGCCCTTCAACGCCGCGTTCAATGAGCAGGTGGAGCTGCATCCCAGCGCTGTCGAGCGCGCCATTGCTGATGGACATCTGACGGTGAAGCGCTTCCGCTGCGCGCCAGAGGAGCCGGTCGCCATCATGCCAGCGGCGGAGTAGGGCGCGACCTCACCCCCTGGCGCCCTCTCCCGCGAGGAGAGGGGGATGTGGGAGCGCCAGCGTGGCCAGCATGGGGCGGTGATCGGAGGCGCGCGTGACGGGGCAGCCGTCGGTGTCGGCGAGCAGATCGCACGCCACCAGCCCGGAGGCCAGCGCGGGGCTGGCGAAGATATAGTCGATGCGTCCGGCGGGGCATTCTGTGGGGCAGCTCATCTCGCGCGTGCGCGGGTCGGGCCGCCCCACAGTGTAGAGGTCAATGTAGCCCGCCGCGCGGGTGGCCCGCACGACCTCGCGCGGGGTGTAGGCGGCGGCCACAGCGTCGCTGGCGCGCGCCAGCGCGGGCAGGCTGGCGGCGGCCAGCAGCGCATCGGCCAGCGGGCGCAGCGGCCTCGGCAGCACCTTCGCCACGCCGGGATGCCCTGGCAGTTCGTCGCCCTGATCGCGGCGAGCGTCGATGCGCGCGGCGTGCAGCAGCAGTTGCGAGGCCAGCAGGCGCTCATCGGGCGGCAGGCTGTTGAAGTCGCCCATCAGCAGGTGTGGCTGATCGGCCCGTGCGCGCATCTGGCGAAGGATGTAGGCCAGCTCGCGTAGTCGCTCGCCTTCGCCCGCGCGCCACGCCGCATAGCTGGCCGCCAGGTGCGCCACGAAGATGCGCAGCGGCGCCGCGCCCTCCGGCTCGATCTCCGCCTCCAGCAGCGCATTGTGCAGGGGCGAATCGCCGTGCGGGTTGACCGCGCGCAGTGGCCAGTGGCTCAGCAGGCCCACCGTCGAGCCATGCCGCGAGGGGCTGAGCGCGCTGAACATGCCCAGGCGGCTGGCCAGCGCCTCCAGCGTGCGCGGTTCTACTTCTTGCAGACCGATCAGGTCGGCGCGCGCGGCGCGCATGACCGCTTCCAGAGCGTCGATGCGCGGCCAACCACCTGAGAGGATGTTATAGGTCATCACCCGCAGCGTACGCGTCGCCACGCGCCCATCGCGCGATGCCCGCAACTCCGCTATGTCCTCGGCGCGCGCCACTGTGGCCAGATCAGCCAGGTCAGCCACGTCAGCCACGTCTGCGTCATCCTCGATTCGCTCAGTCAGCCCCACGCGCTCATCCTCTCGTTTGCCTGCTCACACATCATGGCGTCTGCGCGGCGCCAGATGTCCTCCAGACGCCCTCCAGATGCCCTCCAGATGCCCCCTCTGGATGCCCTCAGAGCACGCGCCCGCTGGCGATCAGCCATTCCTGGCGCGCCCACCAGCGCGCCTCGAAGAGACGGTACTCCACGCCTGCTACCTGCTGATAGGCCAGTCCGCGACCGGGGCGCGCCTCGCTCTCTGTGACAGTCGGCGCCAGCCCGGCCAGCCGCTCGTGGCGCAGCATCGCCGACCACAGCGCATCGCGGATCGCTAGCGTCTGTCGCTCGCCAGCATACCAGTCGGCGCGCAGATCGACCACCACTTGTACGATTGCCTCAAACGTTGCGTTGGCGCGCCCCACCCCTCCGATCAGCGCGACCTCGTTCGCCTGAATGGTATGCTCTGGCTCCGGCGGAATCCACAAGTTGAGCTGCGGCAGATAGGCGTCGTTGAAGTCTTTGGGCCTGCCGATGAAGGCCGCCACGCTGACGCCATAGCGCGTCGTGTCCGCCGCCGAGAGGGCCGCGAATGGCGTGACGCCGCCCACCAGGCACTCGCTGAGAATGATCGAACGCATCGCCTCCAGCGCGCCCAGCGTATCGGGCTGGGCGGGCAGCGCGACGCCCGCTGGTCGTGCTCCTGACATGGCGCAAACCTCCTCCTCCGCTTTCCTCGGCCCCACCCCAGCCCCTCCCCCGCTGTGCGGGAGAGGGAAGTTATTCAGCCGCCCATGATGCCTACGGCGCGGCGGGAGAAGGGAGCTATTCAACCGCCCACGACGCGCTCGCACAGCGCCTCCTGATGGTCGCCGTCGTAGGTCTCGACAGGCGCCACGATGCGATATTTGGCGAGTTGGCCCGTCTCCGGGTCCACATTGGCCTCATCGTAGAGGGTGTCGCGCCGCTGCCAGGGGATCAGCGGGATGCCCTGCGTGGTGGAGATCAGCACGAGGTCAGCGGCGCGCGCCTCGGCGAAGTCCAGCCGCTCCATGGCGGGCGCGGTCGCCGCCGACTCGATCAGCGCAGCCACACCGCGCGCCACCACCACGCCCTCGGGCCGTTCCACCCGCATCGTCGTGAAGATCATCTCCCCGCCTCCTCTCCGGAACCTCACCCCAACCCCTCTCCCGCGAGGAGAGGGGCTTTCGGATTCCCCGCGCCTCGCGGGATGAGGTTCACCATTCCACGCGATACGGCTGGAGCGCCGCCTTGGCCTGGATCAACAGCAGCGAGTCGCCGGTGGGGTCGGTGCGCGGGCGCGCCTGTAGCTCGAAGCTCCCCATGCGCACGGTGGCGGCTCCAGTCGGGTTGCGCCGCTGGCTGAGCAGCTCGCTCACCACCCAGACGCAGGCCTGGCGCAGATCATAGGGTGTGGCGCCGGGAGTGATGGGGCCACCGGTGTAGGTGACACTGAGCCAGCCCTTGCCACCGCGCGCAAGGCCCGGCGGCGGGGCGATGGCGCCGCTGGGAATGAGCGCTGAGGGCGGCAGCTCGATCAGGTGGCCATCGCTGGCCAGTTCGACCTGCGAGACATCCAGCGCCAGCGCCGCGCCCGGCGCCGTCTCCACACTCAGCGCCGTCACCGCCTGCACAGGGAAATGCCCCGCGCGCACCGCCAGCGCGCCATCTGGCTCCAGCCAGGCGCGCGGCCCCGGCAGCCGCCAGCGTTCCGTGCGGGGTAGCGCGAAGAGCGCGCGGTCGCCTGGCCCGCCCTGCCGACAGTAGTTCTCGATCCAGCCGCTGGCCCGCAGGATGGTCTCGGCCAGCGCGCCAGACGCCCCGGCCTGGCTGACCGAGACGCCTGCGCCGTGCGCCAGCGCCACGCCCGGCGCCGCCAGCGTCAGCGTCGCGCCATCCGGAGCGCCCGTCACCTGCGCGCGCTCGGCCCAGGGGCCATCCAGCAGCCAGACGGGGCCAGCCGCCCAGCCAACCGAGCTGGCCACGGGCAGTGTCAGCGCGCCCGCCGCGACCCCCGCCGCCAGCGTGGTATTCAGCCCCAGCAGCGACGCCGTTTCCTGATTGGTCGCCGCGCGCAGATAGTCGCCAACATCCAGGTACGCGCTCGATGAAGTCGCCATCGCGTCCTGCCTCCCCTCACATCCACCATCCCCACAGTCCGTGCGCTCTCGGTGTACGCTCTCGGCCTTGAAAGGCGGGCGCGCGACGGCGGCTTGAAAGCCGCAGGATGCGCGCCTGCCTGCGGCGGCGCCAGGGGGCATTTATGCCCCTCGTCGCGTGCGTCGGCCATTGATGGCCGCGACCCCTCGCGCCGCCGCGTGCGCCAGCCATCAATGGCCGTGACCCCTCGCGTCGTCGCGTGCGTCGGCCATTGAAGGCCGCGACTCCCACTACGCCGGGCGGCGATTGCCTAGCGTGAAGAGCAGGCTAACGATGCCCCAGACGATCAGCGCATAGACGATCATCGCCAGCACGGCGGCCAGATCGAGCACCGATCCCTGCGCCCCCGGCTGCTGGAAGACTCCCTCAAAGGGCGCCACAAACGACTCGGTCAGGGCATAGATGAAGCTGGAGAACGCCGCCTGCGGATTGGCCGCCAGCAATTTCAGCACGAAGCGCAGAATCAGCAGCGTCTCCAGCATACCCAGCACCAGATAGATGATCTGAGCGGTGCGCGAGACCGTGTAGATGCGTCGCGCACGCGCCACCTCGGCTGAGGCGACCGGCTCTGGTATATAGCGCTCTGGAATCTCTCGCGGTGGATAGCGGGGATCCACCGCGCGCGCCAGATACTGCGCTTCGACGGTCTGCGCCTCGTCGTGCGCCGTCAGTGGCGGCGGCGGCTCTGGCCATTCCTGCTCCGGATCCATAGCATGGCTCCTTTTGATCATCCTGATCGGCCTGAGTAACGGAAAGATGACTCCGGCTATGCTCCTTGCGCCGCCCCACTGGCCCGTCGGGTGATGAAGGCGCCAAACAGGGCGCACGATTCCACCGCCATGAAACGCAAGGATGGCGCCAGTGCAGGTTGAGCGGCGCGAGTCCGGTCAGATCGCCGCGCCCGCCAACCTGCATGGATTCCGCGCTCAGAAGCTGGGATAGAGGCCGCGCAAAACACCCAACCCACCCAGGAAATACACCTTCAGCGTCTCGTCCACGTAGTCCGCGAACTTGTAATTGCTGTCGGTGAGGGCGAAATCGACGCCCCAATACTCCTGATTCGTCTCGATCTCGATGGCGGCGCCGATATCCGGCGTGGGGAAGGGCATCGTCAGCGGCAGAAAGACCAGATGCCCCTGCGGGCAGTAGCGGTCGATGATGATCGGCATCTCTTTGCCGGTCGATTTGTTCAGGTAGCGCGTCACGCGGTACTGCGCGGTGAGTTGCCCCTGATCGGCGCTCTCGCCCGCCTGCACCACGTAGCGCAGTTGCCCCGCGCCGACGACCAGATTGGTCAGCCGCACGTTGTCCAGCGGATTCATCACCAGATAATCCGGATCGCCTGCCGCTTGCAGATACATCCCCGCCAGCAGGTTGTCGATGTCGGAGAGCGCTAGCTTGCCAGTGGGATCGGCGGGCTGGGCCACCTGCGCGCCGAGCGTGGCGCCGTTGGCCGTCGAGGCGTTGTTGAGCGCCTGCGCGATCAGACCATCCCACATCAGCACATTGCCAGAGCCATCCACGAAGCTCTTGGCGGTATTGCTGGCGACGCTGGAGAGCGCCGTGCCGCTGGTGGCGGGTGGCGCACTGAGGGTCAGCGTCAGGATGGCGGGATTGACCTCGCCTGAGGGCATCGCCGTGACGCCATCGGCCAGCGTCACCACCGCGCCCACGGCGGGCTGTGGCGCGCTGGCGCCGGAGATACTCGCCTGCAGCCAGGCGGCGCCATCGCCGGGATAGCTGACTCCGCTGGCGACGTAGAGGTTGTACTGGGTGGCGTTGGGCACCGTGAAGAGCGTCAGTGTGATGAGCGAGGTCGAGCCGGTGGTCGTCACTTTACTGGCCGCTGAGCCAGTCGTCTCGCCCTGCGT
>DATBTW010000306.1:0-2995 GCA_036559055.1 Ktedonobacterales bacterium
CACAGGTTCAGGCGAGGGTCAGACGCATGCGCATCACGGCGTTGGGGCAGGCCGGATTGTTTGTCGAGACGAAGCACGGCAGCGTGCTCTGCGATCCGTGGTTCAATCCGGCCTATTTCGCCTCGTGGTTTCCCTTCCCCAGCAACGAAGCCATCGACCGCTCCACGCTCGCCAACCCGACCTATCTCTACGTCTCGCACCAGCACCACGACCACTTCGATCCTGAGTTCCTGCGCCAGCACATCTCGAAAGACACGACCGTGCTGCTGCCTGATTACCCGCTGGATCTGCTGGAGCGCGAGTTGCGCACGATCGGCTTCACGAAGTTCATCAACTCGAAGAATTACGAGCCATTCGAGGTCGATGGCCTGCGCTTCATCATCGCCGCTTCCGTCGCGCCGACCGATGGGCCGCTGGGCGACTCTGGCATTGTCATCGACGACGGCGAGACGCGCATCTACAACCAGAACGACTCGCGCCCGGTCGATCTGGATGCGCTGATCGGCTTCGGCCCCTACGACGCGCACCTGCTGCAATTCTCCGGCGCCATCTGGTATCCGATGGTCTACCTCTACCCGCAGAAGATGATGGACGCGCTGGGGCGCAAGAAGCGCGAGAACGAGATGGCCCGCGCGCTGCGCTACTCCACCGAGATCAACGCCACCTATGTCGTGCCGTCGGCGGGGCCGCCATGCTTCCTGGATGACGACCTCTTTCACCTGAACGACTTCGACCGCGACCCGATCAACACCTTTCCTGACGCATCTGTCTTCCTGGACTACATGCAGGAAAACGGTCACAACAATGGCCGCCTGATGATCCCTGGCACGCTGATCGAGGTCACGCCGGGGCGCTGCGTCACGACCCATCCTTTTCCGCAGGATGAGGTGGCCGCCATCTTCAGCCAGAAACGCGCCTATCTGGAGGCGTATCAGGCCCGCCAACGCCCCACGATAGCCGCAATCAAGGCGGGTTGGTCGCGTGGCCAGGTGGACATCCTGGCGGAGTTGAAGGCGTGGTTCGAGCCGCTCATTCAGGCGGCGGACATCACCTCGGTGGGCATCAATGGCCGCGTGCTGCTGGACTGCCAGACCGTCGCTGTCGTGCTCGACTTCCAGAGGCGCGAGGTCTACGAGTGGCATGGCGAGGCGTGGGAATATCGCCTGGCGGTGGCGCCGGAGCTGGTGGAATATGAGATCACCCACCACGTCGAGGACTGGATCAACGATCTGTTCCTCTCATGCCGCTTCCAGGCCGAGCGCGTGGGCGCCTACAACGAGTACGTCTACAACTTCTTCAAGTGCCTGACCATCGAGCGGCTGGAGTACGCCGAGGGCTACTACTCCGAGAAGGCGCATGAGCACCAGTTCTTCGAGGCCGAGGGCTATCGCATCCAGCGGCGCTGCCCACATCTGCGAGCCGACCTGACGCGCTTCGGTTCCATCGAGAACGGCGTGTTGACCTGCGCGCTGCACGGCTGGCAGTTCGAGCTGGCGACAGGACGCTGCCTCACCTCGGACGACCGCAAGCTCTTCGCCCAGCCCATCAGCGAGGCGGCGCAGGCGGAGGTCGCGGCGGCGGAGGGGGCGCAGCAGAGCCAGGCGACATCTGGCGGCGGCGGGAGCCTGCCCGCCAGCGCCGACCTGCGCGCCTACCGCGACGACAGCCGACTGATCCGCGACCGTTGCAGCCACTGCTGGTACGATCCCAAGCGCAAGCTCTAGCGCAAACGGATGCCCACTGTGCGAGAGCGACTGGACACGTACCTGCGCGCCTGCCTGCGCGACCGCTATGCGCGCACACTCGTATCGCTGGAGTCGCTGGCGCTGGGCCTCGACACCACGGCGCAGGTCTATCGCGCCACGGATGACGCCGGAGGGGTGTATTTCATCAAAGCGCGGTCGCGGGCGCTTTATTCGGCCAGTTGCCTTGCGCCGCGCTACCTTGCGGATCAAGGCGTCACGGCAATCGTGGCGCCGCTGCCCACGACCGATGGCGCCCTGTGGGCGCGCCTCACGCCGCCGGAAGGCGCATGGGTCATCGCGCTCTATCCCTACATCACGGGCGTGTCGGGATGGCGCCCAGGTATGACCGACGCCCAGTGGCACGCCACCGGGGAGATCGTCCGGCGGATTCATGACACCGGACTACCAACCGAAGTCATCACGTCACTACGAGGCGAAACCTTCGATGTGAGCGACTATGCGCGCGCGGTGCAGACGTTCGCAGCGCGCTTCGCTGCCGTGTTGGATGTCGGCGACACAGCAGCGGAAAGGGCGCTGCGCGAGCTGTGGCAGACATGGCGCGCGACGATTCACACACTCGTTGACGCCATGCGCACGCTGGCGGAGCGGCTGCGTGGCCACGCTGGCCCGTACGTCCTGTGCCACGGCGACCTGCACCCTGGCAACCTGTTGCGCGATGGCGCAGCCGGCGCGCATGTGGTGGACTGGGACGACGTGCTACTGGCGCCCAAAGAGCGCGACTTCCTCTTCGTCGGCGAACCAGCCGGAGACGGCTCCGGGCAAGCTGACACGCCATTCTTTCAGGGCTACCAACCGAAGGAGATTGATTGGGTCGCAGTGACGTACTATCGCTGTGAGCGCGTCGTACAAGACGTGATCGAGTGCGCGCATGAGGTCTGCTTCCGCGATGACCTTGAGGCAGGCGCGAAGGCCGACGCCGCCAGGCTCTTTGGCGACCTCTTCACGCCAGATGGCAATATGGACGCCGCGCGCCGCGCCTCCACGCGCCTGCCACCTGATCTGGAGTATCTGACCGCGCGCCTGTTAGAATAAGCTCGCCTGAGTGGTTGAAGTGAGGTCGAGCGTGACGATGGAGGGTGACGCATGAGCCAGAGCGTGGACGCGAACGACCCAGGCGCCGTCACTGCGCTCATCGCGGCGCTGCGGGCGGAGCTGGCGAGCGCGGCAGACCCCGCCAGAGCCGAGCCGATGCGCGCCTACATGAAGTCGCGCATGCCGTATCTGGGCGT
>DATBTW010000307.1:0-11611 GCA_036559055.1 Ktedonobacterales bacterium
CCGCGTTGTCGAATCCGGCGCTCGCCATGCTCATATCCGCGTAGGTCGGCTCCTCGGCGGGCGCGGCCATCGCCGCGTAGGGCGCCATCTCGTCAGCGGCGCCCTTGGCGTGGGGCGCGCGCATCGTGGCGGAGGCGTACATGCGCGGCTGCACGGGCGGACGCTGCTCCAGATACCACACAGGCGCCTCGTCGGGCAGCGAGACCGCCGCGCTGGGTCGCGCCGTCGAAATGGCGAGTTGCATGGCCGACCAGTCCTCGCCCGTCCACTGGCGTACCTGCGCCTGCTGCGAGAAGCGCACCTTGGCCGCGTCGGTATCGACGCGCGCATCGTAGCGCGGCGACCAGCCCGCGTTGTAGACCAGATACGACACGTCGAAGGCCATCGCGCCCGCCGCAGCCACCCGCACGCGGATGGTCGCCTGCAAGCGGTCTGGCCCGCTGCGCATCGCGCCCAGCTCGCGTTTGCGCGCCTCCAGCTCCTGCTCCACGCGCTGACGTTCGGCCTGCGTATCCAGTACGAGCGTGGTCAGGCGCTCGCTCTCATCGCGCGCCACGGCGAAGATGCGCCCCGGCTCATCGGCCTGGATCACGCCGCGAATCAGGCCGTAGGCCAGCCCGCGCGCCGAATACTCGCCCAGCGTTTGCAACCAGCCGCGCTGCTGATCGAGCAGGCTGAGCCGCTGATCCAGCGCACTCATTTCGCGGGTCAGGCGGTCGATCTCGGCTTGCAGCGCCCGCGTCTGCTCTTCAGGCGGCTCGGCGTGATACTCGTCGCCCAGATCGACGCCCAGCAATTGCGCGCCTGCCGCGCCACGGCCCGCCACTCGCAGCGAGTCCTGAGCCAGCGCGCGTGGCAGCCGCGCCAGCGTCACCTCATGCTCGCCCGCCTCGGGCGCCTCCACCACGCCGCGCCGTGTCACCAGCGCGCGGTCAGGGTACACCGTCACCTCGGCGATCGGCGCGTTCAGTTCCAGTCGCATGCTGACCCCTCCTGTCGCTCAGGCTGGCGGTTGAAGCCGCGCCTGGGTGGCGGCTGACGCCGCCGCGAAACCCGCCTGGGCGGACTGGGACGCTCCCGCACTTGCAATTGCAACCGCCAGCTACCCGTCGCTACTTCTCGCGCGCCTCCGCGAAGGCCGCCTCGAAGTGGCGCACCTCAATCTGCGGGCTATTGGTCTTGAGCGGCGTGGTGGCGCGATTCTCCGCTTCGATGCTGGCCCCGCGAGCGCGCATCCACTCCGCCAGCGCCAGATTGGCGGCGCGGCGGCAGGCGGCTTCCAGATCGGCCCCGCTGAAGCCATCCGTCTTCTTCGCCAGCGTGTCGAGCGAGACGCCAGGCGCCAGCGCGCGCTTCTTTGTATGGATGGCGAGAATTGAGCGCCGCGCCTCGCGGTCTGGCAGCGGCAGCTCCACCACCAGATCGAAGCGCCCGGAGCGCAGCACGGCGGGATCGATCAACTCGGGGCGATTGGTCGCGCCCACCACGATCACCCCGCGCCTGCCCTCGATGCCGTCCAGCTCTGTCAGCAGTTGGCCGATCAGCCGGTCGCCGACCGCATCGAATGCGCCGCCGCGCTGCGGGGCCAGCGCATCCATCTCATCGAGGAAGAGTACGCACGGCGCCACCTGTCGTGCCCGCTGGAACGTCTCGCGCACGCCGCGCTCCGACTCGCCGACCCACTTCGAGAGCAGCTCTGGCCCCTTCACCGAGATGAAGTTGGCCTGGCAGGCCGTCGCCAGCGCCCGCGCGATCAGCGTCTTGCCCGTTCCTGGCGGGCCAGCCAGCAACACGCCGCGCGTCGGCTCCAGATCCATCGCCGCGTAGAGTTCGGGATAGCGCAGCGGCCACTGGATCGTCTCGACCAGCGAGCGCTTGACAGCCTCCAGCCCGCCCACGTCGTCCCAGGTCGTGCGACTCAACTCCACCGACACCTCGCGCGCCGCCGACGGCTCGATGCTGCGCAGCGCATCCAGGAAGTCGCTCATCGTTACGGTCAGCGCCAGCAGATGATCGGATGGAATGCTGCCATTGGTCAGCACGGCGCGCGGGAAGGTGCGGCGCAGCGCCGCCATCGCCGATTCGCGGCACAGCGCGGCAAGATCGGCGCCGACGAAGCCTGGCGTGATGCGCGCCAGCTCGCTCAGATCGACATCGTGCGCCAGCGGCATATCGCGGCTGTGAATGCGCAGAATCTCGATGCGCCCCTGATAGTCGGGCGCGTGCAGATTGATCTCGCGGTCGAAGCGCCCTGGTCGCCGCAGCGCCGGATCGAGCGCGTCGGGGCGGTTGGTCGCCGCCACCACCACGAGCTGGCCACGCGCGCGCAGCCCGTCCATCAGCGTCAGCAACTGCCCCACCACGCGCTTCTCCACCTCGCCGAAGACCTCAGAGCGCTTCGGCGCGATAGCGTCGATCTCGTCGATGAAGATGACGCTGGGCGCCGTCTTCTGCGCATCGGTGAAGACGCGGCGCAGTTGCGCCTCGCTCTCGCCGTAGAACTTGTCGATGATCTCTGGCCCACTGACGCTGTAGAAGTGCGCGCCGCTCTCGGTGGCCACCGCCCGCGCAATCAGTGTCTTGCCGGTGCCAGGAGGGCCATACAGCAGCACGCCTTTGGGCGCCTCGATGCCCAGTCGGTCGAAGAGTTCGGGATGCTTGAGCGGCAGCTCGATCTGCTCGCGGATGCGCGTCAACTCCTGCCCCAGCCCGCCGATGTCTTCATAGGTAGTCTGGCTGACACGCGGCGTCGCGGCTCCCGTCGCCTGAATGCGCACGCTCGTGCCTCCCTCCAGAATGACCGCCGTGGCAGGATTGGTGGAGAATATCTGGAACTCGCGCGCCGCCAGCCCCATCCCCGTTACCCGCACCAGGTCGCCCGCCACCACCGCCAGCCCCTTCAGCTCGCGCGCCACATGCAGCAACTCGGCGTCGCTCAGCGCGGCGGAGCCATTGGCGGGGGTCAGCGCGACACTGACAGCGGGCTGCGGCGAGGCGCGGCGCACGCTGACCAACTCGCCCAGCGCGGCGCCTGCGTTCTGGCGCACCAGCCCTTCCATCTGGATCTCGCCATCCGCTGCGGACGCCGCCGTCGCGTGCGATCCCTCCGGAGCCGTGGTATAGACGCGCGCGACCGTGCCGCGTGCGCTCTGAATGAGGATGACATCGCCCGGCTGGCATTCGAGCGCGTCGAGCGCCGCCGGGCTGACATAGGCCGCGCCGCGCGGCGCGCTCAGCCCTTCGACAACGGTAAGTTGGAGTGTTGTATTGGTGCGGGTAGCCCGCTCTGTTGCGCTCATAGCGTCAATTCTACGAGAAAGCCGCTGCGCGCGTTGCAGCGGATAGCCCGCGCGCGCAGCAGCCCATCTGGAGATTAGAGGGTGATGACCTGATCGGGCGGGTTGCCCGCCAGCGCCGCATAGAGGTCTGGGAAGCAGCCGACGCGCACGCCATCCACGACATCCTGCGCGACATAGGAGCCATCATCGAGCTGGCGCGCCAACCCGCGCTCAGTGGCGCACTGGTCGCACAGCATCAGCAAGATGCCTTGCTCCTTCGCCAGCTTGCCGAGCCGCTCGCCCAGCGGATCACCCTTGCGCAGCGCATAGGTATTATCATCGAAGAAGAACATCCCCACGACCTCCGCGCCGTGGCGATGCTCTTCGAGTTGCGGCAGAATCATCTTGCCCAGCTTATAGGGGACATTGCGTCCGCCCGTGCTGAAGATATACGCGACCTTCATCCGACGATGGCCTCCTCGACCTGTCTCTGACTCCACGCGCCGAACGTCTTTCCGGCGCAGTCGCGGGCATTGTCTTCCCACACCGATTCCCCTTCTCCTTGTGGGAGAGGGGGCCAGGGGGTGAGGTTCCGCCCACGCATACTGTAGCGCAAACCGAGGAGCGCGGTCGCTTATCGCTCGCCGGAGCCATCTAGCGCGCCAACGGGTTCGCGCGGCGTCTCAGGCGCATCATGCGGAGCCTGCCGAGCCGCTGCGCGCCGGGCGGAGCGCCGCATGGGCAGCGTGATCAGCACGACCGAGGCGACGATTATGCTCGCCGAGACGAGCGTCCAGAACGTCACGGCCTCGTTGTCAAAGGCCCAGCCCAGGATCACCGCGACGACCGGGTTGACATAGGCGTAGGTCGAGACGAGCGCGGGCGGCGCGTGCTTGAGCAGCCAGGTGTAGGAGGTGTAGGCGACAATCGAGCCGAAGATGATCAGGTAGCCCAGCGCCAGCAACGATTTCATCGAGACGGCTTGCCAGGCCATCGTCCAGGGTTCGCCGGTCGCCACTGCCACGACGGAGAGCACGGCGCCGCCGACCAGCGCCTCCACCGCTGTAGACATCAGCGGCGAAGGCGGCAACTGCGCGCCCTGCGCATACAGCGAACCATAGGCCCAGGCTCCGGTCGAGAGGATAAGCAGCAACACCAGCGGATTGACGACCTGGCCACTCGCGCCGCCGCCGTGCAGTACGAGCAGCCCCACGCCGACCAGCCCCAGCGTCACGCCGACCACGGTGCGCGCCGTCGGGCGCTGCCCGCCGCGCCGCAGCCAGAGCAGCACAACCGTCCACAGCGGCACCAGCGCCACCAGCAGCGCCACGATGGACGACGGCGCCTGCGTCTCGACGAAGATCACCGTGCCATTGCCACCCACCAGCAGGCACAGCCCGACGATTCCCGCCGAGCGCCACTGCCGCCAGGTCGGATTCGGCATGCCGCGCAGTCGACACCAGAGGTACATGAGCAATCCAGCGATCAAGAAACGCGTTCCGCCCATCAGAAAAGGCGGCAGCGTCTCGTCGGCGAAGTGGATGCCCAGATAGGTCGAACCCCAGATCAGGTAGACCAGCCCCAGCGTGATCGCTATCCCCAGCGCGGCGTTTCTGCCACGATGCGTGCCTGGCTGCGTTATGGCGTCCTTGCCCGCGCTGGGTTCTGTCACTCGTGCGCTACTGCTTGCCATGTCGCTTCTCGCTCTCCGCAGTCCCATCGGAGCCGCCCAACGGCAGTTGAGTCGTTTCCTTGAGGGTTTCCAGCACGATCGTTGAGCGTGTCGAACGCACTGATGGAATTCTGCCGATGCGCTCGCGCAGCAGTCGCCCCAGCGCCTCCGGATCGGCGACACGCGCCTTCACCAGATAGCAGTCCTCCCCGGCGACGTTGTGAATCTCCTGCGCCTCCGGGATGGCGGCCAGCGCCTTGCCGACTTCGAGGTCGCCGCAAATGCTCTCCGTGCGCACGAAGATGAAGGCCAGCAGCCCGGCGTTCACCGCGCGCGGATTGATGCGCGCCTCGTATCCGAGGATCGCGCCGCGTGCCTCCAGCTTGCGCACGCGCTCCAGCACGGCGGATGGCGCCATGCCGAGGCGCCGCGCGACCTCCGCATTCGAGATACGTGCGTCGTCCTGAAGCATCGTCAGAATTTTGGCATCAGTGTCGTCGTTCATACGGCAAGTATGCCTAATCTCCGTACATTCGTCAATAGACCAATCCCAGCGCCGAATAACTAGGCCAAGTTGGCGAATGGGAGAGAGGACCTCACCCCACCCCTCGCCCAGAGGGAGAGGGAGCCGGAGGGCTTGCAATTCAGCTCAGGTTTCAATACAGGTAGCGCCCCATAGCTCCCCTCTCCCGCAAAGCGGGGGAGGGGCTGGGGGTGGGGGCCGCCCGCCCACCCCCACAAAAACGCCGACGAAGCCTCTCCGCGTTGGGGGAAGCCTCGTCAGCGGCCTGTAGATCGTCGCGGGAGCGTCGCGCTACTGGCGCGCGAACTGCTCCAGCGCGCTCTCGATGTCGCTCGCCTTCGGGAAGAACGCCATCTCCTCCGGACCATTGTAGGGCGCGGATGGCGCCGCGATGGCCGTGATGAGGCTGGGCGGGCAGTCGAGCTGCCAGAAGCAGTTTTGCGCGATCCACGAGTGGACGTGGCGACCGAAGCTGGTCAGGTCTGGCTCCTCCGTCACGACGATGGCGCGGCCCGTCTCACGCACGGACGCGCCCACCGCCTCCTCGTCCCACGGCGACAGCGTGCGCAGGTCGATCACGTCCACCGCTGGGCCGCCAGCCTGGGTGAAGCGCGCGGCGGCGATGGCCGACTCCAGGAGCATCGTTCCCCAGCTCACGATGGTGGCGAACGGCGCGCCCTGCCCGATGCGGGTGCGCCGCGCCTTGCCGATTGGCTCGGTGTAATAGCCCTCCGGCACCTGCCACAGCTCGGCCAGCTCGGCGATCATCTCGCCGCCCTTCTGCGCGCTTGGCTCATCGGCGCGATAGAGGCGCCCGCGCTCCAGAAAGACGACCGGCGACTGCGACTCCGCCGCCTGGAGCAGCAGCCCCTTGGCGTCATACGGATTCGACGGGCAGATGGTGATCAGCCCCGGCACATTGGTGAACCACTGCTCACCGGCGTTCGAATGGCCGAACGCGCCGCCGCCGGAGCCGCTATCGGAGATCGGGCCGCCGCCGCCGGAGCCGGACTTCATGCGCCAGATCACCGGGCAGTTCCAGTCGCCATAGGACTGATAGTAGATGCGCGCGCCCAGGCGAATGGTCTGCGTCGCCGACTGATGATAGTCGACAAACTGCACCTCGCCGCAACGCGCGCGCCCGTCGGCCATGCCACAGCCTGCCGTCACGCCCGCGATGAGCTGCTCGTTCAGCGCGCTGCTGATCGCCGTCCCAGGATATTCCTTCGCCAGCCGCTGGGTCACGTTGAAGACGCCACCGGTCGCGCTGCCGACATCCTGCCCGTAGACGAAGAAGCCCGGATCGCGCTTCACCAGCTCCACCAGGCCATCGTTGAGCGCCTCGATCACGAATTTGCGCTGCTTCTGGCCGACGTTCGCCTGAGGCTGCCAGTCGGGAACCTGCGCCACGCGCTCGGTGACGCGCTCGCCGGGAACCTCTGGCTCGGTCAACACCTGCTCCTCGGCGACGTCGATGGCGTCTTTGATCTCGTCGCGCATGCGATCCAGATCGGCCTCAGTCGCCAGCCCCTTCGCCACCAGCGTCTCGCGCAACCGCTTGACGGGATCCTTGGTGCGCGTCGTCTCGTCTATCTCTTCGCGCGTGCGGTAGCGGCGAATGTCGGTGCTGCTGGAGTGCGCGTCGAGCAGGCCGACGTGCAGGTGCATGAAGGCCGGGCCTTCGCCGTTGCGCAGCCGCGCCGCGACCTGGCGCGTGGCCTCATAGGTGGCCAGCGCGTCCACGCCATCTACATCGATTGAAATGGCGTCCATCGCGCGGATCTGCGCCGTCAGGTCGCCCGCCCACTGCGCTTGCTGCTCCGTCATGATGGCCCAGTGATTGTTGGCCACCACGATCAGAAGCGGCAACTTGTGGACGGTCGCGGCGCGCAGCATGGCGCTGAAGTCGTTGGTGGCCGCGCCGCCATCGCCCGTAAAGAAGGCGATGACGCGGTTCGAATGGTCGCGCTTGAACGCCCAGCCCACACCCGCGGCGAATGGCGCCAGCCCGGAGACCTCGCTGAAGGTCGAGAGGACGTGATGCTTGCGGCTGCTGTAGTGCGATGGCATGTTGCGCCCGCTCGCATTGGGATCGGTCGTGCGCGAGTAGGCCGCGCGCAGTGGCGCATAGATGTCGCCGGTGCGCTGGAGGTAGCCCGCCAGATCACGATAATAGAACGAGAGCCAGTCCTCGTCCTGGAGCGCCGCGACAATCGCCGCGTCTGACTCATGTCCCGCGCAACCGATGTAGAACGGGAACTTACCCTGCGTCTTGCGCGCCTTCAACACATCATTCATCACGCGCGCCGTCAGCATCGTGCGATACAACTCGACGGGATTAAGCGTGCGGGCATCAGCGCCCACTGCTGATGTGGTGACGTTCGTTGTCATCTGGCCCTCCGAGCATTGACTGTGTGTATCGCGGTGATACACCTTGAACATTATACTCTCCGCTGTTCAGGCGCTCAATTAACCGCGTCCGACACGGCGAGCTGTCGGCCAGCGCCCAGAGAATCCCAAGCCTACAACGAGCGACGGCGTGAGCGCGCAACACCGCCGCTCGTACTGACAGGCGTCTCCTACGCCTTGCGCAGCGCCTGGATCACCTTGCCGAAGCGCTCGACCCCGTGGATGTCCTCTGGTGAGACGATCACCACCAGATGCTTGACTCCGATGCGCTCGAAGCCGAGAATCGCCTCCGCGACCTCCTCTGGCTCGCCGCACATACTCTTGATGTCGTCGGGCCGCTGCTCGCCCGGCGCCAGCACGCGCGCGAATGTGCCAGCCGTCAGCTCCAGCGTCGTAGGGTCGCGCCCCACCTCCTTGCAGGCTTCCAGCATGGGCTGATACGCCTTCTCCACGGCGTCGGGTGTGTAGTGCCAGACCGTGTTGAAGGCATCGGCGTGCTGGGCGATCAACCGCAGCATGCGCGGGCGGTGCGCGCCGATCCAGATGGGCGGGCCTTTGGGCGATGGGCCACGCGGGTGCAGTTCGCACTCGCGCGCCTCATAATACTCACCCTTGAAGTCCACCTTGCCTTCCTGGAGCAGCGGCAGGATGATCTTCAGCGCCTCCTCGAAGCGCGAAGCTTTGTGGTCGAAAGGATAGCCGAAGGTATCGTATTCCGGCTGATGCCAGCCAGCGCCCAGCCCCAGGATGAACCGCCCTTCGCTGATCTCATCCAGCGCGTCGGCCATCTTGGCCAGCAGCGCCGGACTGCGGAATGACGTGCAGGCGACCAGCGGCCCGATCTGGATGCGCTTCGTCACCGCTGCCACGCCACTCATGAAGGTGAAGACCTCCCATTGGCCGCTGACGGGTTCATCGGGCATATGGTAGAGCAGATGATCGGCCAGCCAGAACGAATCGACGCCGATATCCTCCGCCAGCTGCGCCATCGCCGTGATGTCGCTGAAGCGCGGCGTGCGCCCATTGGGCGCCTCGGCTCCGTAGTCGTTCTCGCCCAGCGATGGCATCACGCCGATCTTCATGCGCTCGCCTGTCTCAGCCATATCAAGCTCCTCCCGCTCCGGTGAGGCGGCGTCAAGTCGCCTCCTCCATCTGACGCGCGTCGCTCGCCGCTATTTCACCCATTCGGGCATGTCATCATGATCGATGCCAAAGTGGTGCGCCAGCTCGTGCAGCACGGTCGCGCGCACCTGCGCCCGAATGCGCGCCAGATCACCCTGGCAATAGCGCGTGATTGGCCCGCGATAGATCGTGATAACCTCTGGGCCGACCTCGCCCGCGCCGCGTCGCGTCATCGAGACGCCAGTGTACAGCCCAAGCAGCGTATGCCCCTCTGGCACGCCCGCTCGCTTGAGCGTCTCGGCGTCTGGCTCCTGCTCCGACCGCACCACTACATTGTGCAGATATTGGTCGAAGCTCTGCGGCACAGCCGCCAGCGCCTCCGCGATGAGCGCCTCGAACGTTGCGGGATCGATCTCGCCGCTCTCCGTCGGGCGCTCGGCCTGGCTGGCTGGCGGCGGCTGGGTGGGCCGCTGCGGCGGTGGTTGCGGGCGGCGCGGCTGGCGTGGCGCCCCGCGCGGATCAGACTCCATCAGGCGAAACGCCATCTTCGAGAGCGGCGAATCGGTGACGAAGAAGGCCGCCGCCAGCAGGAGAACGAGGATGCCCACCAACACGATCAGCGCGCCCACGCCGCTGCCCAGTCCCGCGCCACTGATGGCGCCGCCGATCAGCGCCAGCGCCAGAATCGCCGCGAGCATGCCGAAGAACTGCCCCGCGCCATTGGGATTGTCGCTGGCATGGCTCTCAAACGGCGTGTCCGATGACGCGGTCGGCGCGGCGGATCGCTGGCCGAAGACATTGATGACATCGCCGATGGGGTTGGTTCGCCCCTCGCGCTGGCGGTCATACGCCGCGCGGGCCAGCGGATCGCTGAGCGTGCCATAGGCCTCGGTGAGCTGGCGCATACGGCGCTCGGCGCGCTCGCGCAGCAAGTCGGGCGCGCCCACGTAGCGGTCAGGATGCCACAGCTTCACCAGGCGATGATAGGCGCGCCGCAGGTCATCTGGGCCGATGTCGGGCGCCACGCCCAGCCGCGCATACAGATCGGGCGGGCCGAGGCTATCTGGCTCGTCATCTGCGGGCCGCTCGCGCTCCTCCCCGTAGCTATCTTCGAAGCCATCATCAGAATGTTCGCTGGAGGCATTGATGGACACACCGATAGGCCCGTCGCGCTCGTCGTCGCGCGACGGGTCTGAGCGCGACACACTGGCCATGCGGCGCCTCCTCCCATCCGGCTCGCATCAGGCGTTCGTCTGGAGCCATCTTGCTCCATATTGTGGCGCCGATAGCCCCGCGCCTGCCACTACTGCGCTGAGCGCATGCGCGCGACAGTTAAAAGCGCCCAACCGCGCACCGCCGGTCGGGGTCGGGCGTATGAGTGGATGTGCGCCAGCGAGGGCCAGCCTGACCAATGACCATATTGTGCGAAGACAGCCGTAGAGCGACCGGAATGGCTGATCTTCCACGACCCCTTGAGCACGAGAGGCGCGGCGGCGGGAACCGACAACCGCCCGCCGAGTTCGGCGGGCGGTTGCTTACGCTCAGGATGGTGAGTGAGGGCGCTCGTTCAGGTATTTGCTGAATTCTAAATCGCCCGGCGACTGGTCGTAGCCGGTCAGCAGCACAGCGGCCTCGCTGCGATGCTGCGTGGCATGGATGAGAGTATCCAGCAGGAGGCTCCAGACAGTGTGCTCGCGCACCGCTCCAGGGATGACATAGCGGATGGTACCGTTCAGCGTCTCCTCGGTCAGTGTGTCGATATACGCCCACATCTCTCGTCGTTCCGTCTCCCAGCGTTCTCGTAGCGCGGCGAGCGTCGGGAAGGCGTCTTCGTGAAGCTCTGTCGCGTCATAGGCCGCCTCGTCTGCCAGGGGTTTTTCGTAGAACCCCTGGAGGGCGATGCGCGTCTGCCAAGTGCTATCCAGCAGGTGGACCATCGTGGCGCGTAGCCCTCCGCGCCCTGTCCCGATGGCTGTCGGCGCGATATACCGCTCTGGGGTGACTCTGGCGCAGCCCGCTAGGATGCGGGCATCGACCCAGTCGTTGAACTCGTACAGCAGCCTGATTTCATCGACTTTCATCGTCGTATCTCCGCCTGGTTGGGTCGTCGCAGCGCCCGCGATGGTATTCCGCAGCGCGCTGCGAGCGATAGAGGTAGTTTCGGATGGAGGAATCCGCTCAACGTGGCACAACCGGTCTTGCAGGCGCAAAACCGCAGGTGGTTCTCAACACTATGCCAATGATGCGTTGATTCGTCCACGCGCCTGAAACAAACCAACCGGATGGACAGGCGCCTGCTTGTGCGGCGTCTATGCACATCCTTCGGAGACACTAGCTAATTGACATGATAGCCCTCGTATCGCTTTCGAAGCCGACGAGAATAGCATATTACGACCGATTTGTCAGACTCACCCTATTCGTGGAGCGGCTCGGCCTCAAGTTCTGCTTTCCTGGTAGCGCCGTACCGCGCCTGAGCATGCGCGCCGAAGATGGCGAGCGCCAGCCAGACCAGCGAGGCAAAGATGAGCGCGGGAGCGAGGTGTCGAACGCCCAGCGGCGTTGGCGCGAAGAGGTCGATCAGCGCCAGCGTCACCAGCGCCGGAGCGG
>DATBTW010000308.1:0-3458 GCA_036559055.1 Ktedonobacterales bacterium
GCAGGCGCTGGCGCACATCACTGAGGGCGACCTGCTGCGCGTGAAGGGCAAACGCGATCGCGAGCGCAATACCGTCGCCGCTCAACGCATCATGCTACTCGGCTCCGCGCTCACCGCCCCCACCCGCATCTGATGCCCTGACACTGTGTGTTCGCACGGAGAGATCGAAAAGACCCTCTCCCGCGCAGCGGGGGAGGGGCTTGGGGTGGGGGCCTCACCCAACCAGCGCGCGCAGCGCGTCCTGCCGCCACAGCACACCCACTGGCGGCGCATCGGGCGCGCCGACCACGGCGTAATCCACACCGCCCGCCGCGACCATATGCGCCAGCGCCAGCGCCAATGGCGTCTCTGGCGCCTCAATCAGCCGGGCGGGCTGGCAGAGCGTGCGGGCGCGCAGATCGTGCGGGCGCTCGGTCGCGATGGCGTCGCGCTGGCCTGTGGCCTGCGCCAGCAAGCGCCGCAGCGTTGCCAATCCACTGCCCTGCGTGGCAGGCGCGCTGGCGTATTCCAGCAGGGCCTGCTCCTCGATGACCCCGCAGAGCAAGCCCCGCGCGTCCACCACCAGCGCCACGCCTGCTTCGGCGGCGCTGGCCATCTCTTCCCAGTGGGCCGTCTCTGCCAGCCGCGCGACGGCGTGGTCGGCCAGCATGCCCGCCGTCAACAGCGCGCCACCTGTTGGCTCGATGCTCGTCTTCAGCGTGGCCTCGGCCTCCGTCTGCGCCTCCGTCTGCGCCGCCGTCTGCTGGTCGGCGCTCTGGTCGGCCAGCAGCGGATGGAGCATCAGCCTGACGAGCGCGTGCTCGCTGATGACGCCTGTGTAGCGCCCCTCGGCGTCCACCGTGGGCGCGCGTGTGATGTGGCGACCGGTGAGGAAGCGCGCCACCGCGTCGAGTGGGGAATCGTCAGCGACGGTCAGCGCTGGGGAGCGCATCAGGTCGCGGGCGCGCTTGCCAGCCAGTTGCGCCAGCAGTCGCTCGCGCAATCGCTCGGGCTGGCTCTCACTCAGCAGCCGCTCCGCCAACTCAGCCTCGATCTGCCGCAGCACATGATTGAGCGTGATGACGCCCACGGGCATGCGCTGGGCATCAACCACGGACGCCAGCCGCACGCCTGGCTGCGCCAGCGCCTGGAGCGCCTGCGCGGCGTCAGCGTCGGGCGGCAGCGTGCGCTCGATTGGCTCATGCGCGTCGCTGGCGCACAGGCGCGAGGCTGGCAGATAGATGCGCGTCTCGGTGACGCTCACAGCGCTGTGCGGGACCAGCGCCGTGATCTGCGCCAGCGCCGCTTCGATGCGCTGCGTGCGATCAACCATCTCGACGATGAGCGGAGCGCCCTCAGCGCTGGGCGCTCCGGATCTGGCCGCCTCGCCCACCGCCCGCGTCACCGTTACGCCCGCCAGCCGCTGTTCTTGCGCCAGGGCCACCAGCGCGTCCACCACCCGACGTCGGCCCGCGTGCGCGCGTTCATGGGTGAAGATGCGTACCGCCAATCCCATGGTCCATGGCATACACAGGAGCCTCCCGCGCCGCAGCGCTGTTCTCCAGACCGCACTCTGTTACCTAACACTACGTCACATGACGACGCCTGCGCACATCAGCTCTACAACTCCAACTCGACAGTCAGCGCGGCGTCCAGCGCGCCATGTGGACGCCATGCGGAAGAATGCCGCGCCGTGCGGTACACTATCTGGGGAGTCTGGGAGTGGTCGGTAGCGAGGCGGAGTCGTGCGCGGCGCCCACGCGAGCATCCGTCTGTCCATCTGATGGATTGCTGCGCCAGCGCGCTGGTCGCAGGGAGGGAGAGCGCGTGCAGGAGTTGGCCTTCGCGCCGATCTTGCGGTTCGCCGCATTCGCGCGGCAGACTGAAGCGGCCATGCGCCTGGATGAAGGCGCGCTGCTGGTCGCCGAGGTGGCCCGCCCGGGCTTGCGCCAGGCACGCTACATCCAGGAGATCGATGCGCTGGCCGCTGCGGTGTGGGCGGCGCTCGGCCCCAGCGCGCGGCTCTTGCGCGCCGACCAGGCCAACCGCCGCGATACCGCCCAGCGCGTGCTGGAAACGATGACCGACACACTGGGCAAGCGCGAGAACTTCCACGGGGCCGATGAGACGCTGGCCGATCCGCGCAATAGCTTTCTCGACGAGGTGTTGCAGCGGCGCCAGGGGCTGCCCATCACGCTGAGCATCATCTATCTGGAGGTCGCGCGCCGACTGGGGGCGCCGCTGCAAGGGGTGGGGCTGCCAGCGCATTTCATGGTCAAGTGGCCGCTCGCCTCCGCCGAGGGAGGTGACCTCTATGTCGATGTCTTCAATCGCGGTGTGCTGCTCGATGGCCCCAGCTGCGAGCGCTTCATTCTGCGCCTGCTGACTCCGCAGACAACCGGCGCCTTCGACCCCACCTGGACGCGCCCGCTCAACACGCGCCAGATCCTCACGCGCGTCCTCTACAATCTGAAGCTGGTCTACTTGCACCGTGGCGACACCGCCAGCGCGCTCGATGTCGTCGATCGGCTCGTGCTGCTGCGCCCCGACCTGCCGCAAGAGCTGCGCGACCGCGGCCTGCTACGGCTGGCAATGGGCGAATCGCTGCTGGCCGCCGCCGACATCGCCGCCTATCTGGAGCGCGCGCCCAACGCGCCGGAGAATGGTCGGCTGCGGCGGCGCATCGAAGCGACCCGCGAAGTGCGCGCCAAGCTCAATTGATCGCCGTAATCCCGCCGCGCAGGCGCCCGATGTCGAAGGACAGCATCTCCATGACGACGATTCGCGCTATCACGGTCTTCATTGGCGACGCGCACCCACTCGATGGCGCGGCGCTGGCGCGGGCGGCGGAGTTCCTGCGCTCGGCGCGAGCCAGCGCGGAGGCGGCGGGCCATGTCATCCAGACCACTCGCGTCGCCACGCGCCCACTCCTCGAAGACCTGCGCGACTGGGAAGACGCGCGGCTCCTCGCCTACGCCGACGATCTCCAGCGCATTTGCGAGGTGGAGGAGTTGGGCTATCTCTCGCTCGGCCCTGCGCCCGCCTGGGACGACACGTTCCCGCTGGCGCGGCTGCCGCTGCTGGTCGGACTCCTGGCGCCGCGCCCCGCGCTGAACGCCACCGCGCAGATCGCCTGGGGTGAGCATGCGCCGCGCTATCCAGCGGCGCTGGCTATCGCCGAGGTGATGCGCGGGCTGGCCCAGGCCAGCGCAGGCGACGCGAACTTCCGCTTCGCGCTGCTGGCGATGTGCGAGCCGGGCGGGCCATTCTTCCCCCAGGCATACGCGCGCGGCCCAGAGTGGAGCGTCGCCTTCGGCTTGCAGAGCGCCGGGCTGGTTGGCCAGGCCATCGACGCTATTGAGCCAGAGCACGAGGCAGAGGGCGCCGCGCTGGCGACTCTGCCCCAGATCGAGCGGGCCGTGCGCGAGGCGCTGGCGACGGCGGCGCGTCCGGTGGCGGCGTTGCTGCGACCGCTGGCG
>DATBTW010000309.1:0-1618 GCA_036559055.1 Ktedonobacterales bacterium
GGGTTGCCTCGTCGAGCGCTTCGGTGGGCGCGCCATCGGAGACGATGCGGCGATTGTAGACGACCAGGCGGGGGAAGTAGCGCGCCGCCAGGTTCAGATCGTGCAGCGTGGCGATGACGGTCAGCCCGCGCTGCTGATTCAATCGCCGCAGCAGCTCCAGCGCCTCGATCTGGTAGCGAATGTCCAGGTGCGCGGTCGGCTCATCCAGCAGCAGCAGCGGCGATTGCTGGGCCAGCGCCAGCGCCACCAGCGTCCGCTGGCGCTCGCCGCCGCTGAGATCGGCGAAGACACGCTCGGCCAACCCCTCCAGCTCCGATTCGGCCAGCGCCTCATTCACCACGACACGGTCGCGCGCGCGCAGGGTTCCCCAGCTCCCCAGGTAGGGCGTGCGCCCCAGCTCGACAATCTGCCGCACGGTATAGTCGAACTGCACGGCGAAGTCTTGTGGCATCATGGCTACCCGCCGCGCCAGCTCCTCCGCCGACATGCGGCGCACATCGCGCCCATCGATCAGCGCGTGGCCACGTTGTGGCTGCAGCGCGCCCGAGGCGATGCGCAGCAGCGTCGATTTGCCCGCGCCGTTGGGGCCGAGCAACCCCACCATCTCGCCACGCGCCACATGCAGCGTGACATCCTGTGCGATCAGATCAGCGCGGCGCGCGGCAGGGCCAGTGGTGGCTCCATAGGCGAAGGTCACTGTCTCCAGAGCGAGCGCCAGTGGCGCGACCGGAGCAGCGGCGGCGCGGGGACTGATCGGAGCCGACGTATCATCCATTCAACAATACCATTACCAGCGATAGCGCTGGCCAGCATAGCGCAATAACCATAAGAAGAACGGACCGCCAATCAGTGCAGTGACCACACCCAGCGGAATCTCCGAGGGCGCGACCACAGTGCGCGCGAGCAGATCGGCCAGCGTGACGAAGAGCGCGCCACCCAGCGCCGAGGCCGCCACCAGCGGACGGCTGCGCGGCCCCAGCAGCAGGCGACAGACATGTGGCGCGACCAGCCCCACGAATCCCACCAGCCCCCCGATCGTCACCGAGGCCGCCACCAGCAGCGAGGCCGCGCCCACGATCAGCAGCTTGCGGCGCTCGACTGGCACCCCCAGATGACCGGCCATCTCCTCGCCCAGCGCAAAGGCGTCGAGCGTCGGAGCCAGCCACAGCGCAACCGCGATTCCTAGCGCTAGCAGCGCCGCCACGATCCAGAGTTGCGTCCATGATTCTACATCTATAGCGCCCGAAAACCAGAAATAGAGTACACCAAAATGCTGAGTGAGGGAAGAGTCCAGGACAATCAAGATGGTTTGCCCCGCCGTCAGCAGCGCGCCGACCGCGACCCCCGCCAGCAGCAGCGTCACCACCGGCGTGCGCCCGCCGCGCGTCGCCAGGCCATAGACAATGGCGACGGAGCCCAGCGCCCCGCCAAAGGCCAGCAGCGCCACCAGGCTGAAGCCGAGCCATTCGGCGGTGAACGCGCTGGCGATGACCAGCGCCACCACCGCGCCCAGCGCCGCGCCCGATGACGTTCCCAGCAGCAGCGGGTCAGCCAGCGGATTGCGCAGCAATCCCTGGAAGAGCGCGCCAGACACCCCCAGCGCCGCGCCCACCAGCGC
>DATBTW010000310.1:0-1934 GCA_036559055.1 Ktedonobacterales bacterium
TATGAGCAGCCAAACCCGACGGCGCCGCAGCAGCCGACCGAGGGCGCGCAGGCCGGACAGCCGCAGCAAATAGTGCAGCCACAACAGCCGATGCCGCCACAGCAACCCATGCAACCTATGCAACCTATGCAACCGATGCAGCCAGCGCCGCCGCAGCAGCCCATGCAGCCGCAGCAGCCCATGCAGCCGATGCAGCCGATGCCACAGCAGCCACAGCAGCCCATGCAGCCGCAGCAACCCATGCCACAACAGCAACCCATGCCACAACAGCAGGCGCCGCAGCAAGCGGGTGGTGGTGGCGGCCTGCTCGGCGGCCTGACGGACGGCCTGGGGCAGGCGGTGGGCGGCATTGGGCAGGGCGTTGGTGAAGCGGTGGGTGGCGTTGGGCAGGGCCTCGGCCAGACAGTCGGCAGCGTCGGCCAGGGCGCCGGCCAGACGGTCGGCAGCGTCGGGAACGCCGCTGGCAATGTCGTCGGCGGAACACTCGGCGGGCAGCCTCAGCCCGCTCAGCCCGCTCAACAGCCGGCGACGCAGCAGCCTGCCCAGCCAGCTCCGCCGCCAGCGCCGAATCAGGGCGGGCAGGGCAGCGGCTCCTGATTGTCCTGAGCCGCGTGTCTGACTCCCCTCACTCGCCACCACAGCGGGGAGGGGAGTCATCTGTCGTAACGTCAACTCAAAGCAAGTGAATTGGTAGAGCAGCTATGTCAGAGATTGATCACACAGTCCACACCGAGCATGCGGATTATTACGCTACGCTGGGCGTGTCTCCTGCCAACTCGCCGGATGAGATCGCACAGGCATACCATCGCCTGGCGCGCCAGTATCATCCCGACCTGCATCCCGACGACGCTGAGGCGGATCAGCGCTTCAAAGCCCTCAACAGCGCGTATCAGACGCTCTCGGACCCCGAGCGGCGCGCGCAGTATGACCAGCAACGCCGCCAGTCCAGCGTGGCGCCGACGCCAGCAGGCGATGGCCCGCAGGTGATTACCTTCGAGCGCTCCATCGATCTGCACACTGCTGACATCCAGGCGGCGGTCGACGAGCTTGGCGCCGCTGTCGCGGGCATGGCAGCCGAAGCGGCGGAGGAGCTGCGCGGCGCCCTGCGCGACTTTGGCATGGAGGTCGATTCGCTCGTGCGCTCGGCGGGCGGCGCTGATGGCGCTGGCAATCGCGCGCAGCGACGAGCAGCGCCACGGCGTGACCTCCGGCCACCGCCGAGTGGCCCCGGCCACCAGAGACTCCCGCGTAGCGGCGAGCCACCCCAGCGCTAGCCGCCCCAGGGGCCGCTCCCTGGCGCCGACGAGGGAGCGGCGGACGCGTTCTGTGGCGCCGGGAGCGCCTGGAGTCGCTGCTCCATGCGGTCGAGCCGCGCGGTCAGCTCACGGTTCTGTAGCTCCATCTGCTGCGCGTGCGATGAGAGCGCCGGGTCGGAGCGCCACCAGTCGATGCCAATCTCCTGCGCTTTGTCGATCGACGCCACCACCAGCCGGAGCTTGATGCTCAGCAACTCGACCTGACCCAGCGAGACGGTGATGTCACCTGCGATGACGATACCCTTATCCAGCACACGTTCGAGCAGATCGGCGAGATTGGTGGTTCCAGCCGATTGGCCGACTCGCCGGTTCCCGTTGTTCGACTGGCTGACAGCATTCCCGCCGGGGCGCGAAATGAGAGACGGCGGGCCAGCGGATCCAGCGCTCATGGAGATATGTCCTTTCCAGCATTTCCATCGTGCAGATCGTCACAAACTACATGAGGTCGCCCAGCGGCCCCAGATTCAGATTGAGATCCTCATCCTGCAAGTCAAACGTCGCTTTCAATTCGTTCATCTTGCGCTCCAGCTTCAGGAAGGTTTCACCGAGCCGCTCGACCTCATCATCGGTCAGTGAGCCAGCCTCCATCCGGCGAATGGCCTGTTTTTCGAGCAACTG
>DATBTW010000311.1:0-6052 GCA_036559055.1 Ktedonobacterales bacterium
GTTGCTCTGCACGCGGTTGGCGACGTAGAGAATCACGTCGTCTGGCGTATACGCGCCCATCACCTCGGCCTTGGCTCGCAAGATGGCGATACGCGTCTCCAGGTCGGGCGCCTGGATGTCGGCGATCAGTCCCCACTCGAATCGCGAGCGTAGCCGCTCCTCCAGGCTGACGATGGCCTTGGGATGGCGGTCGCTGCAAATGACGATCTGCCGATTCGACTCGTACAGACTGTTGAAGGTGTGAAAGAACTCTTCCTCGGTTGAGTCTTTGCCCGCGATGAACTGGATGTCGTCCACCAGCAAGACATCCACCGAGCGGTACTTCGCGCGGAACTCCTCGGTCTTGCGATAGAGGATGGCATTGACGATCTCGTTGGTGAACGTCTCGGACGACACATACAGCACGGTGAGCTGTCGATCCAGCGCGGTGTGGCCGATGGCGTGCAGCAGGTGCGTCTTGCCCAGCCCGACACCGCCGTAGAGGAATAGCGGGTTGTAGGCATACCCCGGCGCATCGGCCACCGCCTGCGAGGCGGCGTGCGCGAGCTGATTGCCGCTACCGACGATGAAGGTTGAGAAGGTGTAGCGCTGATTCAGCCGTGGCGGGGTGAGCGGCGCCACGCCCATGCCGCTGTCCGAGGCGCCGCGCTGCTGGCCATAGGAGAGCGGGCGCTGGCGTTGACGCTCGCGCTCATTTGGCTCATCGTCGGGCGATTCATCGAAACGCCCCGCAGTGTCGTCATTCATGCTCGTCTTCTCGCCTGCCACATTCCGCCTCGCGGAGTCTCCACCTGGATGCGGCCCACGCCCACTGTCGGCGGTGTCGGGCGGCCGCCTCAGTGGAACATCCAGCGGCGTAGCGTTGGCATGCGGCGACACAACGCTCTCTCCATAGGGCGTTTTGTCGGCGCCGCTGGTCACGTCGCCTCGTCTCTCGCGCCACGCGCCATATGATCGCTCGCCCCCATGCGCGCCGCCGCCAGCATTGAGGTTGACCGTCGGCGAATCAGGAATGCGATGGCTCGGCGGCCGCACGGTCTCGGCTACCACTCGCTTCGGAGCCGTCGCCTGCTGGGATGCGGCAGCGGGCGCGCTCCCTGACGGCTCAGCCTCGTCGTCGAGCAGAAAGAGCGGTCGCGCATATTGCGCCTGCGCAGCCTCGGCGCGTCCGCGAGCCGTTCCGCGTGTCGCGCCGCCCGCTGCCGTCGCAATGGTGAGCCGCACCGGCGCGCCGATCACCTCGGAGAGCGCCCGCTGGATCAGGTCGTGGTAGCGCGACTCGATCATCTCGCGCTCGAATGACGAGCGCACCTGCACCGTCGCCGCGCCGCCGCTCACGCTCACCAGTTGCGCGCCCCGCAGCCAGGTATTGAGCTGGGCGCCGCTGACTTCGCGCTGCAAGCGACTCAACGCCGCGCGCCAGACATGTGTGTTGCTCACAACCATTCCTCGTCGCTACCTGAGTGCGTCCGCTCGCCTCACGCCCGTCCACCACGCTGCGCCGGACGGCGCGCATGCGGGCCAGGCGCCGCGACGGAGGTAGAGGTCATAGTACACGCCTGACCGCCGTTGGCGCAAGAACACAGCCGGATTGGCCATCGGCATGACATCAGGCGTCATCAGGCTTCGCGGCCTCTTCGACGGCGTCAGATTCAGCGCCAGGTTCGACCGAGATGTCGGCGCGCGAGGGGCGCAGCGCGACCGCCTCCCGCAGATAGACATGTGCGATCTGGCTGGCCGACTTCTCGGTGTTGATCAGCATCAGCACGCGAATGCAGCGCGGGGCGACCGTGGTCGGCACGGGAATCTCGCGAGCGCACATCAGCGCTGTCTCGGCCCAGCCCAGCAGACGCGCCGCCAGTGCCGGATACTCGGCGTCCAGGTCATCGGTGACGGTGAAGAAGACCGCCGCAATGTCGTCTGGCGACACCTGATTGCGCTCCACCAGCCGAAGCAGCAGTTCCTGGGTGGCCTCCAGAATCGCCTCGCGCTCGTTGGCGGCGGTCGTCGCGCCGCGCACACCCCGACACATCGCCATCGCCGCTTGCCTTCCTCATGCGCCTCTCGCCGCGCTCCTGTGTCTTTGACCAGCGCCCCGCGCGACAGGTATAGTGTAAGTGAGAAACTCGAACTCTTCCACGTCGCCGCTGAGGTCGCAGGCTACCCGATGGGCCAGCGCATCGGCGTCGTGCTGACGTGCAACAGAAGGCGTTACCCGCGATGGAACAGACAGTGCAGAGTATTCAGTCAGCCGAGCAGATCGAGCGCGTTGGCGACTCACCCATCGATAGTGAGGCGGTGCTCGAGGCGCTGCGCCAGTGCTACGACCCCGAGATTCCCGTCAACGTCGTCGATCTCGGCCTGATCTACGGATTGCGCATCGAAGGCGACACGGTCAACGTGACGATGACGCTCACCGCCATCGGCTGCCCCGTCGCGCCTGAGGTGATGGCCGAGGTGCAGGGGCGCATCAAAGAGACGTCCGGCGTTGAGGCGTGCGAAGTTGATCTGACCTTCGACCCGATGTGGACACCTGAGCGCATGACCGAAGACGCCCGCTGGGAGCTGGGTATCTGACGCACAGGTTCCTGAATCATCCGCGACAGGTCACGCGACGACAAACTGGAACGTCGCGTGACCTGTCTGGCCGTCTGACGCCGCCAGTGTCAGCGCGAGCGACCACGCGCCAGGGCTGAGGCCCTGCGCCGGGCAGCGGTAGACGCCGGGCGTCGTCGTCGCCGTGGCCTGCGTGGTCGGGAGCGACATCGCCATCTCCGGCATGCGCAGCGCGCACTCTGCTCGCGCTCCCACCACTGCGCGCCCTGATACATCCGTCACGCGCAGCAGCAGGGCTGCGCCCGCGCTGGCGCGCTGGGCCGCCGTTGGTAGCGTCACCGTCACCGTCTCCAGCCCAATCTGTTGCGTCAGCGCGCTCTGCGCTGGCGATGGCGCCGTGCCGCCGATGGAGTCGGCCAGCCAGCCCACGCCCAGCACGCCCAGCACGGCTACTGCCACGATGATCGCCAGCGCGCGCCGCGCCATCCACCCAGCCGCGCGCGGAGCGGGCGCGGCTGCGGCCTGGTCATCGGCGCGAGTGGAAACGTTCATGCGGCAGCCTCGCCTTCCTGCGCGCTCGCCATATCCCCGTCACAGCGCTGGCGTCAGACAAAATCTCGCCAGGCATGTCGATCCATCAGCCAGATTCACCCCTGCGGGGAGGGGGACAGGCGGAGTGGTCGCGCCACACCATTGTACCGCCGCGCGTCACTTGTCGGGAGACGTGTCGGGCTTGGCGATGGCCGAACCATATCCAGTATGCGAGGCGGTCGCCTGCGGCTGCGGGAACTCATCGCTCAGCGCGCCGCCCGTCACATACACCCACACCTGTCCTGTCTCCACCTTCGTCTGGATGGCTGGCAGCGGCGCATACGTGTAGCGCCCGCCCGGCGCCGCCTTGCCAGTGGAGAGGAAACGCCCGCCGTGGCAGGGGCAGTCGAACGTCTTTTCGGCGCCGTTCCACTGGAGCAGGCAGGCCATATGCGTGCAGACGCCTGAGAGCGCTACAAAGCCGCTGGCCGTGTGCTGCAAGTAGCCGATCACCGCGCCAGCCTCGAAGCGCTTGATCGCGCCGACGGGCACGGCGTCGAGCGCGGCGATGGCCACCCATGTGCCCGTCCCTGGCAACACCAGTGAGCCGGTGGGCGGAGTGGAAGGCGGTTGCTGCTGCTTGCCAGACTGCTCCAGTGCCGCCGTGACGGCGGCGCCGGTCAGCGCGGCGGCGGCGGCGCCCAGCCCACCGAGTAGCGCCCGTCGGCGCGAGACACCCGCCCGCTTGATCGGAGCAGGCGCGGCGGGCGCCGCGGCGTCGGCAATAGCGATGTCGGTCGCAGGCGTGGCGGGCGCCGCGATCTGCGCTGGCTCGTTCGCCAGGCCCGCCTGCGCGGCCTCCAGCCGGGTGAAGAGCCGCGCGGCAAACAGCGCATCGACGGCCCCACTCTCCGGATTGGCGGCATGGAGCATCGCGGCGGTCGCGCTCAGTCGCGCATCGTCGTCGGAGCCGCTGTCACGCGCGGGCCGTCGCTCGGCGCGCATGCTTTCGATCAGTTCGTGCGTGCGCACGTACTGTTCTGCGCTCTCTAGCTCGCTCACCGTCTCATCGCCTTCTGAGAATGCGTTGTCGTGCGGTGGTCGCCCATCACCGGATGTCATCTGCGCCGCCTACTCCGCATCCATCGTCTCCAGCGCGCCACAGTGGCGCCCGTCGCCGCGACGTTCCGCTCAATTCGTCTCATTTCGCCCTGACTGCTCCACAGGTTGCTCAACGATCAGGCTGGCTTTTTTCAGCGCCCGGAACTGCAACACCTTGACATTCGCCTCGCTCAGGCTCATGCGCGCAGCCGTCTCTTTGAGCGAGAAGTTGAGCAGAAACCGGTAGGTCAGCACCTCGCGATAGCGCTCCGGAAGCTGGCTGAGCACCTGCTCTGCGCGGGACGCCGCGCCCTGATCTACGGGCGCCTCGCTGGTGGGCGCCGAGCGATCCCAGCCGGTCGCCAGCAGGTCATCCAGCGAGCTGGAGCGCAGGCGGTAGAAGCCTCGCCAGTAGTCGGCGATGGTCGTGCGCGCCACCTGAAATAGCCACGCCTGCGCCGCATTTGGGTCGCGCGCTTCGTCCAGGCCACGCAGCGCCTTCAGAAAGACCTGCGAAGTCAGGTCTTCCGCCTCTTCACGGTTGCCCACCTTGCTATAGATATAGCGGTAGATGCTGGGCAACGTGGCCTCGTAGAGCGCCCGAAGACCCGGACCCGCAGGCGCGGTATCCGTCTGAGCCGGGGTATTTTGCTGCACTGGCTCCCTCCGGAGCATCATGCGTCTGTCTCCCGTTCTCTCCCGCAGGTGAACGCTTCACAAGCGCTCCTGCGGCGCCCCTGCCGTGGCGACCAGCGCCAGCGCAACCGCGTGGGACAGCCACGCGCGTCACTTTACTGAACAGGTCTACGCGAACGGGTTACAGCACGCGGCGAGAAGCAGCCTGCATTGGCGCCGCTTTTCGCCTGTTCGTACAATACACTACCTGCGGCGCTCTGAACTACACCGTTATACTGATGGGGGCGCCTTCCCATCGTCTCAGTAGCCCCAGGAGGAGAACACTACGCATGACAGATCAACCCTCAGATCATCCGCCGCTCGACCGCCTCGAAGACATCTTCCGCCGCCAGGGTGAGCTGGGCGCGTACTACCAGCAGACGCGCCCCGACGGCTTCTATAGCTGGCCGCCGCTGGAGAAATGCACGACCTGGACGCGCGCCATCGTCCATGAGTGCTGCGAACTGGACAACGAGCTGAACTGGAAGCCCTGGAAGAACCCCAAATCGCTGGAGGACAACCGCGCCGACCGCCTGATGGAGACCGCCGACATCCTGCACTTCCTCGTGCAGTTGGCGCTCGACCAGGGATTCACCGCCGACGAGCTGTACCGCGCCTACGTCACGAAGAATGAGGAGAATCGCGAGCGGCAGCGCAGTGATCCGCGCTACACCCCCGGCGCCTGACGCCCTCCGCCCGTGCTCAGTCGGTGTATCATATGCGAGCGGGCCGACGCCCGGAGCGACGACGCAGCAGGAGGAGACAGGCGCGACACTATGAGCCAGGATGGGCCATTGAACGACGATCAGGAGGAGCTGGCGCCGCCCGCTCGCATCACCCGCGCGACGATGCTCGGCTGCCTGGGCCTGGCCTGCGTGCTGCTGACACTGCCGCTGCTGTGGCTGGCCGTGGGGATCGGTGGAGGCTGGCTGGCGCATGTACTGCCGCTGCTGGCGTTCGTGGCGGCCATCGGCGGGGCTGCGCTCACGTTGGTCGTACCGGCCAGCCACGTCACGCGCTCCAGTGATCCGCAGCGCCCGACGACGCATCAGGGCGGCGCGCCGATGCTGGAGCGGCCCGCTGCCCCTGCGAATCGCCTCTGCTGGGCCACCGCCGCTTTCCTGATCGTCTGCGCTGTCGCAGGCTTCGGCGCTGAATCGCTGACGGGCGGCGGCGCCATCTGGGGGCT
>DATBTW010000312.1:0-1868 GCA_036559055.1 Ktedonobacterales bacterium
CGCGCCCGCCATGACGGCGCTCGCGGCGGGTGGGCTGGCTGGCGGCGCATTGCTTGGCGGCGCGCTGGGCGCCGAGGCCGCCGCCGACGCGGCTGCTGCGCCAGAGACGGCCGCAGACGCCACAGCCGCACAGGATGCGCCGGAAGCGGCCCCTGAGGCCAGCGTTCCGCAGCCGACGCCTGCTCCAGAGCCAACGCCCGCGCCGACACCGACGCCGGAGCCGATTCCAACGCCCCAACCTGATCCCACGCCTGCGCCGGAGCCTGAACCGGAACCTATGCCAGAACCCATGCCGGAGCCTATGCCAGAACCCGTGCCGACGCCAGGGATTGTCGATCCGCTGCCGCCGCCAGTGACCGAGCCTGCGCCCGCCCCAACGTCCATCCCGATTCCGGAGGCACAGGCCGAGGCACAGACTGCGGAATCCACGCCTGCCCCGGCGCCAGAAGCCGTGACTGTCGCGGAACAGCCTATGGCGGTGCAAGCAGCGCCGCAAGCAGCGCCGCCACCGCCTGCGGGCGCGCCCACCTATGCCCCGGCGCCCGCGCAAGCTCCGGCGCCAGGCTATGCTGCGGTTGCGCCGATGGTCGCGCCGCGCCAGGGTGGAACAGTAGCCATTGTCGTCGAAGCCATCTGCGGATTCTTCGGCCTGTTCGGCATCGGCTGGCTGATGAGCGGCGTCACCACCACCGGATTGTTCCTGCTGGTTGGCGGCATCATTTGGGATGTCGTGGGATTCTTCTTCGGTGTGCTCACAGCAGGTTTGGGCTTCTTCTGTGTGGGCGCCGTCAACATCGTTGTGCTGATCATCTCGTCCGTGCTGCTGAATCGGCGTCTCACCACCGGGCGCTGATCTGAAGCGCACGAGCGCAGCCACACCCCGACACAACAGGGCACGCCAGCGAACGACAACTCGCTGGCGTGCCCTGGCTTTTCCTCTATGGGGCGATGACCTGAGACGAGGGCGCTACTACAACGCGCTATTGATGTTGACGAAGATGCTGGAGATAGCCGGGCCAAGCAGCACCAGCGCCGCGATGACCACGATCGCCACCAGGGCGATGATCAATGCATACTCGACCAGACCCTGGCCACGAGTGGTTCGCTTGACAAGTTCGCGCATGAATTTCCTCCGCTGGCTGATACCGGTGGCGTCAGCTCTGTGTGCGATCTCACCGGGCAACGTTGGGCGCTAGCGCTCACTACGACCTGAAAGTTCACTGTACGACACTATTCATAGTAACGTTGGTCTATCAGTTTTAGTATGCATGACTTCAGTCGTGGCGCGACACACCTGTGCGAAGCGTGCGCAGTGTGACCATTGGGACGCGCCAGACGCTGAGCATGGTGAAACAACTGTCAGTAGCCCGAATGGCGCGCCTGCGTGGCGTCCGTGGCGAGACGCCGACCCCACGCGCTATACTGGCGGGGCGGCGCCCGCGCCACTGTCAGCGGATGGTTGGCGCAGGCTTGCCACCCTCGCGCCATGTGCGCGTGAGGGATTCACGCCAATGAAGACGCGCCCAGTTCGAGAATACTGTCCCATCCAATCCATCAATTCAGGAGCATGGTATGCGCGTCGAAGGCACATACACGTTTCCGGGCGCGATTGAGCAGGTCTTCACCGCGCTCACGAACCCCGATGCATTGGCTCGCGCCATTCCCGGCTGCGAGCGCTTCATACAGCTTGGCCCGACCACCAGCACGCAGGAGACCGCCTACGAGACACGCCTGCGCCTGGGCCAGCGCCGCCAGCCCTACACCGTCGCGCTGACGTTGATCTCGACGCGCCGCCCAACCTATGCGCGGCTGGAGCTGCGCGGGCATGGCCCCGCCGGCCCTATCAGCGGCTCTGGCTCGCTCGATCT
>DATBTW010000313.1:0-3691 GCA_036559055.1 Ktedonobacterales bacterium
GTCAGGTCGGAGTAGCTGGCGCCGCCGAAGGTTCCCAGCGGCGTGACCGCAGGCAGGCGCCCGGCGAAGACGGCCAGGATGCCAGCGGCCATCAGCGCGACGATGGCGAAGTAGAGGCACAACACCAGCAGCCACGCGGCCTGCCTGCGGCGGGTCATCAGCCAGAGCGCCGCCATGTAGAGCGTGGCCGAGCCGCTACACGCCACCAGCAACAGCGCCGCCAGCAGCGATGTGATGCGGCTATCCGGCGGCCCGCTGTAGCACAGCAGCAAGCGGCTCTGCGCGCACCACTGCGGATTGCGCTGGAGCAGATAGGCGATGAAATCGTTCGAGCGCTGGTTGATGAGGACGACGGCGCCCGCCGCCAGAGCAGTCAGCGCGCCCAGCGCCACCAGCGCGGGATGCCGCTCGATGCCCAGGAGGCGGTGGGTCTCCGCCGTGAGCCGCGCGATGTCGGCGCTGAATCCTGCTCCGCTACGCACGCGCATCGGTGTCAGCGCGGCCAGTGGCGCCAGCGCGGCGGGCAGCGCGGCGGCGGTCGGCATCGGTGTGTCGTCCAGCAGGACGGGGATGAGCGTCTTTTTGTCTTGCAGCGCCGTCTCGATCTCGCGCCGCACCATATCCTCGGGGTCGTCCAGCCGTCGCGCGCCTGTGAGGCCGACGAGCGAGAGCCACTGCGGCCCGATCACCGCCAGCACGACCGCGCTGGCATCGATGGCGCTGAGCAGCACGGCGTAGAAGTCCACGCCTGCCGAGATGGCGCTGGAATCGCGGAAGACCTTGCCGCCAAGGCGGCTGCGGCGGCTCAGCGCCTGATAGATGCGCCCGCACATCGTCGCGCTATCGGCGCGACGATACGAGAGGAAGACATCAGGCGAGTAGTTGAAGAACACCACATCGACGAGGTAGACGAGCAGTCCCCAATAGCTGCCCGGAACGCCGATCAGCCGCGAGACGATGGTGTTATAGCCGTCGTCGAAGAGCGCGCCAATCCAACTACGCGTGGCCTCCACGCGGATCGGGCGGGCGAAGCAGAGCGCGGCCAGCTCGGGCGGCGTCTCGGCCAGAGTGGGCGGCTGCGCGCCATCGATCAGCGCCAGGATGAGCGATTTGCCCGCCCGCAGCGCCTCCGTGAGCTGACGCCGGACGGGGTCGCTGGGATCGCGTAGCCCCGCCTGCCAGCTCGGCCCAATGATGACCAGCGCGTCGGGCGAGCTGGCCAGCGCCGCCTGCCATGCATCGCCAGCGTAGCCGCCAGCGACGGGCGCGGGCTGGAGCAACGGGCGCCCCTCGCGCGCGTCCTGGGTCAGATAGCGTGCGACGTAGGCACAGAGTCGGCGATAGGTCGCGCTCATGTCCGCCGGGCGGCACGAGACGAAGATGTCGCGCGTCGCCCCCGCCTCTTTCGCCGCAGCCTCCTCGCGAAAGCGCTGCTGAGCCATGACCATACCATGGCTGTAGCGAAGCCGCGCGGATCGCTGAGAGCTGACGAGCAGCGTGACGAGCGCCACCACATAGAGCGCGAGCAGCGCGGGGCGCGTGACCTGCGCGACGATCCAGGGCGCATCGCTCCACGGCGGCGCGTAGCCCGTGATGGCGCCTGCGCGGCTCATCTCCTCCAGCATCAGCGCGGCGCAGAGCAGCAGCAGCGTCGCCGCCAGCCAGCGCCGCTGCGGCAGCAGCCGAGCGCCGAAGATCAGCGCCGCCAGCAGGGCGGGCGTGAACGCGATCAACGAGGTCTCGCGCACAGAGCGAAAGAGCGCGGCGACCACGCCGACGCTGCCGAGCGGCGTGAAGGCCGCCAGCAACTGAAGGACGAAGATCAGCGCGAACCATAGCCCCGCGATCAGCGCCGCGCCGCCGACCTGCGCGCCGAAGCCGCGCCCGCGGCGTGTCACTTCCAACGCCTCAATGACGCGCGCCATGTCGCCCTCGAACGCGGCGCCCGCGCCGACCACCTGCGCATTGCGGAAGTGCAAGAAGCGCAACTCGTCGGGCAGGTCTTCGACCTCTGGCATGGCTGCGCCGCCCAGCAGCAGCGGCAGAATGACCTTGCCATCCTGGGCGGCGGCGATGAGGATGGCGCGTGTCAGGTCGGCGGGGTCATCGAGCCAGCTCGCCGCGCTCGCGCGCCGTCGCCAGTCCTGGTCGATCAGCGCGACGACCAGGTCGGAGGCCGCCAGCGCGGCGGGATCAGGCTGCTCGCCGCCGCCCACGCCGCGCTCGCCGAAGCGCTGCTCCAGCGCGCGTGTGACTTGCCAGGCCAGCGACCCAGGCGCCATCTGACGCCCACAAATGTAGAGCATCTGGCTCATGGCGCGTCCCCTCACTCCACCTCACTGCGGTAGCGATTCATCCCAACATTCCCACCACGCGGGCCAATGCGTAGCCGTCTTTCGCCCGCATGGTACAGCGCGCTCTAGCAGAGCGCAAGTGGCGCGATCGGCGATGAGATCTTGAGCCTGCGGAGGCAGGCGTCGCGGCGGGCCGCTGGGCCGCCCATTGCTGCGCCTTCAGCCGCCCGTTCTACATCGATCAGCCGAGGTGGAGGAACTGCGCCAGGCCGTTGAGCATGAACTGCGCCGCCACCGCCGCCAGCAGCATCCCCTGCACGCGCGCGAGCACGAGGATGCCCGTCACGCCGATGCGCTTCTGGATGGAGAGGCTCAGCCGCATACTGATCCAGCAGGCGACGAGGGTGAGCGCGGCGGCGACTCCGATGACGAGCCGCAAGACGAACTCTGGCCCGGCGGGATTGCCAGCGGCGGAGCTGTCGAGCAGGATGATGGTGGTGAGCGTGCCGGGGCCGGCGATCATCGGGATGGCCAGCGGAAAGACGCTGACATCCTCGCGCTTGCGCGCCTCACGCGCCTCGCGCGCCGTCTCGCGGGCGCCCGACTGGCGGCCAAAGAGCATGTCGATGGCCACCAGGAAGAGCAGCGCGCCGCCGGCCAGGCTGAAGGCGGGCGGCGTCACCCCCAGCGCGTTGAAGATGGCCTGGCCGAGCACGGCGAAGATGGCGACCACCACCGCCGCGATGATCGTCGCGCGGGTGATCACGAAGGCGCGCTCATAGGGTGAAAGGTCGGAGGTCAGCGCCAGTGTCACCGGCGCCAGACCGATCGGGTCGACCACGGTGAAGAGGGCGACCAGCGCCTTGATGAAGAAGAAGACCATACCCCATAGCGTACCACACGGCGCTCAGTCGTTCGCGGTGGCTAGCCACTTCAGTGTCTCGTTGGCGGCCTGCTCTCCGCTGAGCATCGCGCCGTTGATGCTGCTGTTGCAGGTGTACTCGCCTGCCAGAAAGACTCCGCCCGTGGAGCCGATGTTCGATGGCAGCGTGGCGTAGACGCCGGGCGGCTGGCGAAACTGCGCGAAGCGGATGCGATAGGTGGCGAGGTGGCGAAGCTGGGCCAGATCGCGCCCCGCAAACCACGGCGCCATGTCTTCGCGGCAGCGCGTGATCAGCTCCGTGTCGCTCAGGTCGGGCGTGCCCAGCACGGTGACGGAGAGCAGATGCTGGCCTTTGGGCGCATAGGATGGCGCGATATTGCTGATCTGCACGGCGTTGTTGACGAAAGCGTCAGGGTTGGCGTTCAGCAGCAGGCGCGGGCCTTTGTAGAGGCTCTCGGTGGTGGTGAAGTAGAGGCAGGTCGCGCCGACCGCATCGCTGGGGAGTTCGGTGTTC
>DATBTW010000314.1:0-20157 GCA_036559055.1 Ktedonobacterales bacterium
TCGCGCCGCTTGATGACATCGGCGGTCGTCGTCCACAGCTCGATCAGGCTGCGATAGGATTCGTCATAGTGGGCGACGCTGGCGGTCTCCAGCAGATCAGCCTCGCCCGGCAGGATGGTCGCCTCGCGCCATCGCTCGCCCACGAAGGCGATCAGGCGCTCCAGGTCGCGCCAGACCGAGACAAACGCGAAATCCAGCGGATGATCCAGAACCTCTTCGCCGACCGAGGCGGCCAGGCAGCCATCCTGGGCGCGCATCAGGGGCAGGCTCACAGTGCGGCAGAGCCGCTCGAATGCCGGGCGCGCGCCTGGCTTGAGCCGCGCCCGAAACACGCGGATGATCATATTGCCGCCTCCTCGCGCAGTCTGTTCGCCACTCTCGCACCACTCGCGCGCCCAAATTGGGTTCAATCCGGGATGTCATCAGGTACGTCGAAGGTCGCGCGCAGCATCTGCTGGTCGTACAGATTCCAGGCGGCGTCCGCGCTTACGCTGGCCCACCGGATGCGCTGCGCGGAACTTGTCTTCAGCGTGGCGACCCCATACCAGTCGGTGATGATATTGGCGTAGGCGTCCTGCATGGGGCCGAGCACCAGCAGCGTGACCGCGCTCAGCTCGACGCCACTCGACCACAGCGCCGCCGCCGTCTTGTAGCAGATCAGCTTGACCAGCTCATGCGCCGCCGCGACCTGCTGGCTGGTTAGCGGCACGCGCCCGGCAACGGAGATGGTGATCGTCGCCGTCTGCGCTGCCGCGTCCCATTGCACAGCGATTTTGCGCGCCAGCGTCCCGATAGCTTGCCGCGCGCGTTCGCCGAGTTGCGACGCGGGGCCAGGCGCCGCAGCGAGCGCCGGAGTGGCCAGCGGCGTCGCGGCGCTCGTAGCGCGCGAAGCGCCGCCCGTCGCGGTGGCGCAGCCGGCCAGCAGCCAGCCAACCAGCAGCGCCGTCGCCAGCGCAGCACACGCCGGTCGTCCTCTCTGCCGCATGGCGCGCTCCCGCTGAATGACCCCCTCGATCCCCACGGTGACCCTCTCCGAATGATCCGTCGGCGTCGCGCTAGCGTCTGCTGGAACGCTACCATCGGTGCGGCGTGCGGGTCAATCATCCATTGCAAAACTCCGTGCAAGTCTCCAGGCGCGTAGGCAGGGAGATAGCGTATGCTGTGAGCTGTAGGCTGCGGGTGCGCCGCACGCCTCACAGGCGGATGCGCAGTGGAGGGAGCTATCTTATGGTGATGGAACATGCGACGGAAGGCGCGGAGCCATCAGCGGCGGGGACGCCCCAACCTGACCCGTTGAACCAGGCGCTCTCGGCTATCTCGCACGAGATCAAGAATCCGCTGGCGAGCCTCAAGCTCAACGCGCAGATGATCTCGCGCGCCATCGAGCGCGGGCAGCCGCCACGCGCCGCATCAGCCGCGCTGCTGTCCCAGGCGGTCGATGAGCTCGACCAGATCGCCAGCGCCCTGAGCGAGATGGCGCGCGCCGAGAGCGGCCGCCTGACTCTGGCGCTGCGGTGTGTGGATGTGGGCGCGTTGCTCCAGCGTGTCACGTCGGAAGCCGCCGAGGCTCATCATCAGCGCATCGTCGTCGAGCTACCCCAGCAGCGCCAGGCGCCACTGCTGACCCAGGCCGACCCTGGCCGCATCGAGCAGGCGCTCGTCTATCTGCTCGCCAACGCGCTGAACTACTCGCCCGACCAGGCGCCGATCACGCTGGCGGCGCGGCGCGTGGGCCATCACCTGCGCGTGGAGGCGCGCGACCAGGGGCCGGGCATCGAGCCGCAGGACCGCGCGCGCATCTTCGAGCCATTCTATCGTGGCGCCACGCTCCCCCAGCGACACACTGGCGCCGGACTGGGGCTGAGCCTCGCCATCGCCCGCCGTATCATCGCGCTGCACGGTGGCGAGATCGGCGCGGAATCCCCCGCCGATTCACGTAGCGGCCACGGCGCTGTTGTCTGGTTCACCCTGCCCGCGCTGCCTTGCAGTTGAGAATGCGTGCGCTGACGGGCGCCGCCCTGCGTTTGACGCTGCCAGAAGCCCCACGCTACAATCCAATTGACACCCCAATGTGCCATTTGGCGTATGCGACGCGGCAGCGCATGCGCGCAAGAAGGAGTAATGTCCGCATGGCAGTCGATAGCGCATCGTTTACGCCGACGCTGAAAGTCGGCGATGAGGCTCCCGATTTTACCCTGGCCTCGGCCACCACCGATGGCTCCGTGACGCTCAGTGACTTCCGTGGCAAGAAGAATGTCGTGCTGGCCTTCTTCCCCTTCGCCTTCAGCGGCACATGCTCGGCGCAGATGCCGTCGTATGAGGCGGAGCTGGACCGCTTCCGCTCCTACGACACCGAGGTGATCGGCATCAGCGAGGACACCAAGCACTCGCTGGCCGTGTGGGCCAAGCAGATCGGCGTCACCTTCCCGCTGCTGACCGACTTCTATCCGCAGGGCAAGGTGGTCGATGCCTACGGCGTGCGCCACCCGGCGGGCATGGCCGAGCGTGCGCTTTTCGTCGTGGATAAGAGTGGCAAGATCGCCTGGATTCACGTGCATCGCCCCATCGGCGAGACGCCCGACAACGAAGAACTCTTCGAGGTTCTGCGCAAGCTCAGCTAGCCGAGAACCTCACCCCCTGTCCCCCTCTCCCGCGAGGAGAGGGGGAATCTGATGACGCCAGAATACGCCAGAATCGAGGCGCCCGCATGCCCATGTCGCGCCGCTGCATCCCCTATAGCCCGCGACGACGCGAGCTGGCCGAGACCACCTTCGCGCTCGTCACTACGGCAGGCGTCCACCTGCGCGACCAGGAGCCATTCGACCTGGCGGGCGACAACTCCTGGCGGCTGATCCCCGGCGATGTCGCCAGCGATGCGCTCATGGTGACGCACGAGCACTATGACCACCGCCATGCCGACCAGGACATCAACTGCGTCTTCCCGATTGATCGCCTGCGCGAGCTGGCGGCGGAGGGCGTCATCGGCGGCGTTGGCGATAAACACCTCGGCTTCATGGGCTACACCCAGAAGGTGCGCGACCTCTACGAGCGCGCCGCGCCGGAGATGGCCAAAGTCATCGAGCGCTCGCGCGCCGACGCCGTGCTGCTGACCGCTGGCTGACCGCTCTGCCATCGCACGGTCGTGTCGATTCAACGCGAGATCGAGATGCTGGGCCTGCCCACCGTCCTCATTACCCTCCTGCCCAAAGTCTCAGCCGAGATGGGGCCGCCGCGCGCCATCCATCCGGCCCGTTTCACGCTCGGCGACCCGCTGGGCCTGCCCGACCGGCCCGACATCCAGCGTGCCGTGCTGCTGGACGCGCTGCGTCGCTGGCAAGCGCGCGAGGAGCCGGGCCACATCTGGGAGCTGGAATATCCCGCCTACACGCCTGACCCCGCCGTCACCAACAACGGCGAGATCATCCGCGAGTAGGGTTCCGGCTCCCCTCTCCTCGCGGGAGAGGGGCTGGGGGTGAGGCGCCGGCCCGCACAAAAAGGTTGGCCCTGGCACGGCCCCCCTCAGAGCAGGGGAGCCAGCCGGGGCCTGTTCGCTCTTGATTGCCGCTGATGAAGCTCAGACGTGCGCCTCGCTGGCGGAATTCGCGGGCGTCGGCAGGGCGTGGCGCGCGGCCATCAGCGTCTCGCGGGCCAGTGTATCGGCGCCGGGCAGATCCGCCATGCGGCGCGGCGCCACCGTATCGGTGCGATAGACCACCTGTGGGCGGCTGACCTGCGCCTTCAGGTCGCGAAGCTGCGCGTGGAGCCAGCTCGTCGCGCTCTCCTTCAGCAGCAGCCGCTGCATGGCCGAGGAGCGCTCGCGGCGCTCACGCAGCGACATGTTCAGCGCCTCCAGCAGCTTCTCGCTCAGTGCCACGATGTCGGTCGGCGGCGCCCCCAGCGCGAAGTCGCCGAGCTGCTCGAAAGCGCCCGCCGTGCGCGAGAGGATCGTCACACCAGCGTGCTCGTTGACCAGCGCGCCTTCCTTCACCACCAGATTCATGCCGTCCAGCAGCGGATTGACCAGCAGCACATCATACTGGCGCATGCAGGCCAGCGCGCGGGCGCGGTCATTGCCGAAGACGGCGATGATCGGCTGCCAGGTGTCCGTGCCATAGCGCTGATTGATGCGCTCGATGGCCTGCTGGGTCTTGCGCATCACTGCGCGATACTCGGCCAGCCCCTCGCGCGATGGCACCAGCAGCGCCAGGAAGGTCACGCGGCCACGCAGGCGCTTGTTGCGCTGCAAGAGTCGCTCGTAGGCGCGGAAGCCCGCCACGATATTCTTGGTCGGCTCGACGCGATCCACCCGCAAGATCAGCTTGTGATCGGGGGTTGGACGCGCCTGCGCCAGCAACTGCGCTGTCTCGGCGTCTGGCTCGGCGTTGGCCTGCTCATAGACCTCGTCTGGCGCGACGGCGATGGGGTAGACACGCGCGCTCACGCGGCGGCCCTCCACCAGCAGCGCGCCCACCTCACCCGGCGCCGCGCTGGCCGCCGCGGCATCTGGCAGGAAGCGCTGCGCGCCATCCAGGAAGTTGCGCGCGTCGCGGGCCGTCTGGAAGCCGATGATATCGTTGGCAGCCAGCCCCGCGAAGACCCCCTGCGCGATGACTTCGGGCGCCAACTCCCAGTAGCGCGCCTCCGGCCAGGGGATGTGGACGAAGTGGGTCAGCCGCGCCCAGGGCCGCTGCTCGCGCACGATCCGCGGCGCCAGATAGAGGTGGTAGTCGTGAAACATGACCGGCGTGGCGTCGCCAGCGGCATCTAGCTCGTCGATGACGGTCTGCGCCACCGCTTCGTTGACCACGCGATAGCCCTCTTCCCAGTCTTTGGATGTGCGCGCGGGGAGCGGGCGGCGGGTCGGCTGCAACAGGTAGTGCTGGATGAACCACAAGACCTTGTTGCTCACGCCATCATAGTAGCGGCGATAGACATCTTCGTCGGTATCGACCAGGCGCAGCGAGATGTTGGGGAAATCGCGCACGACATGGCCCTCGCCGCCCTCATGCGCCCGCGCGATAGCGCGATCGGCGTCGCTCATGGCCACCGCGACCCACGTCACGGGGCGCTGACGGGTGGCGCTGAGCAGTCCGCTCACCACGCCACCAGCCCCCGGCTGGCTCTCAAATTTGCCCGACTGCGGATCGACGCTGAAGCTCACCGGCCCGCGATTGCTAACGAGAATGATGCGCTGGCTTTCGGCGCCCTGGCGTCCGGTGATTCCTTCTGTCCGATCCGCTACTCCCCTGCGCAGATCGAGCGCTGGTCGTGCTGCGGATGTCGCCGTATTGCCGCGTCCCTGACTGGGCCTCCAGGTCATGCGTCCCTCCTTCAGATGTGTTGTGCAGGTATCAGTTTGTCACGTTGGCATGAGACGCATGTGAGTCACACCTGAATTGCAGGTAAGAGAACAGGTCGTCCCTGGGTGGGACAGCGCAAGCCTATTGCCAGCGCGTTTCGTAGCGTCTTTGGCGTACGTAGCCATCCCTGGCGCCGCGTGTGGCGTACAATGGGGGTGATCGTCGCGCGCGAAAGGACAGCGAACACCTGATGAAAGCTCATATCTTAGTCGTCGATGATGATCGGCGCATCACCGAGACCTGGCGGCGCGCGCTGGCCTATGAGGGCTATAGTGTCGATGTGGCGCACACCGGCCCGGAGGCGCTGCAAAAGGCGCTGGAGCGCCCGCCCGACCTTTACATCCTCGACCTGATGTTGCCCGGCATGACGGGATTCGAGATCTGCGAGCGGCTGCGCCACTCTGGCGACCAGACGCCCATCCTGATGGTGACCGCGCGCGACGCCGTGACCGACCGCGTGAAGGGGCTGGACACCGGAGCCGACGACTATCTGGTGAAGCCCGCTCAACTGGACGAGCTACAGGCGCGCGTGCGGGCGCTGCTGCGACGGCGCAATCCGGAGCAGACGGAGGTGCTGCGCTTCAACGATCTGGAGCTGGACACCGGCACGCGCGTCGCGCATCGCGGCCAGCGCGAGATCGAGCTTTCGACGACGGAATACGAATTGCTTCAGCTCTTCTTGCGCCGCCCGCGCCAAGTGCTGACCCGCGACATCATCATGGAGCGGGTCTGGGGCTACGACTTCGGCGGCGCATCCAACGTGCTGGAGGTCTATGTCGGCTATCTGCGCTCCAAGCTGGAGGCCGACGGCGAGCCGCGCCTGCTGCATACCGTGCGCGGGGCGGGCTATACCCTGCGCGAGAAGAGCGAGAGCGAACAGAAGAACTAGCGGCGGCATGCGGGAGGCGTATCTGGCGCGCAGGGTAGCGCGCCGGGCGCCACGGAGGATGCGATGGCCATCGAGGTACCACCTGGATCATCCGGATCAACTGGATCAACTGGATCATCCGGTGGCGTGAACAGCAAACAGCCTGGCGGCGCCGCCAGAGATGCGCGCGATGTGCGCGACTCGCGCGACTCGCGCCAGTTGCGCCGCATGACGCCCTCGCGGCGTCTGCGCAACTGGCTGGCCGAGCGCCTGTCCATCCGCCAGCGCCTCACGCTGTGGTACGCCACGCTGCTCATCGCGCTGCTCACCTTGCTCTCCGCCGTGACCTTCACCGTCGCCGAGAACCAGATTCAGACCAACCTCAACTCCGACATCCGCACCCGCGCCATCGCCATCGCCGGGGCGCTGCAGCACGAGCAGTACTCGTCAGATGGTGGGTCGAGCGTGCTGCCGCCTGGCTCCGCGACCAGCACAGTCGTCGTCCCGACGCCCAGCGCCACCGCGCAAGCCACCGCCAACGCCACGCCGGGCGCCACGGCGACTGGCGGCGCCAGCGAGACGCCCACCGCCGATCCCTCGCCCGTGACGACGCCCGACCCCGCGACCAACGCCGCCATCCAGAAGCAGCTCACCGTGACGGTGCCAGACGTGCTAGGGCGGCTCGATCTGGGCTTCGAGGTACTGGATTCGGGCGGTCGGCTCAAATATCTGGCGCCCTCACTGAATGGCCACTCGCTGCCCGTCAACTACGCCGTCATCAACGACGCGTTGCGCGGGGTGGCTGGCTCCTATTCGGCGCGGGTAGACGGCGCATTGCTGGCGATCTATGCCCAGCCCATCGTCATCACGCCGCGCGCGAGCGGGCGCTCGCCTGGCGCGGGCGCGACGGCGACACTCACCCCGCACAACGCGCACACCGCCCAGGCGTCCTCCGCCAGCCAGCAGGTGGCCGGCGTAGTGCTGGTGGCGAAGTCTGAGGAAGACGTCAACAACGCCCTCAGCACACTGGGGCGCATCCTGCTGATCGGCGACCTGGTGGCCATCTTCTGCGCGCTGCTGGGCGGCTGGCTAATCGCCGAGAGCAGCCTGCGCCCTATCACCACCATCACCCGCGCCGCCAACGCCATCGCCCGCGACGCCAGCGCGGCGGGGCTGGGGACGCGCGTGCGCTATCGCGGGGCCAAAGACGAAGTGGGCGAGCTGGTCAGCACCTTCAATGAGATGCTGGCCTCGCTCGAACAGGTGGCCGACGCCCAGCGCCGCTTTGTCAGCGACGCTTCGCACGAGCTGCGCGCCCCGCTGACCACCATTCGCGGCAATCTGGAGTTGCTGCGCCAGCGGCCGCACCTCTCGGCGGAAGACCGCGCCGAGATCATCGACGACGCCTACCTCGAATCGGAGCGCATGGCGACGCTGGTGAGCGATCTGCTGATGCTGGCGCGCGTGGACGCGGCTTCGGCCAGCCGTGGCGCCCGCGCGACCCTGCTGGATGAACAGCTCTCGGGCCGCCGTGAGATCGTCGAGATGGATCAGTTGGCGATGGAGCTGTACCGCTCGGGCCAGTCGCATCTGCGCGCCCTGCGCAAGCACATCAACCTCTCGGTGACGGAGATAGCGCCCGTCAGCATCATGGCCGATCCGGGGCAGGCGCGCCAGCTAGGGATGATTCTGCTGGACAACGCCATCAAATACACCCCGCGCGATGGCTCCATCAACATTGCCGTCTCGCAGATTGGCCCCTTCGCCACGCTCACCGTCAGCGATACGGGCATCGGCATCCGCGAGGAAGACTTCCCGCACATCTTCGAGCGCTTCTATCGCGCTGATCGCGCCCGCGAGCGCGATGAGCACGGCAGCGGGCTGGGGCTGGCCATCGCCAGGTGGATCGCCGAGGCGCACCACGGCGAGATCAAGGTGGAGAGCGCGCCCGGCAAGGGCAGCGTCTTTACCGTGCTGCTGCCCGCCGCCAAGCGGGTCGGCGACCAGACCTCGCCGAAGGTGGCCACCGGCAGGCGCAAGCGCGTGCGCAAGAACACCCTCAGCCTGGATGCGATCAGGCCACTGGCGCGGCTGGCGCAAAGTGTCTCGCGTCCGGTGCGCTCCAGTTCCGCACGCCCCCCGCGCGCGAACAGCGCGAACGGCGCAAAGGGACCAGCGAAGTCTGGCGTCAGCGGCGACCTGCGCTCCTCTGGCCCCACCAGCGCCGTCCCACCCAACGCGCGGTCGGGGCGCCGCCCTGGCCAGCCCCCACGCCGCGACTGAGGGGGAGAGGCCGGCTACTCCTCGATGTCGTTGAGCACGTTGAGCCACGCGAAGAGGCTGTCCTTGCGAGCGCCCAGCAGGCTCCACATGCGCGCAAGGGCGATGCCGTAGGTGGCGACGATGAGGGACGACACAAAGATGAAGACGCCCGTATTGTGCGTGGAACCACTCGGTACCTCAAAGCTCTGCCAGACCTGCAATCCATAAATGATGAGGCTGGCCAGCACGAGCGTCATGCGCCGCACAATCTGCGTCAGCGTCAGGCGCTTGCCATCGGCGCCCGGATGCAGCAGTTTGTATGCCAGCCGCAGTGTCGCCACAAATGCGAGCGCGCCCATCATGCCGACGATCGGGCCAAAGGCTTCTGTGGGGATAAGCGCCACCAGCGAGATGAAGAAGACATCGGAGAGCGCCGTGAAGGCGTTGCCTGCCAGCGCCGCGCGCTCTGGCGCCGCCGTCTTGCCCACCGTGCGCTCCGGCGCGATGGAGATGGCGATGAAGAGCAGGCCGATCAGCGCGCCCGCCGCGCCCATGCTGGCAGCGAAGAACGGCACAAATGACGCAGGAAGCATGCGCGACCGATCCTTACCCGATGAGACAGTCAATCACGGCAGACGCGCCCCTCGCGCCCGTCCCCGCCAGCATACAAGATGCGCGCCCAGACGTGGTAGACAGCGAGCGCCCCGCCGCGCAATTCACGCGCAACAGGGCGCTCTGCCAACTCCCCCTCTTCTCGCGGGAGAGGGGGCCAAGGGTGAGGTTCTACCCGCGAATGACATCGACCAGCGAGAGATTGACGAACAGATCGCAGCTCTGCCGCAGAATCATCGAGGCGGCGTCGTCGAAGGCGGCTACCTCCACGCGCACGCCGTGATCGTAGCAGAAGTCCAGCAGCGGCAGGAAGTCGCTATCACCGCTGACCAGCACGATGGTGTCCACCGCTCGCGCCTCCACCAGCCGCACGATGTCCATGCAGAGGTCGAGGTCGAGGTCGGCCTTCTTGGCGCCATTCGAGAAGGTCTTGTAGTTCTTCGTCGTGATGCGATAGCCCATGCCCTTCACCGCGTTCAGGAAGGACTGGTCGGCGCCCGGCTCCGGGTTGGTCGGCGCATAGGCCTGCGCCCGCGCCAGTCGCCGATTGGCCCGCAAGAAGTCGAGCATGCGGCCAAAATCGACCGAGTAGCGCAGGCCGCGCAGCGAGTAGACCACGTTCGCCACGTCCACGAAGACGCCCACGCGCTCGGCGGTCGTCGCATTGGGGATCGAGACGGTGACGGCGGGCGGCTGCTGATGGCGCATCTCCGTCAGCAGGCGATCGGTCTGCGCGCCGATGGCCTCGCGGATGACCGAGCCAACCTGCGCCACAGCGGCGGCCACCGGATCCACGCCGCGCTCCACACGGGTTGTGCGCGGATATGACTCGCGCACCGGCGTGGCGACCCCGCTGGGCGTCGGGCCGAAGCCCCGCGCGAACGACGGCTCCGGGCTGCTGTAGGGCGACATCTCCGCCGCCTGCTGCTGCGGGGCCGCTGGCTGCTGGGCCGCTGGCTGCGCCGCCTGCTGCGGGGCGGCGTCCCAGCCTGGCTCGGCGGGCGCGCGGCGCGCTGTGCGGCCGGGGTAGCCGAAGCGCGTGCTGCGCCCACGCGGCGCGGGCTGCGGCTCTTGCGGCGGCTCCTGAGCGGGCGGCTCGCTTGGCGCGGCGGGCGCCTCTGGCTCGGCTGTCTCCAGCAGCTTCAGCGCGTCATCCGTCGGCGCGAACTGGCTCAGGTCGTCCAGCGACTCGTCCAGATCACCGCCATGTACGCCATTGTGCGAGGAGCCACGGCGGCGACGGCGGCGACGGCGCGAGGTTCCGGACGCCCCGTCGGCCTCAGCCGCGTCCGCGCCATCTTCCGGCTGCTCGGCGTCTGGCGCCTCGTCGTCGTCGGCGTGCTCGGTGGGCGCGGGCGCCTCGAAGGCCAGGGTGGGCAGATCACCGCCCGCTGGCCCCACCAGCGCATCTAGCGAGGGCAGATCGAAGAGTGGCTCGGGCGCCGCTGGCGTCGTCTCGGCGGCCGTCTCGCCGTTGGTATACAGGCCGGGGCGCTGGCTGGCCAGCCGCTCCGGGCGCACCGCCGCGGCAGAGCCGTTGGCCGCGCTGGCGCGACGCGAGCGGTCGAAGCGGTAGCGCGGGGCCAACGCGGCTTCCTCGGCGCTCGCGGCGGCCTCGGCGGCGGACTCAATGGCCAGCGGCTCGCTCGGCACGGCGGCCTCGGCGGCAGGCGCTGGAGCGGCGGCGGCAGGCGCGGGCTGCTGCAAGCGGCGCGGCAGACCAAATCGCGTCTTGCGTGGCGTGGCGGGTGGCTCACCCGCGCCCGTTGCTGTGGGCGGCGCCGACACGACCGGAACGACCACCGGCTCACTCGCGGCGACCGCTTCCGGCGTTTCCAGCGCAGAGGTAGCTTCTGGCGCCTCGGCCATCTCAGCGGCTGATGATTCGTCGGGAGCCTTGGTGATGATCAACTGTGCGCTGGTCTTGCCGCGCGTGGCCGGGCGCTTCGCGGCGCCGCCACGCGGGCCACGGCGGCCGCTGCGCGGCTCCTCGGCGCTGGCGGGCGTCTCGGCGGCGCTGGCGACGGGCGCTTCTTCAGCGGCTGGCTGGGCGGGCGTGGTCTCAGCGGCGGCGGATTTGGCGGTAGCGCTTACGCGCCCACCGCGTCGGGTCGAGCGATGGCGGGTAGTCTGCCCATGGGGAGCCGTGGCGCCCTGGGCGCCTGGTGTCGCGTTCGTCACGTTCGTGCGCTCGCCGGTGTCGTCCCTGGTGTTGTCCGAGGAACCGCCAGGCGTTGTGGGGTCAAATGTTGTCTGGCTCATGAGTGTACTGTCTCTCCTGTTGTGAGATGACAGGGGTAGGCGCATGCACGCGCGGTGTGGGGGAGACCAGACGCAGAGCCAGCCAGAGATACGCTCGAACACTCTCGCCGGGACGAGAGGCTGTCATCCGCCGCAGACCCGCTGCCTGAGCCAGCCTGAACGCGGTGTGGGCGGCGAGGGTGTTCACGTACCCTGCGTCACACATCACACTGCGCGGCCAGTCCGCACTGCGCAATCGCGGCGGTCGAACCTCATCGCCCGGCGCGCGTCTTGGCGTCGCCCTGCGTCGCTCAACCCCACCGGCGTCGTATCCGGCGTCCCATCTTCCATGACGGAAGCGCCGCCCTGTCGTTCTGCGAACCGTTGCGCCGGCGCATCAGTTCACTGGCCCAGAGGCGCCTCTCGACCGCGCCGATGAGGTGGACTCTGGAGGGACGTGTTGTGTTGTCGATGAATACGATGGCTGCGTGGCATGCCCATTCGAACTGATGGCGTGGTTCGATGGCGCGGTGGCCGTCCGGGCGCCGGAATCGGCCTCCGCGAACGATCCATCCCGCGATCCATCCGCTCCACCCGCCGCACTGTCCGTCGCGCCACCCGCTACGCGCTCGTGCGCGAGTATGCGGGCGACATCGACGATCCGCTGGGCGGAGGTGAAGACGCTGGTAACCGCCAGCAGCAGCAGTGTCCACACGAGCCATCCGGCTCCGCCAATGATCAGACCGCCCGCCAGCAGCAGCACCCGCTCAGGGCGAGCCATCAGCCCGGTTTTCAGGGTGAGGCCCAGACCCTCCGCGCGAGCGCGCGTGTAGCTCACCATCACGGAGCCGAGCGCGGCCACGTAGGCCAGCGCGACTTCCCAGGTGTGCGTCGGCGCGGGTGGCTGCCGCAGCGCGAAGATAATCACGCCGAGCAGCGTCAGCCCTTCGGAGTAGCGGTCAATCGTCGAATCGAAGAACGCGCCAAACGTCGTCTTCTTGTTGGTGACACGCGCCAGCGCCCCATCGACCATGTCGAATAGACCGGCGATCAGCAGCGCCAGGCCACCAAGTCGCAGGCTTCCGCTCGCCAGAATCGCCGCAGCGACGCCGTTGAGCAGCAGCCCGATGAGCGTGGCCATATTCGGTGTGAGGCCAAGCGCCGCGAGTGGACGCACGACATACTCGGCGATGCGTCTCGCTCGTTGTTGGATGCCCGGACCGAACATGTTCTTCCTCGCTCCGCGTGTAGTCATTGTACCATTCAGAGCGCCCGTCAGGGCGCTGGCTGGTACACACGCGCGGCGCGCATCGCTCCGCTCATCTGTTTGAGCGAGTGAAACGCCGCGTCAGACGCGCCAGACGTTTGCGCTAGCCCTGATGGATGTCTCTCAGCGGGGCCATCGCGTCGCCGTGGCGCTAGTCCGCCAGTGAGACGGACGCCGCCTCGGTCGGCAGATAGAGCGCGCCGCGCTTGACGAACGTGCGCTGCTCCTCGTAATACCCTAACACTTCGGTGGCCACATGCTCCCAACTGAACGCTTCGGCGCGCTGGCGGCCAGCGTGGGCCAGCCGTGCGCGCTCGGCGTCGTCGCTCAGCAGATGGCAGACCGCCCAGGCCAGCTCTTCGCTGCGCGTGGGTGGCGTCAGCAGGCCATCCTGCTGGTGGCGAATGACCGAGCGGAACCCCGGAATGTCCGATGCGACCACTGGTCGCCCCGAAGCCATCGCCTCCAGCAGCACAATCCCCTGCGACTCGCCGCCGATATTGGGCGCGCAGAAGACATCGGCGCTCGCAAACAGTGCGGGCAACCGCTCGGCTGGCACACGCCCCAGGAACACGACATCCTGCCAGCCCGCCTGCGCCACCAGCCGCTCGAATCCCACGCGCAGCGGCCCATCGCCGCCGATCAGAAAGCGCGTATTGGGAAAGTGCTCGCGTATCATCGGGATGGCGCGCAGCAGGTACTTCAACCCCTTGCGCTTCTCGATACGACCCAGATACAGGATGTTCAGCTTGCCATCGGCGTACTCTGGCAGCGGTGGCGTATCGGGGTGGAAGAGCGTCGTATCCACTCCATTTGGGATGATGCGGAAATCGCTGGGGAAGAAGCGCGAGACGAATTCGGCGGCGGCTGGCGAGACGGCGATGCGACCATCGAGCCGCCGGAAGTAGCGCCCCAGGAACGGCGCCGCCGAGGCATAGGCCCACTCGGGCGCCGAGGCCAGGCTGTGCCGCGCCCAGGCGTGAAACGTGCCGACGAGCGCGGCGCCAGTCGCCGGGCCGACATGCAGCACGTAGAGGCTCATCGGCGAGGCCAACGGCTCGTGCAGGTGGATGATGTCGAACCGCTCGCGCTGCAAGATGACGCGCAGCCGCCCAGCGATGTGCGGCGCGAAGGCGACCCGCGCGATGGAGCCATTCACATGCAGCGGCGCCGCCCAGCCGAGCTTATAGACGCCATACTCGACCTGTCGCCCGCGCACGCCGGTCGCCGGTGTGAGAATGCGCACATTGTGGCCGCGCTCGCGCAGTTCGATGGCGAGGCGCTGTATATGCTCCTGGACGCCACCGGGGTAGCTCCAGTCGTAGGGCGAGACAAGTCCGATCTTCACGAGATTCACCTGGGCTTTCGCCCATATTCTGCGTGACGCGACGGATGGACGCCTAGCGTCCGCCCGCGCTCGCCACTTCAAGTGAGTCGATCAGGTTGGCGACACGCCGCTGCGCGAAGCGACCGAAGGTCGCGCGACGCGCACGCGAGAACGCCGTATCTGGCAGACTCGTTGGTTCATAGGTTGCATTGATGCCATAGGCCAGCGTGTGCGAGACATAGGTGACGTACTCGCGCGCGCGCCAGTAGCTCCCCTCGGCGTAGGTCGCGCGCTGGCTGACCGCCTGGCGCAGATCCTCGACGCCAGAGCCAGGATAGCGCGTCAGCGCGCAGCCAATCGCCGAGGGCGTGTGCGCGTCGCTGCCGCCCGTCTCCGCCCAATGATAGACCGAGCGCGTCAACTCCAGCGCCACGCGCGAGGACCCGATGCCCGCGAAGCTGCCATTGAGCGTCTCGATGCCGTCGGGGTGCAGATCGGGCTGGCGCAGCAGGCGGTCCACCACAGGCCGCTGCACGCTATGCCGGAAGACGGGATTAAAGGGATGCGCGATGATCGCCAGCCCGCCCTGCGCGTGCGCCAGCTCGATGGTGCGCTCGACGCTCAGCCCGGCGGGAATGCGCTTGTGCAGGAACAGTGTCAGCACATGCCCTTCGCGCGTGCTGACCTCTTCGCCCACGATGACCTCGAACGGCAGCCGCTGTCGCTCGGCCAGATCGCGCGCCCGCAGCGCGCCCTCGATGGTGTCGTGATCGGTGATGGCGATGACATCCAGCGCGGTGCGCCAATGGATGAAGGCGAGTACCTCTTCGACGGAGCCGACGCCATCGCTATAGGTCGTGTGCATGTGCAGGTCGGCCAGGCCAGAGACCCGCTTGCGGCCAGTGTGCTCACTATGCCCGCTGTGACGGCGCCCGGTCATGGTGTGATCGGCGGCAGATGTGCTGCTGTGCGCGCGATGTCCTGATGTGTCTGATGGTTGCGTAATGGGAAATGCTCCTTGTATTCGAGGCTCGCGCTCACACAGAGCCTCGCGCTGTCCGCCGATTCACCTCATTATACAGGTCTGGCGCGAATGTCGATAGCGCATAGGTCCGCATAGGTCGCTCTGGTGCCTGTCGGGCGATGCGCGACGCCTGTTTCTACGCGCCAGCGCGCTCATGGTTGAACCCCCACACTGCCTCCAGGCGTTGCGCTCATTCTGCCTTCATGCATAGCAGAACGCGCGCCGGACGCCACTGCATGCGCCGTCGCGACCTCCACTGGCGACGCGGCAGCTTGCCGCGGCTGCGCGTCAGGTGTCTCCCACACGGATGAGAGCGCCGACACCCACTGCTCCGGATGCTCGCTGATGTAGCGCTCCAGCACGGGATAGAGACGCTCACGCATGTGCGCGATGGCGGTCTCGCGGTCGCGCCCGCGCGCAGCAGCGGGCGCGTTGGCCTCGCTGGCCACAGGCGCCAGCCGCTCTGGCGTAATCAGCTCCACCGCGCCACCGAAGTGATCGAAGCCCTTGCGCCAGGGAACCAGCAGGAAGACGGGCGCATCGCTGCGGGCCGCCAGCGCGAAGGGCGCCGTCGGCAGGCGCGCGGGCTGCCCGAAGAGTGGCCAGGCGTCGCTCGGCCCCATCACCCAGCGATCGATGGCGAACATGGCGATCTGGCCGTTGCGCAGCGCCGCGAGCAACTCACGCAGCGTCTCGCGCTCGTCGCCGGGCAAGAGTCGCGCCTCGTGATGATTGCGCAGTCGCGCAACCAACTGGTTGAAGCGCTCCGGGCGCAGCCGCTCCGCCGGCGTCAGCAGCGGACAGCCCAGCTCGCCCAGCTTCCACGCGGCGTACTCGAATGGGCCAAGGTGCGCGCCCAGCACGATGACGCCGCGCCCCGCACGCATAGCCTGCTCGAATAGCTCCCACCCGCGAATCTGCCAGCCGCGCCCCAGCTCCTCATACGTGACGTAGCGCCCGCGAAAGAAGTCCAGGTAGTTGAGCGCCAGTGTCACGAAGACGCCGCGTGTGGCGGCGCGCAGGCGCGCGGGATCGGCGGCCAGCGTGGGGATATGCCCCAGGTTGCGTGCGGCGCGCTGGCGCAGTGAGCCAGCGCACAGCCAGAGCAGCGTCCCCGCGCCCACGGCGACGCGCTGGGCCAGCCAGAGCGGCGTCCGCGGCGCGATGGCCGCCAGCGCGCGAAACACCCAGTATTTCAGATCGAGCCGCTCGCGCAGCGCAGATGGGCGCTCAGGCATCGGCGTCTCCCGCTGCGCCGCTGGCCACGCTGGCTGCCAGCGTGGGCGCGCTGCTCGCCGCATCTGGCGCCGACGGCGCCTCCGGCCAGAACGGACGGAACATGAACCACTGGTCGGGATGCTCGGCGATGACACGCTCCAGCGCGCTATAGACCCGCTGTGTCAGGTTGATGGTATCGGCCTGACGGTCGCGGGTGCGCTCCGGATAGATGGTATCGGCGAGCACGAGATAGTAGGTCGAGGAGAACTGATCGTCGTAGCAGGCGCAGCCAACGGCGATGGGGGCGCCGGAGAGCAGCGCGAGCTGCGCCACGCCACCCGGCACGTAGCAGCGCCGCCCAAAGAAGGTGATCGGCGTCCCCTCGCCCTCTGGCAAGGGCCGGTCGGCGACGATGGCTACCGCCTGATTCTCGCCCAGCGCCCGCAAGATGGGTCGCGGCGATTTCTCAGCGCGCAGCACGCGCAGCCCGAACTGCGCCCGCTGCCCCTGGATCAGCTCATCCATGCGAGGGTCGGTGAAGGTATCGACCAGCACGTAGAGCGGACGCTGCGAGGCGACCGCCACCCCTGCGATGTCCCACGCGCCGTAGTGCGCGGTGGCGATGATGACACCTTTCCCCGCCGCCGCCGCATCAATCCCAGCGAGGGCGCCTGGAGCGGGTGTCACGTCGCGCACGCGCGCCATGACCTGCTCGCGTGTGGCGTTGGGCAGGGAGAAGAAATCGGAGAGGTAGCGACCATAGTTGCGCCACGACTGACGCGCCAGCCGACGCGCGCGCGGATCAGCGGGCGACACGCCGACCACCTGCGCCATATTGGCGACGGTGACGCGCCGCTTCGACACCCACGCATAGTACACCAGCGTCGTGAGCGGCCCCGCCAGCGCCAGACGCGCACGGCGGGGAACCTTCCCCGTGAGCCAGGTTGCCAGCCGTGTCAACCAATACACCATCGCGCGCTCCTCGCCTCCCAGGTGAAAACGGGCGATACCAGCAGAAACGGTCGTCCATCGCCCCACCCACGAGCGCCAGACAGATCTGGGCGCGCCGCGACCGAGGCGATGCGTGGACTCATTCGCGCGTTCCTGCGCGGATTAGTCCACCGACGGCAGATCGCGCACGGCGCTGGCCTCGGCGAGGCTGTGGCCGTTCGCGTGGGCAGGCGCCTTGGGCTGCGCGGGCTTGGCGTCGAGCGCATTCTCGCGAATGAACTCTTCGACCATCAGCCGCGCCTGCTCGTCCGTGTACTGGATGGCGGGCGACTTCATGAAGTAGGCGCTCGGCCCCAGCAACTCACCGGCGATGCCGTTGTTCTTGGCGAGCTTGGCGCAGCGCAGCGCATCGATCACCACGCCAGCGGAGTTGGGCGAATCCCAGACCTCCAGCTTCAGTTCCAGGTTGAGCGGCACATCGCCGAAGGTGCGCCCCTCCAGGCGGATGAAGGCGAACTTGCGGTCGGTGAGCCACGGCACGTAGTCGCTCGGCCCGACATGCACGTTCGGCGCGCCGAGGTCATAATCAAGCTGGCTGGTGACGGCGTTGGTCTTGGAGATCTTCTTGGACTCCAGGCGCTCGCGCTCCAGCATGTTCATGAAGTCCGTGTTGCCGCCGACATTGAGTTGATACGTGCGCTCCAGCTTGACGCCGCGCTCGCGATAGAGGCGGGCCAGCGCGCGGTGGACGATGGTAGCGCCCACCTGGCTCTTGATGTCGTCGCCGATAATGGGCAGGCCAGCTTCCTCGAAACGCTGGCGCCAGTAGTCCTCGCGGCCAATGAAGACGGGGATGCAGTTGACGAACGCGCAGCCCGCCTGCAGCACCTGCTCCACATACCACTTGGTGGCCGTCTCGCTGCCCACAGGCAGATAGTTGATGACCACATCGGCGCCAGTTTCCTTGAGGATATTGACGATGTCAGCGGTCTCACCGGGGGCCTTGGTGATGACCTGCGAGAGGTATTTGCCGAGGCCGTCGTGCGTCATGCCGCGCACGACCTTCACGCCCTTGTTGGGGACATCGCTGAACTTGTAGGTGTTGTTCTGACCAGAGAAGATCGCCTCGCTCAGATCCTTGCCCACTTTGTCCTGATCGACGTCAATCGCCGCGCAGAACTCGATGTCACTGATGTGATAGCCACCGAGATTGACATGCATCAAGCCGGGGATGAACTCATCATCGGCGGCGTTCTTGTAATATTCGACACCCTGCACCAGCGAAGAGGCGCAGTTGCCGACGCCGACGATGGCGACACGAATCTTGTCTTTGCCCACGTAGCACATTCCTCCTGAAGTTTCTCGAGCGCCACCGCCGCGATGGACGAGTCTCGCAACGTCTGGCGGCCCGCGCGCCTGCCAGCCCGGCTGAGCGGTTCAGCCAGGGCAGGCGCTTCGCACGCATCGCTCTGAGCGGATCAGAGCCGAAAACAGGTCTCAGCCCGCGCTGGGCGTCGGCTGCTCCAGAGTGGAGCGCATCGGCTGCACGACTGGCTGACGTTGGCTGCCTGGCTCGATCAGTGAGCTCAGTTGCCCGACGATGGAGCGATAGCGTGCGAGGTCCAGCGAAATATAGACCTCGCGTCCACGACGACGTTTGCTCACCAGCCCCGCCCGGCGCAGCGCGCTCAGATGCCACGACACCAGCGGCTGGCTAATCAGCAGCGTCGCCGCCAGATCGGTGACGTTCATCTCGGCGCCACTCGCCAGGATGCGCACGATCTCCAGGCGCACTTCGTCGCCGAGCGCGCGCATGGCGCGTCGCAACTCGAAGTGCTCGTGCCAGCGCCCGCGGATAGGCTCGTCTTGCATGCGTCGTCGCTTCCCTTCCGGCTTCTACGCCCGTATCAGCGCCACGCGCTCGCCACACTCCCCAGGCGCAGAAGGACTCATAAAGGGACGCTATATAAACGTCGCTTTATACATTACGCAAGAGAGGGGGCGCCGTCAAGGGGCAATCAGCGGGAAACCCAAAACCCCCTCCCCCGCTGCGGGGGAGGGGGTGGGGTGGGGCCGTTCAGCCTTCCACACTCAGCGCGCCACGGCGAGCGCCTGCGATCAGCGAGCGCACGGCCATCGCTATGGTGAAGAGGACAGCGGCGGCCAGCGCGTACCACAGGCTCTGGTAGCCCGCCACCACCAGCGCGCCGATGGCCAGCGAGGCGCTCACCAGCGCGGGCAGCCAGCGCCGTGCGAAGAGCAGCCGCCACGCCGCCAGCAAGATCAGCACATACGTCAGCAGGAAGGCCCCGCTGGAGAGCTGGATGTACGTCTCGATGGAGACACCCAGCGCATATTGCGCCAGTAGCGCCAGCCCCCAGCCGCATGCCAGCGCCAGCGCGGCGCGGCGCGGTGTTCCGCTGGCGGCGTGGATCTTCGCCAGCCCGGCGGGCAACAGGCCATCACGCGCCAGAGCATAGATCAGGCGGGTGGCGCTGCGCGCCCAGGTGAACATGAAGAGCAGCAGCAGGCTCAGCGCGATGGCGGCGGCGACGCGCGTGGCCAGCGCCCCCAGCGTGAGCCGCGTGAGGTCGGCCAACGTGGCATCACTCGTGGCGATCACATGACGGCTCAGCGCGCCGACGACCGTGACGCCCAGCAACGTGAAGAGCGCGCCCACAGCGGCCACCGCCAGCCCCAGCGACTTCACCAGCGTGCGCGGGTCGGCGAACTCCTCGCCGGAGAAGGCCGCGTTCTCCCAGCCAACGAAGGCGAAGAAGCAGATCAGTCCAGTGGACCCCACGCCCGCCAGCGTGAAGCCGCCCACATTGGTCAGCCGCGCCATCGTCACCTGCGGAACTGCCAGCAGCAGCGCCGCCGTGATGGCAGCCAGGCAGCCGAAGAACGCCCAGCGCTGTACGCGCATGATGTGCGAGACATCGAAGCAGGTTCCGATGACCAGCCCGCCCAGCAGCGCCGCCGCCACTACGAAGCGCCACGCTCCCGGCAGCGGGACGAGCTGCCCCA
>DATBTW010000315.1:0-11138 GCA_036559055.1 Ktedonobacterales bacterium
TAGATGCTGCGCTTGGCCGTGGCTGGCGGATACTGATTGATGGTGATTTGTCGCCCCAGCTCCATCAACTCGCGGTGATGCGCGTTATCCAGTGCACGCAGGTAGAAGCCTTCGAATCCGTCCTGCATCGCCAGATAGAGAGAGGTCATATAGGTCGTCTTGCCCACGCCACTGTGGCCCAATGTCACGATCTTCATGCGGTCTGCGGTTCCCTTCTGCCCCATCCCCTGCGCCAGCGCACTGGCTACCCGTCGTTACGCGATGACCACCAGTTCGAGAGAAGTTTCAGCGCGGCGACTGCCGCCGCGATGATGACCAGCGCCATAAAGCCCTGGTTCTCGTGGCTGTGGCGGTCGTGACCGCCATCGTCGGTGTGGCTCCAAGAGGAGCCAGACGAAAAGTCGGACGACGCGCCCCAGCGCGCCCCGGCGCGCGCATCATCGCGCGCATCATCGCGCGCATCATCGTGTGACTGCGCGCCTGCGTCGGCGGCGCCTGACTGAGCGCCAGACTCCGTGACTATCTGCCGCGTCGGCTCGGTGATGTCGGCGACGGTGGCATTGAGGAAGGGGCTGTCCAGCGCGTCACGCTGGCGCGCCAGCCCCAGGCACAGCGAGACCACGCCCGCCTGCCCCTGCGCCGCCGCCCACAGCGCCTGCCGCTCGCGCGCCCCATCAGGCCAGCACGCCCGCCACTCCGGCGCGGTGTTCAGCGCGCGCTCGGCGCCATCGCCGACCGCGCTGGCTGAGCCAGCCTCGGCGAAAGTGAACGCGCTGGCCGCGCCCTGGCTGGGCGGCTGTGGGATCTGCTCGTCCCAATGGTCGCGCACATACTGGTAGAGCGGCGCGAACGCCGCCAACGCCTGCTGCGGCGCTCCTCCCTCGCCCGTCGGGTAGGCGGGGCCAGCGGCAAAGCCGCCATCGGCAGCGCGCGTGGTGGTCAGGTAGCCCACAAAGAGGTACAGCGGGCGACTGTGGGCATCGCGAATCTGTTGGTCGTCGCGTCCGACCAGATCGCGCGCCATGCAGGTGACGCCGACCAGCCGCTGCTCGCTGGTCTGCGTCAGCAGCCAGCGCGGCTGCTCGGGCAATTGCTCGGCGACCTTCATGGAGGCGAGGATGTAGGGTTCGCTCCAGCGGACGTCGCTCCCCTCGCTTTCATCGGGGAGCGCGAGAAAGCGGAAGTCTACATCCAGCGTGCGCCCATAGACCACTGGCGACCACAGAGCGTTCACGTGGCTATCTCCTGTCCACACGCGCATGGCGCAACTGCGCTGAGTATGTCGTGTTCGGCTACCGGACTCAGCGTCCGATCACGCTCAGGAGCGCGTATCGAATTTCTTGAAGGGATCCTCGGCGCGCACAGGACTGAGGCGCCATTTCTCGCGCGGGCCAGCGTCTGTGCGCTGCACAGGCGGATCGTAGTGTGGATCCAGCCCTTCCTCGATGACTTTCTGGGCAGCGGCGGAGGGATCGCACCCGATGACATCGACGTGCTGATAGGTGTTGATGAACCCATAGGTCGAGACTTTTTCGAGCACGATGGGCAGGATGCGGCGCTGGTAGTACATCGCCAGCTCCATCTCCTTCTTCACCCAGTTGGACTGCGCGCCATGGGAGGAGACGAGGATCATGAAAACGGGGCGCGCGATGATCTGCTGTTCGATTTCGGGCACAAAGTTGTCGCCGGGGCCAAGCTTGCCCTCGTAATACCAGGTGTCGTATCCCATTGCCTGAAGGGCCTCGACAAACGCCTTACACCAACTGCTGTCGTCGTGATTGTGGCTCACAAAGATTCTCGGGGTGCTTTCCCGCATCGCCCTGTCCCTTCAACTTCCACCAAAGCACTGCATGCGAGGCGAGACGCGCGCCTCCATGACCACCTCACTGGTCTGCGGTCGGATGTAATCGCCGTGCGCTGTGTCATCATGTCGGGGAGCCCAAATACGCTGGAGTGTAGCGCTGTCGCTCCTCCTTGCGGTGATACGCAGCGGATTCCTGCTTGCTATGTCTCGATGCTGCCTGCGCAGGACAAGGCGCACGGATCTACGAGTGAGCAGAAGTAAAGCAAACGAACGGGTGTTGCGAACAATAGTAACGAAGCAAGTTGAAAAAGTCAATCAGTGGGCGTCATTATCCGCAGGTTTGCGCACTTGCTGGCGCCGAAGAGCCATTCGCACCACGCTGGCGACGCTTGTACGTTATAGTGATGGGCGCGGCGTGTGGGTCGCGTCTGCGGATCGCGAACAGGATCGCAGGATAGAGAGCGATTGAGGGGGCGCAGCGGCATGAACGCACGACGCGCAGCATGGGCATGGAGGGGAGCATGGAAGGGGGCATGGAGGGGCGTCAATCGAAGGCGTGTAGCCATCCCAACGGCCATCCCGACGGTCATTCTGGGGCTGGCGCTGCTGGCGCTGGCGGGCTGCAGCCTGGGCGGCAGCGGCAGTGGCTCGACCAATACCGACCAGAGCCTGAGCGCGCTCGCCTGGTGCGATCAGCCGCTCATCAGCTTTCAGGATGACAGCCAGCCCTCGCAGCAGGCGCTGACCAATTGGGGCGCCGTGAAGGGGCAGCTCGGTTTCACGCCTCAACTGCCCGCCGCGCTACCCAAAGGCTCGTGCCTCGATCTGGTCGGCGGGTCGATTCACGATCCCATCTTTGGCGCGCATCTCAGCATCACCTGGGTGCTGCCGCGCAGTGGCCCGCTGAGCTTCTCCGAGGCGCCCAAGCGCAACTCGGTCTCGACCAAGCCACAATGCGCCCAGAGCCAGGAGCAGCAGGGCAGCAGCGACGCCACCACCATCTGCATCGGCACGGTGGGCGACGCCAGCATCACCATCGCCTCGCACATGCCCGCCGCGACCCTCCAGGACTACTTCTCCAACTTGCAGTCCAACGTGGACTGGCAGCCTACCGCGCCTGCGCCGACCGCCACGCCTGTGGCGTCCGCGACCGCTACCACCACCGGCAATTAGCGCCCCTACCGCGGCCTCTTCTCCGCTGAAGCGGGCGAGGGGTGTCAGGGCATGCGTACTGCGTCCGGCTCTCACCCGCGTGGCGGCCCATCCGTACATGCCTGTGAAGGCGCGCGGGAGCGCTGGGCCATGAAGGGCTGGGCGTCCAGGGCCGCAACCGCTTGAGGGAAGGCGCCGATGTCGGATGATATGCGGGCCGCGCCGCTGTTTCAGCGCGTGGCCATCATCGGGCTGGGGCTGATGGGCGGCTCGCTGGGGCTGGCGCTACGCGATGCGGCGCTCGATGGGGTAGTCATCGGCTACGACGCGACTCCCGGCGTGGCGGAGCGCGCGGTGGCGCGGGGCGCGCTCGATCTGGCCAGCGCCAGCGTCGCCGAGGCCATCGCGGGCGCTGATCTGGTGGTGATCGCCACACCCACGCTGGCGGCGGAGCAGACACTGCGCGCGGTGGCAGGCCAGGTGGGGCATCTGGCGCCAGATGTGGTAGTGACCGATGTGTGCAGTGTCAAAGCGCCGCTGGTCGCGCTGGCGGGGCAGACGCCCGGCCTGGCGCAGCGCTTCGTCGGTGGGCATCCGATGGCGGGCAGCGAGCGCGCGGGCATCGCGGCGGCCACGGGGGCGCTGTATCGCGGGGCACGCTGGGCGCTGACGCCGACCGCGCAGACTGCGCCCGATGCGCTGCGACGGATGCGCGCGCTGATCGTGGCGCTGGGCGCCGAGCCGCTGGAGTTGGACGCGAAGGCGCACGATGACGCGGTAGCGGGCGTCAGCCATCTGCCGCTGGCGGTGGCTGTCGCGCTGACCGAGACGCTGGCTGCTGGCGACGACTGGCCCACGCTGGCGCGGCTGGCGGCGGGCGGCTATCGCGATACGACGCGCGTGGCGGCGAGCGATCCGCTGATGTGGCGCGACATCCTGCTGGCCAATCGCGCGGCGCTGCTGGCGCGGCTCGACGCCTTCAGCGCGACGCTGGCGCGGCTTCGAGCCAGTGTCGCACACGGCGACGCCGAGGAGATCGAGACGCAGCTACGCGCGGCGCAGGCGGCGCGGCAGGCGTGGGGAGCGGCGCGCGACGCTGACGACGCCGACGCTGGCGTGCTATAAATCAAGGACTCTAGTGAGACAGACGCGACAGGCGATGATTCAGCGAACACAGCAGCGAACGAAGCAAGGACTTCGGGCAGCAATGGCAGAAACGAGGGCACCGATATGGCGCAGAGAAAAGGCGGAAGCAAGCTCGGCGACCGCATGAAGAGCCTGCTGACACTCTCGACGCTGGCGGGCATCCCTTCCAGCCTGGCGACCATCCGCAAATTCGTCTCGGCGGTAGACTGGCGCGAGGCGCAGAATGAGATCGCGAGCGAACTGGATCGCAAAGTGGCGATTGTGGGGATGCCCAACTCTGGCAAATCGACGCTCTTCAACACTCTGCAAGGCCAGTACCTCTCGTTCGTCTCGCCAGAGGCGGGCGCCACCACGGAGTTTGTGCGCGGCGCGTTTGGCCCCTTCGCCCTGATCGACACCCCAGGCCACCTGCCCGAGATGCAGCGCCAGGCCATCGACGAGTCATCCGCTGTGGTGTATCTGGTGGACGCCACCGAGGGCGTGCGCCAGCGCGACGCCGAGGTCATCCAGCAGCTTCGCGAGAGTGACCGCCCGTTCATCGTGGCGCTGAATAAGACCGATCTGCTCTCCGGCGATGTAGATGAGCTGGCGGCGCGAGTGGCGGCGCGGCTGCATGTGAGCGATGTGACGCCGATCTCGGCGCAGACCGGCGAGAACGTCGCCGAGGAGCTGATACCGGCGATCATCAATACCAGCCCGGAGGCGGCGCTGACACTTGGGCGGCTGCTGCCGCAGTATCGGCGGAGCGCGGCCAACAAGTTGGTGCGCGCCGCCACGCTGGTGAGCCTGGCGGCGGGCTTGCAGCCTATCCCGCTGGTAGACATCCCCATTTTGCTGAGCAACCAGATTCGCATGACATTGCGCATCGCGGCGGTCTATGGCGAGCCGATCAACGCGCAACACCTGCGCGAGATTCTCTCGACGGTGGCGGGCGGCCTGGCGCTGCGCTATCTGGCCGAGGAGCTGGCTAAAGCGGCGCCCATCGGCGGTGATCTGGTCTCCGGCGCCATCGCGGCGGCAGGCACCTACGCGCTGGGCCAAGTCGCCATCGAATACTACGAGAATGGCAAGCGGCTCTCACGCCAGCAGATCAACGACATGTTCAACCGCTACTATCGTCGCTACCGCGAGGAGCATCCCTCCGAGTCGAACGGGAGCGCGCCCGCGCTGCCACCCGCGGCAGAGTCGGTGACGGCTGAGCCGGTGGATTAGGGGTGCGCCGAGCGAGGAGCAGTAGGCAGACTCCGTGGCAAACGCCGTCAACCAGGCGCAACTGCTACGTCAGGGATTGTGCGCTGCATTGACATCCTTCGATATATACTGCTATACTCTCCGGCATGGAGACGACCACGAAGGCCACAACCGCGCGCGCTGCCAAGGCGCGCCGCGACGCAGACAACATACACGCAACTCATGCGGATCATGCGACCTGCTGCGCGCCGAGCGGGCTGCCGCTTTCTGCTGAGAGCGCCACGCCCGCGGCGCTCGCTCAGCTCTCCGAACGGCTCAAGGCGCTAGCAGACAGCACGCGCCTGCGTATGCTCACACTGCTCTCTGACCAGGCGGCTCCGCTGTGTGTCTGCGAGATCAACACGTATTTCGCCCAGCGCCAGCCGACGATCAGCCATCATCTGAGATTGCTGCGTCAAGCCGGACTCATTGCGGGAGAGAAACGGGGAACCTGGTCGTATTACTGGATCACGGCGGAAGGGAAGCGCCTGCTCTCTGCTGTGCTCGAGGAGGCATAACGCAAGCAGCTTTTTTCTTGTCGTTGTTGCATCGATGAGCGTCAATGAAATGGATGGACAGGTATGACGACAGACGAAACGACCGAGGCGAGGGCGACTGAAGACGCAGATGCCCTCATCGAGCGAGTGCGTGAGCGGTACGCGGCGGCAGCCCAACGGGCGCAAAGCGGCGGCGGGTGTGGCTGTGGGAGCGACGCCTGCTGCAGTGATACGGTAACGGGTGATCTCTATGCAGCCGAGGAGGTTGCGGGCTTGCCAGCGGAGGCGGCGCTGGCATCGCTGGGCTGTGGCAATCCCACCGCGCTCATTGATCTCCATGAGGGCGAGACAGTCCTCGATCTGGGTTCTGGTGGTGGTCTCGACGTCCTGCTCTCGGCGAAACGGGTGGGATCGACAGGCTTTGTCTATGGCCTGGACATGACCGATGAGATGCTCGCTCTTGCGCAGGAAAACAAAGCCAGAGCGGGCGCCAGGAACGTTGCGTTCCTGCGCGGGCGCATCGAGGAGATTCCGCTCCCAGCGGCAAGCGTCGATGTAGTCATCAGCAACTGTGTGATCAATCTCGCAGCGGATAAGTCGCTTGTACTGCGCGACGCCTTCCGCGTGCTCAAGCCGGGCGGGCGCTTCGCCGTCTCTGACGTTGTCGCCGATGGGCCTGTGCCCGCTGGCTTGCGCCACAACATGGAGGCGTGGGTTGGCTGTCTCGCTGGCGCGCTCTCCATCGAGGAGTACCAGCGTCTGCTCACGGAGGCGGGCTTCGCGGAGGTCAGTATCGAGATCACGCGCCGCTACACCGTCGCCGAGGCAGGATTGGATCCCGCGACGCTGCCTGAGGGCTGGGAAGCAGGCGATGGCAAGCTTGCCAGCGCTTTCGTGCGCGCCACCAGGCCAACTGCGGCGCGCTCCGACGCCCCTGCCGCCGGGACGGTGTTCGCCACACCGGTCGCGCTCGTCAGCCGCGCTGAGGCGAAACCAACCGCGCCGAAGGGCTGCTGTTAGACGATATTCTTGACGAAGTGAAGGAGGCTCGTATGCCTGGCGCAAGTGAGGAGACTCGCCGCGTCAAGATCCTCAATGTCAATTGGGCTCCGGATGAAGCCGCAGGTGATGGGCAGTTTGAAGTCATGGTGGTGACGGATGATGACCAGCGCTATGTCGTACCAGCCAGCCCCACAGCCATGACAGCGCTCGTCGCGCTGGCCAGGGCGGACACCGTCATGGCATGGGATCCGGTGAACCACTCGCTGATCGTCGCCAACGTCGTCGGGACGATGCCCTGGACCGTCGCCGAATGAGCGCGACGAGCTAGCTCATAAGGTGGCGCTTCACCTGTCTGCGCCTCAGTCGCGCTGCGCAGGGTCGTGATGTCTATGACGCCCTCGACCCCGCTGCGCCTACCTCATCCATCGCAGCATCAGGCTTCGCAGCTTCTGCAGCCGCCGCAGTGTGCGGATGGCCCAGGCGGCCACGCGCGGTGTTGCGGCGGCCCGCCACTGGCGCATGCGCGAACGCGCTGGCGAGGCCGAAGATGGGCATGTTGACATAGACGGTTTCTGACGCGCCCGCCTGCACCTGATACGTCTCGTGGAAGATGCCGACGCTGCCGTCGCCGCCTATCGCTTTGTTGAAGCGCCGCCACGCTCCCAGGTGCGGATCATCCTTGCTGCGCGCGAACCGCTCCAGATCGGCGAATGACCGCCAGTACTGCGCCAGCATGATCGTGCGCCCATTAGTGAAGGTCTGCCCCGCCAGGAAGCCCTTCTCTGGATGCTGATAGAGCGTCTTGAGCATCGGGCCCATCGCTAGCGCCACCGGAATCCACTTGTGGAGCGCCCACCACCGATTCACGCGCATACCAATGATGAAGACCACGAACGGCTCATCGGTCTCAGCCGTGTAGCGCCCCGCGAATACCTGCGCCATCTCGATCTCCTTCTCGCTCCCGCTCATGCAATCATCTTGCTTCGACGGTACAAATTGTACTGTTGTGATGAGATGGTACAATCTAGATGATGTCATGTCAAGGGTGAGTGAGCCGTGTGAGCGGAGGAGCGCGCTATGTCGTCTGAGGCGGCGGGCTATGATTTGCCGGTGTCATCGTATGTCATTCTAGGGTTGCTGGCGACCAGGGTCAGCGCCACGCCGTACCTGCTGAAGAAGTGGGTCGATGAGTCCATCGGCTACTTCTGGGATTTCCCGCGCGCGCAGCTCTACATCGACCCTGAGCGGCTGGCGCGGCTGGGGCTGGTGGCGGAGGAGCGTGAGACGAGCGGGCGCAGGCGGCGCATCTACCGCATCACTGAGGCGGGCGAGGCCGAGCTGCTTCGCTGGCTGCGCGAGCCGGCTGTGACGGAGGTGGAGCTACGTGATCAGGGGCTGCTCAAACTCTTCTTCGGCTCGCTACTCAGCGCGGACGATGTGCGAGCGCTGGCGGCGCGCGAGCGCGACCTGCACCGCCAGCGGCTGGCGACCTACCGCCAGATTCGTGCGCAGATCGAGCGCGATCCGTATCCCGAGGCGGAGTTTGCGCTGGCGACGCTGCGCATGGGCATCGCCTATGAGGAAGCGTCGCTCGCCATCTGGGAGAGCCTGGCCGTCACGCTGCCACAGGTGACGGCGACAGGCGTGGACGCCTGATCGGTCGCTGTGCGCTATACAAGCTCCACATGATGTGCTAGCATGCGTTGGCGGATTCCCCGGCTGGGGCAGGTCGGCTTGTCACACAGATGGCGCGGTGGAGCGAAATGTGACCCAGGCGTACGCCCACAAGGCGACAGGCTCGCTATTGCTCGCGCTCAGTGTCATGACGCTGGGCGCGTTGCGTGTCGTCAATCCGGCGGATGCGGGGCTGAGCGGCGAGGGCGCGCAGGGATTGCTGGCCGCGCAGGCGGGCGGGCCACGCGCGGCGGGCGAGCCGAACCAGCCCACCGTGCCGCTGGAGCTGAACGTGCCGCTGATCGAGTCGGAGCGCGTCTATCCGATCACGCTGCTGGCGACGACGATTGGCCGCTCGCTCGACAATACCATCACCCTGCTCGACCCCAGCATCTCGCGCGAGCATGCCGTGCTGACCAGGCGCGAGAGCGGCTGGCGCATCGAAAACGTCTCCGAGCGCAACCCGTTCTGGGTGGCTGGGACGCGCGTGGACGCTGGCCAGAGCGCCGCTGTCGAGCCGGGGGACATCTTGCGGATGGGCTATACCTGCCTGCAACTGCTCGCGCCACTCGCGCGCCGCGCCCCCGCCTCCCCACTGGCGGCCATTCCCATCAGCAGCGTCGGCAGCGAGGCGGCGACGTCCGCCGAGGTGATGAGCATGAATCCGCTCACGCCGGGTATCACGCTGCAATTCGCACTGACGGGGCGACTGAGCCGCAGCGCGTGGTGGGCGCTGGCGCTGATCGGCGTGCTGGTCTTCATCACCAGCAGCATCATCACGCTGGATCTGGCGACGCTGGCGGGGCAGGTGGCGCTGGCCAATGGTGGGTTGCGCCAGGCGCTGACGGCGCTGGCGATTCCGCTGGCTCCGGCGCTGGGGGTGGCGCTGCTGGTGGGCGCGCTCGACCGCTACGAGCGCGAGCCGCTGCTGACGATGCTGGCGATGTTTCTGTGGGGCGCGGTGATCGCCATCCCGCCGACGCTCTTTATCGAGCGAGGGGTGAATGGCGCGCTGATCGGCTGGCTCAGCGCGCACGGCGCGGCCCTTGCGCTGACGCGCGCCGCCGTGCAGGCAGGGGTCGCGGGGGTCACGGAGGAGCTGGCCAAAGGCATCGGGCTGGCGCTTTTGCTGCTGCTGCTGCGCGACGAATTCGACAACGTGACCGATGGCATCGTGTATGGCGCGCTGGTCGGCGCGGGCTTCGCGATGGTGGAGAACTTCATTTACTTCGCGGTGGCGCCGCGCTCGGACCTCGGCATCCTGATTCTGGGGCGCATCGCGCTGGGCTGGCTGGGACATTCGACCTTCAGCGCGCTGTTTGGCGCGGGGCTGGGCTACATCCGCGAGACGCGCAGCCGACGGGCGCGCTGGCTGGCCCCGCTGGGCGGCCTGCTGGGCGCCATCGTCCTGCACACCTACTTCGATTTCATCGCGCTGAGCGCCGACGCGGCGCTGGCCGTCCGCCAGGGGCCGCTGGCGGGGCTCGGTCAGCTTGGCGGGGCGCTGCCACTGGTGGCGACGCTGGCAGGCTATCTGCCGCTGCTGCTGACGGAGCTGGCGCTGCTGACGCTGGCGCTGACGGCGCTGCGGCGCGAGGCTGCTGTCGTGCGCGGCTATCTGGCGGCGGAGGTGCTGGAAGGCGTGGTCAGCCCCGATGAATACCTCTTCGCGCAGGACGCCCGCCTGCGCTCGCGCGTGGAGCGGCGTTACGGGCTGAGCTACGGCCCGCGTGTCTACCTGATGGCGCGCGCGCTCTTCCAGATGGAGACGGGGCTGGCCTTCCGCAAGTGGCATGTGGCGATGGGTGATCCGCCCAAGCGCGGCGACCGCCAGCCGGAGGAGGTCTACCGCGAGCGCATCGCCAGCGCCCGACGAGCGCTGGCCCGCGCGGTAATGGCCGAGACAGCGCTTACCGCCCGATGAGCAGCCAGGAGGCGAGCGCGGCGCAGGGAATCCACGCGCCCAGCAGCAGCCCGCGCAGCGCGATGGCGCGCGGCGTGCGGCGCTGGAGGTTGGAGGAGTTGGTGATGCCAGTCATACGCGTGGCTCCAGCGAACTTGCATACCTGCGCGCCTCCTCCAAAGCAGACGTTCGCAGCCATGAATAAGCCGCTTCAATAGTGCGCGCAACACCATCTGGGCAGGACAAATGGCGCGCTATGTATCGTCCGCGTCGAGGTTTGCTGCGCTTGTCAGGCAGCTCCGGCTCATGGGCGTCTACGTATGCCTTCACGCCGGGTATCTCTTCGAATCCCTTTTCATTCAGTTCAGTGTTCGCAGTGAAGATGCCACATGAAGCTGCGTTGAGTTTCAACGCGGCGAATTCGTTTTGTGTCGGTATGCTACCAAGCGCACCCAGTTCTACCAACTTGCGCCACAAATCGTTTCGGGTTCGTAGATCAAGCACGTCAGCGTCACAAATCACTGCCCACGGCACGCCAAATTCAACAAGGTACTGGATGTGAAACGGAAGGCTCTGCGCTCCATTTACAGCAAAGAGCGCAACATTAATGTCTGCCAACGTGCGCCCACGGCTCGTTGCAAGCAGAGGAAACCAAATGCCAATGGCAGCGGTTTCAGTAGCGCCCTCAACGAGCATAACACCATCAGCAAACAAGAGCCCTGCCAGGTCA
>DATBTW010000316.1:0-12380 GCA_036559055.1 Ktedonobacterales bacterium
CCTCCGCCCACGCCGCGCAGCAGTCTGCCAGCGGGCAGCGCTCGCAGGCGGGGCGCCGCGCGACACAGATCGTCGCGCCGAGGTCCATCAACGCCTGCTGCCAATCATACGCGCGGCCCGGCGGCAATGCCCACTCGGCCAGCGCTAGCGTCTCGCGCGTGGCGCGTTCTCCGGCTGGCCAGACGGCAGGCTCGATTCCGCGCAGGATGCGCCAGAGCGTGCGGCGAATATTCGTATCGACGGTGGCCACCTGCGCTCCGAAAGCGAAGGCCGCCACCGCGCCCGCCGTGTAGCGCCCGATGCCCTTGAGGCGCATCAGGTCGTCGAGCGCGCTGGGGAGCTGGCCGCCGTACTCGCGCTGGGCCTGCCGCGCCACCTCTTGCAGCCGTACCGCGCGCATGTTGTAGCCCAGCCCGGCCCACTCGCGGATGACATCGGCGGTGGGGGCCTCGGCCAGCGCCGCCAGCGTGGGGAAGCGCGCCAGAAAGGCCAGATACTTCGGGATGACGCGCTCGACCTGCGTCTGTTGTAGCATCACCTCCGAGACGAGGATGGCGTAGGGGTCGCGGGTGGCGCGCCAGGGCAGGCCAGCGCGCCCCTCACGCCCGTACCACGCCAGCAGCGCTGAGTGCGCACGGGCGCGCCGCCCCTCGGCCTCCGCTGCTGCGGGGGCGGCGGGTGGCTGGGAGTCATCGCCCGCTGGGGGCTGGCTGGTTGTGGCGCGCACTTGCTGTTTGGTCACAGCGGCAGTGTATCACGCGGCAAGACCTCACCCGCTGTCTCGCTCTCTCACGGGGAGAGAGGTTCCGGCGCCTCAGAACTCCTCGACGTGCGTGTCGGGAGTGGCGCGCTCCGGGGCGCTCTCGGTGATGCTGCTGGGGCCGGCGTCGGGCGCTAGCGGCGGCTCGACTGGCTCCTCGACGATGCGGATGTGGCTACGGTCGCGGCCACTGCCGACATGCGGATGTGGGCCGCCGCTGGCGCCGCGTCCCGATTCGCCCGCGATGTCGCGCGCGACCGCCTGGAAGAAGCGGCTGACGCGATTCCAGCGTGGCGGGAAGGTATCGGCCCAGAAGCGCTCCTGGCCCGTCTGCCCCACCGCGACAGCCTCGTAGGTGCGCCCAGCGAAGCCATATTCGATGCGCGAGATGGGAGTGCGTACCAGTCGCAGTCGCCGCGAGATGACGCGCCGCTCGCCCGCGTCTGCGGCGTTAGGCGCGTCAGGCGCGTCCGGCGTCTCTGGAAGCCGTTGATCGTAGGCGCGCTTGAGGCTGAGCGCCTCGTTCCAGACGCGCTCTGGCACGCCGCCAGGGGTTGGGCCGGTCAGCTCCGCCTCGGAACCCTCCCAGACCTGCTCGCCCGCGCTGCGCTGGAGCATCTGATCAGTCACCCAGCTCGCCGCCTCAGGGTCGGTCGGCGGCGCCACCCGCGAGCGGATGCGCGTGTCGAAACGCCGCACCACCTGCCGCTGGCGAATCACGAAACCGGAGCCAGCGCAGGCCGCGCACGGCTCATAGGTCGTACCGTGGCAGACCTCGCAGACGACCTTGCCATTGTTGCAGACACAGGGCAGCGCGCCATTCACGCAGTCGGGGCAGGCGATGGTTTTGCCAGAGGCCGGAGCCAGCGGCGCCCAGTCGGCGGATGGCGGTAGTGGCGCGCCGTAGTCCTGGCGCAGGCGCTCCGAGAGATCGGCCAGCCGCTCCACGGCATTCTGCGCGAACCGCTCGGCGTGTACCTGCATGTAGCTCTTGGCGGCGCGCGCGTGGCGCTCGGCAGCGGGATCAGCGATGCGTCCACGTCCGCGGCAGCGCGGGCAGACCCTGCTGCCACGACCACGACACTGCGGGCAGGTAGTCATCCCCTTGCCCTCGCAGTGCGCGCAGGCGCGGTGTCCCGACCCGTGGCAGCGCTCACACATCGCGCGCATGGCAGAGCCAGGGATGGGCTCGCGGCGCTCGCCTGCCTCGATCTCTGGCGCCGTCAGGAAGGTGTAGTCCCAGACCGGCAGGATAGCGCTCGGCGGAGGCGGCATGGTTCCCGTATAGGGTTCGGTCGTGTCGCCCAACATGCGCGTCTCGCCACGCTCACGCAACTCCACGCGCCAGATGTCGGCGTCCTTCAGTGCGATGTGCGTCATGGCGGTGGGCAGATCGGGGTCTACCAGAAAGTCGCGCTTGACCCAGCGGCGCACCAGCGCGCGGGCGCGTAGCTCATGCGGATGCGGATCACTCGGCATGGGCGCGGCGGGCGCCTCGGCGGCGTCATTCCAGAGGGTCGCGGCATGTTCCGCCGCCTGCCGCACGCGCTCGCCCAGCTCGCCCATGTTCTCGCGGAAGACACGCACCATCTCGCGCGCCTGCGTCTCCAGCTCGTCGGATATATCATCATAGGCGTGCTGCATGGAATCCGTCGCGTCGCCGGGCGAGTAAGGCGCCCCATTGGACGCCTGCCGCTGCTCACGTCGGGCGTTTAGATCCACGGGATCGGGCAGAGCGTCGGGCTGTTCATTGGTTGTCTTATCGTCGGGTCGCTCGCCATCGTCGGCCATGACCTATGCCTCCCCGGACTTGCTCGCAAGCGAGTGAGCTGATCTCAATCGTGTTCATCCTGTGGCGCCGCGAGGGGCGGCGTATCGTCGTCAGCGCTCGCCAACTCAGGTGGGAACATCGTTGGCGCGTTCCACGAGGCGCTAGAACGTGTACGCCTCACGCCCTTGCGCGGTTGCGCGCGGCGGGAGATCCGTGGGGCGCCGGGAGCCATCAATCCGCCATCGCCAGCGCCCTCCAGGGCGGCTGCCTGCGCGGCGTCGGCCTGGGCGCGCTCAGGGCTTAGCGCCTCGGCGGCGAAGAGCGAGGCGCGCGAGACCAGCAGCCCGGCGCGGCTGACCAGCGCGGCCAGCGTCGCCTCGGAGAGTCCGGCCAGCGCGCTCGCCGACTCCCCTGATGAACCGCTCGTTGGCGGCTCCGCCAGCGCGGCCAGCGCCAGCCGCCCGCCAGCGGCCCCCACCCGCGCGCGGACTTCGCTGGCTAGCGTGTCGAGCCAGCCGGGCGCGCACAAACCCAGGCCCTCCATCCACTCCAGCACAGGCATGCCCTCCACCCCTGCCTGTGCCGCCAGCGCGCTCAGTGTGTGCGCCACCTCGTCACGTGTGAAGCTGTGCAGAGCGGCCTGCGCCTCCAGCGGGGGGATGCGCCCGCGTCGCTGAACCTCGCCCAGTAGGGCGGGCAGATCGAGCGCCGCCAGCCGCGCGGGATAGTCGTCGTAGGCGCGCAGCAGCGTGGTCACCAGCGCGGGCGCGCTCAGCGTCTCGTCGCGATACCAGAGGAAGGGATAGCGCCGCTCCAGCGCGCCGAATGCCGCTCGCGCATCCTCTGGCGCCGCCACCACCAGCGGGATCGCGCCATCCAGCTCCAGCAGCTTGCGCGCCTTGCGCTCGCGATAGCCTGGCCGCCAGTAGCCCGCCACCTCCAGATAGACGCGGCGCTGGTCGCGGGTCAGCGCGAAGTCTGGCACGAGGATCGTCGCGCCAAAGAGTAGCGGCTCTGGTTCGCGCTCCAGCCGCCAGCCCGCCGTCTCGCCCGCGCGCTCCAGCGCCGTGAAATCCTCATACAGCCGCCGTTCGAGCTGCGAGTCGAAGGCGACCGAGGCGTCATCGGTGGCCAGCGCAGCCTCCGCCTCGTCCTCCAGCGTCTCGGCGTGCAACAGACGCAGCAGGCGGTCATCCAGCGTGAAGGTGAAAGGATTGCCGCGCAGATAGACGGTGGCCCAGCCGCTCAGTCCGCCCTGCGCCGTGCCCGACGCGCGCCGGTAGCCCAGCAGCGCGCGACACAGCCGCGCCAGCCGCTCGCCATACTGATTCGGCGCGCCCACCAGCTCCTGCGGGCCAAAGAGCGTGATGATGACAGGCTGGGTGGCTGCGTCGAGCGAGCGTGTGGTGGGCTGGATGTATGCAGTGGGCCGCTCCGCCACCAGCGCGGCGAGCCGCTCAGGCGCATTAGTGCCGCGCTGACTTCCATAGGCGGATGACTGCTCGAAGGCGACCTCGTAGTTGACGCCCATGCCTCGCGCCAGGAAGCAGACGCGCTTGACCACCGCGCCCAGCCCGCCGCCAGAGCCATGCGCCGCTTCTGGCGTCACGCGCCACTCCACCTGCGACGCGCTCGCCAGCAGCGCCTCCACCGCGCGCTGATTGTAGCGCGCCGCCAGCGCAGCCGCGTCGGGCGGCGCCAGCCCAGCCTCACCATTGCGTCGCAGCCGCGCCTGGCGTGGATCATCCAGCGCAAGCAGAGCATCCAGCGTGGCGCGTGCGACGCCCAGCGACGCTGCGAATTCGTCCAGCCGCCGCTCGCGCTGGGTGGTGGGCAGATAGCCACCCGCTGTCGCCTGCGCGAAGTCGTAGAGCGCCAGCCGCAGCGCCGTGGGCGATGTGACGCCACGCTGGGCCAGCGACGCCGCCTCAGGCTCGCTCGCCAGCGCGGGCCACGCCTCGCCCTGCCAGCTATACCAGTCGCCCAGGCAGAGGCTCAGGCTGCGTGCCAGACGATAGTCGCCGATCAGTTCGGCGGCGCGATCTTCGGGGAAGTCAGCGCGCAGCCGCCCCAGCCACGACTCGTAGAACGCGATCAGCGCCGTCATCTGATCGCGCAGGTCACGCGGGCGCAGCAGGCGCGGCGAGAGATAGACACGCCCATCGCGCCGTGCGAAGCTCTTCGGGACATCGGCCAGAGCCAGTCGCATCGTTGGTCATCCCTGCTTTCCTGCTGTGGTGAGCGAATGTTCTCGGCCTTGAAAGCCGCAGCTATGCCAGCCTGAGGCGGCGCAGCGGGGGCATTTATGCCCGCTCGTCGCGTGTGTCGGCCATTTATGGCCGCGACCGCGTCCCACGTCGGCGCTGGGCCACGTCTTCCTCGGTCGTGCCTTCCGTCACCAGCTCGTAGAGCGTGGCGCGCGTCGCCTTGGGCCGCAGCACGCGCCCCAGCCGCTGGATGTATTCGCGGCGGGTGGCGTTGCCGCTGACGATCACCGCGACGCCGCAATCGGGGATGTCTACCCCCTCATTCAGCACACGTCCGGTCACCAGCTTGGTGAAGCGCCCCGACCGGAAGCCCTCCAGGATCAGCCTGCGCTCCTCGGCGGCGGTGCGATGCGTGATCTGCGGGATGGCGAAACGCTCGCTAACCTCGCCCACCAGTTGATTGTATTCGCTGAAGACCAGCACGCGCTCATCGCGATGCCGTGCGAAAATCTCTTCGAGCAGCGTCAGCTTGGCAGGCGCGTTGAGCGCCAGCGCGCGCGACTCGCGCCACGCCAGCATCGCCGCGCGCGCCTCCGGATCGCGGGCGCTGGCCCACAGCACTTTGCGCTGGAAATCCTGCGGTGAGGCGATCACCAGCCGTCGCCGCGCGATGAAGCTGCGATAGGCGGCGCGGTCGGCGTCGTAGCGGGCGCGGTCGGCGTCGGAGAGCGCCACCGCCAGCCGCTCGACGCTGTAGTCGGCCAGATAGCGCGCGGCGGCCAACTCTTCAGGATGGCGGCGGTACACCTCCGGCCCGATCAGTCGCTCCAGCGCCAGGTGCTCCAGATCGGCGCGCTCCGGCGTCGCGCTCAGCCCCAGACGCAGCGGTGTGAAGCTACCCTCGGCGATCTGGCGATAGGTCGGCGCAGGCAGGTGATGGCATTCATCGAAGATGAGCAGGCCAAAGTGGCGCAAGACATCAGGCCGCAACTGCGCCGACTCATAGGTGATGATGGTGATCGGCGCGATCTCGTGGTCGCCGCCACCAAACACGCCGATGGCCCCCTCCGGCGCGCGCAGCGCCTCCGTCAGCGCGCGCCGCCACTGGCCCAGCAGGTCGATGGTCGGCACGATGACCAGCGTCCACAGGGCCACATCGGCGATGGCCAGCGCGCCCAGGAAGGTCTTGCCCGCGCCCGTCGGCAAGATCACCACCCCACGGCTGCCCGCCGCGCGCCACGCGATCAGCGCCTCTTCCTGATAGGGGCGCGGCTCCAGCGTCGGCTGCGGCGCGAAAGGCAGCGCGGGCCGCTCCTCGAAGGCCACCCACACTGGTCGCTGGCCCGCCGCCAGCAGCGCCGCCTTCATCTCGGCGAATTCGATGGGGCGAAAGCGCAGGAAGCCGCCGCGCCGATCGCGCCGCAGCCGCGCGCCCAGGCGACTTGCCTGCGCGCCCAGCAGCGCCCGCAGCAGCGCCGCGTCATCCAGCCCGGCCAGCGTGGCGGGTGGGATCAGCGCCAGATCGCGCCCACGCCAATCCAGCGTGACCGCCTCGTCCGTCTCATCGCTCATACCCGACTCGTCGCTCATGCTCGCCTCACCTGCACTCAAGTCTGCCTGCCGTGGGATATATTCTAAGCGAGATGCGCCAGAACGGGGCGACCAGGCCAGGCCATTTCAGCGCGTGGCGAGAACCTCACCCTCTGGCTCCCTCTCTCACAGGGAGAGGGAGGACCCAGGCTTGGCGCATTCAGCAATTGCGGGGGTTGCATCAATCGAACGCCTCGCCATCCGCCACCATCCGTGTGGGTGATTTCCTCTTGCTTCGCAGGAGAGGGGGCAGGGGAGCGGTTTCGCGACTGCGACTTGGCGAGACAGCCCGCAATCTGCTACCCTAAGGGCGCAACATCTGCTGCCTGACACGCCCAGCGTGGGCGCAAAGGAGGTCTGTGATATGGCGACACCACAGGAGCGCGAGGCGTTCTTGCGCGGCTGGCACGCGGCCATGGAAGAGGCGCTGGCCGTGCTGGCGACCGAGGCTGGCGAGTGGCGCGAGGAGGAGGCCGAAGCCTCGGAATCGGGAGCCTATAAGCTGCCCGGCAGCTTCGCGCTGGAAGAGGTGCAAGGCTCATTCAGGGGTCGCCAGGAGCTGCTCGCCTGGATTACCCAGATCGGCCCGTCGGCGAGCCGTGGGAATGATCCCGCGTTGGCCAAGGCGCTCGACGCGCTGATTGAGAATAGCGCCACCGACGACGATCTCAAGGCGCTCGGCCTGACGCCGATGCCCGCCGAGACGCCGCCTCCGCCAAGCGGAACCCCATCCACCGACGCTCAGTAGCGCCTCACAGGCTGCGGCGCCCCTCACCTGCTACGGAGAGAAGGGCGCCGCGCGCATGGCTCAGCCCACGAACTGCGGCGGCAGGAAGTATACCGTCGCCGCCAGCAGCGCCCACAGCGAGCAAAGCTGTACCCCCTCCAGGATGGTCGATTCGCCGTCGCGCGTGAGCAGCATGAAGAGGAAGGTCGCCGCGCCGAAGATGATGATCTCCAGCGGCGCGAAGATCAGCATCAGCGGGTGATGTGAGAAGTGGCCGACGATCACCAGAATCGGCACGATCACCAGAATCATCTGAATCGAAGCGCCCGCCGTCACACCCATCACCACTTCCATCAGGTTGCGCCGCGCCATGCCAGTCGTGCCGTACATCTCCACCAGGCCGCCAACGACCGGGATGACGATCAGGCCGACGAAGAACGGGTTGATGATCTGCTCGTTCTGGCGCGCCAGCAACTCGACCGAGCCTGCGAACGCTTCGGACATGTAGACCACGCCCAGCGCGGCCACGCCCAGCACTACCAGCGCAAACAGCCCACGAATGATGGGATGCAGCCCCAGGATACCCCCTTTGCGCTCGCCCTCGCCGTCACCTTCGCTTGCCGCCTGCTTGCGACGCTCTCGCCGCTTGATCTCGGCATACTCCGCCTTGGCGGTGCGGCGCGGGGTCGCACGCTCCACACGCTGCGTCAGCTCGTACTCTGCCTGGTCGCGCTCCTGCCGGAAGAGCGCCTGTGTGCCAGGCATCGGGTCGATCGGACTCACGCCGAAGTAGTCGCCCGCTGCGGCGCTGCCCGCCGCCACGGCCACTGGCGCGCGTTTGGCCGCGAGCCGCGCCTCACGCTGGCCTTTGCGCTCCAGCCGCCGACGGATGCCCTGCTCCACCAGGTCTACGCCGTCGTGCACGCGGAATATGGCGAAGAGCGTATACGCCAGATAGCTTCCCAGCAGCACCAGCGAGACCGCGAAGCTCAGCGAATAGTGCTGGAAGACCAGCAGCGTCGGGAGCGCCTCATTGATGCTACCGTTGCTGTTGGCTCTCGCCAGATAGCTTGCCAGGGTGGGCAGGCAGAGGCCGATGACGGCCAGCGCGAAGATGGTGGAATATTGCCCGGCGCGGTCGGCGTCGAAGCCCATGCGCCCATTGCGCAGTGCGCCAAAGATGGTGGCCACGCCCAGACCGAGTAGTGAATTGCGGATGATGACGCCCGCGATGGACCCCAGCACGATCTGCGAGCCACTCGTCTCGCCGGGGGCCTGGTGCAAGAGCAGCGAGAGCGCAATCGTCAGCTCCGCTACGTTGCCGAACGTCATATGCAGGAAGCCGCCCAGGAACTCGCCCAGCAGCTCTTCCAGCTCTTCGACGGCGCTCTCCAGAAAGCCCGAGAGCGGGATCAGGCTGAGCGCCGCCAGCACGGCCAGCAGCGGGCCTTCCTCCAGTCCAATGCGGTCGCGCAGCAGCACGACCGGAATGCCCAGCAGCAGCAGATTGACCCAGCGCAGCCAGATGGACTTCTCCACACATCTCCCCCATGCGGTATCGAATCTATCCGCAGCCGCGGTGTGATTCTGGCGTCGGGTTGGCCCCTTCATCGCCGCCTATTATAGCAGCCAGCGGCTCATCGGGAGCCATCATTTTCGCGTAGAACCAGCCAATCGGGTGTGCCTTGCAGCCACGATGGCGTCTCCTGCGCGCGGCGCGCGGTCTTGGGCGGCGTCTTGAGGTAGGCCATGCCGACCTGCGCCTCCGCGTCGGCGCGAGCGGCGGCGAACGATTCTTCCACGATCTCGGCCAGCGCATGCGCCATGCGGGTGTTGTAGGCGTGCACGCGCCGCGTGATCAATACCGCGTCGATGATCGCCAGTAGCAGCGGGATGAGCGTCCAGAAGAAGAGCAGCCGTAGCGTCGCGCTGACCAGCCTGCCCATATAGAACTCGTGCGCGCCAAAGGCGCCGAGCGTCAGGCAGAGCGCCAGCGCCACCGCCGGGCTGCGTCTGCGGCGGCCATATTCCGCCTGAAAGAACTTCTGCTGGGCGCAGTCGAATGTAGCCGTCAGCAGGGCCAGCGCCCATTGTTCTCGCTCGACAGCAGTCACCTGACGCCGTTCCCTTCTACCTGCGCGACGCGCGCAATGACAGTTCCCTGTCTATTGCAACGGGCAAGGCGTCTGGTTGTCGCGTGTCACTCCCATTTGAAGGTGAAGACCGCCGCGCCGAGGAAGATGATGGCCCAGACGACCAGCGCGATCAGGCTGCTGGCGTGGAACGCGCTCGCCGTGGTCGCGCCGTAGAGCGCATCGGAGAGCGACGCGGCGGGCAGGATGCTGGCCACCGGCTGCAGGAAGTCCGGAAGCTTGCTGATGGGCAGCACCGTGCCGGGGATCAGGATGAACAGCAGATAGAGGCCATTCGCGCCCGCCAGCGTCGCCTCCGCGCGCAGCGCGCCCGCCATCAGCATCCCCAGCCCGCAGAACGTCGCCGTCCCCAGCAGGAAGACGATGATGTACAGCAGAATGGAGCCATTGGGGCGCCAGCCGAGGAAGAGGAAGCCCAGCAACGCCAGCAGCGCCATCTGCGCCACCTCGATCACGACGACCGAGAGCGTCTTCGCCAGGATCAGCCCGCCGCGCGAGAGCGGCGACGCGCCGAGCCGCTTCAGCACGCCGTAGTAGCGCTCGTAGCCCGTGGCGATGCTCAGGCTGACCATTCCAGTGGACATCAGCGCCAGCGCCATCACGCCGGGGACGAGAAAATTAGTACCGCCGACCTTCAGCCAGGCGAAGGCGATCAGCAGCACGACGGGGATGAAGACGGTAATGAGCAGGCTTTCGCCGCGTCGCACCGTCATCATCAGCTCGGCGCGGGTCTGCGCCAGCACGCAGCTCCAGAAGGGCGCGGCGCCGGTGGCGGCGGGCTGCGCAGGGGTGGTGGTCGTGGAGGTCATCTCGGCGCTCACTCGCGCATCTCCTTCCCCGTCAGGCGAATGAACACATCTTCGAGCGTCGAGCGGCCAATCCGCACCTCGCTGACATCCACACCCGTATCGCGGAAGAGCGTGGCGAGCTGCACGAGCAGTTCGCGCGGCTCGCCGGTCTCCAGCGCGTAGACGCCGGGTGACTCCTCATGCGCGGCGCGCACGAAGCTGAGCTTGCCCAGCGCCACGAGGTCCAGCCCGGGCGGCGCGCGGAAGCGTAGCTCCGTGCCGGTGGTGGACTGGCTGGTGGTCAGCGCGGCGGGCGTATCCAGCGCGATGAGCTGGCCGCCGTCCATGATGGCGATGCGGTCGGCCAGTCGCTCGGCTTCATCCATGAAGTGTGTCGTCAGCAGGATCGTGACGCCACGCGCCTGCTGCTGCTGGATGATCTCCCAGGTGGCGCGGCGGGCCTGCGGGTCCATGCCGGTCGTCGGCTCATCCAGAAAGAGCAGATCGGGCTTGCCGATGATGGCTACGGCCAGCGCCAGGCGACGTTTCTGGCCGCCGGAGAGCTGGCGGAAGCGCGTGTCAGCCGCGCTGGTCAGCCCGACGCGCTCCATCAGCTCCGCCGGGTCTTCGGGGTTGGCGTAGAAGCTGGCGTAGAGGGCCAGAATCTCGCGCGCCCGTAGCGTCTGGTAGAGGCCATCCTGCTGGAGCATGACGCCGACGCGCGGCTTGAGGCGGGCGGCGTCGCGGCGGGGGTCCAGCCCCAGCACGCGGGCCACGCCGCTGTCGGCGACACGATAGCCCTCCAGCGTCTCGATGGTGGTGGTCTTGCCAGCGCCATTCGGCCCCAGCAGCGCGAAGATTTCGCCCATGCGAACGGAGAAGGAGAGGTCGTTGACGGCGACGGTGGCGCCATACGATTTGGCGAGGTGTTCGACGGCAATCGCCGCATCGCCAGCGACAGCTAGATCGCCCTGCGTGGCGCGCGCATGACCTGTATTGGTAGCGCTCATGGATTCGCATTACCCTGACTATGAAGCAGCGCATCGGAGCGGCGCGCAGGCTCGCGCCAGATGCGCTCAGCCAGGCGTCGCTCTCCACTGCGTAGCGTACCATAGCCGCCTGAAGCGCGCCACAGCCTATGCGTTCGCCTGTGCGATAATGACCTGCAATGCACGCGAGCCGCGTAGAGTGAGCGACTGGCAGAGGATGAGGGTATGTATCAGCGCGTCACGCTTCCCAATGGCATCCGCGTTTTCACGGAGTCGATGCCGCATCTGCGCTCGGTGAGCATCGCCTTTTACTTCGGCGTTGGCGCGCGTTACGAACCTGATCCCATCGCCGGCGCCTCGCATTTCATCGAGCACATGCTCTTCAAAGGCTCGCAGCAGTTCCCCAGCGCGCAGGTCATCTCCGAGGCCATCGAAGGCGTCGGCGGGGTGCTGGACGCCGCTACCGACAAGGAAGTGACCGTCTACTCCGCCAAGGTCGCCAGCCAGCATTTCGCTCTGGCGATGCGCCTGATATCTGACATGGCCCAGCGCCCGCTAATGCAGGCCGAGGAGATCGAGAAAGAGCGCGGCGTCATCATCGAAGAGCTGAGCATGTATCGCGATAGTCCGGCTGACTGGGTGAATGTGCTGGCCGACGAGGCCATGTGGCCCGGCCAGCCGCTGGGGCGCGAGGTGGCCGGCACGCGCGAGACGGTCACTGCGCTCAGCCGCGAGACGCTGTTGGACTACAAAGCGCGCCACTACACGCCATCCAATCTGGTCGTCAGCGTCGCCGGAAACGTCAGCCATCAGCAGGTGATGGAGACGCTGGCCGAGCTGCTGGGCGACTGGCCCGACGCGGCGGCTCCACGCTGGTCGCCCAGCCCCATCAGCGCCACAGCCGAGCGCGTGCGGCTGGAGACGCGCCCCACCGAGCAGACCAATCTCTGCCTGCTAACGCCGGGCATCGCGCACACCGATCCGCGCCACTACGCCATGACGCTGCTCAACGCCGCGCTGGGCGATGGCATGAGTTCGCGACTCTTCATCGAGATTCGCGAGCGGCTGGGGCTGGCTTATGACATCGGCTCTGCGCCGTCGTACTTCCACGACACCGGCTCGTTCACCATCTCCGCTGGCGTCGAGCCGAAGCGCGTCGATGCCACCATCCGCGCCGCCATCGACGAACTGCGCAAGCTCTGCGCTGAGCCGCTGCGCCCTGAGGAGCTGGCGCGCGTCAAGGAGTATACCAAGGGCCGCATGGCGCTGCGCCTGGAAGACACGTACAGCGTGGCCGCCTGGATGGGCGGGCAGGAGATCATCAGCGGCGAGTCGCTGGAGCTGGATGAGGTGATGGCGCGGGTGGACGCCGTCACGGCAGAGCAGGCGCAGGCG
>DATBTW010000317.1:0-7368 GCA_036559055.1 Ktedonobacterales bacterium
CGAGGCTCCGTCGGCGTCTGCCGCCGCTGGCCCGTGGGGCGCAGGCGGCGGAAACGGCGAATCGGGCGGCGATGCGCCAGACGAGCGCGGCGTGGCGACCTATCGCATCTACGCAGAGGATGTCTCCGCGCTGATCGGGGCGGCGGCTCAAGCGGCCATCGCGGCGGGCGGCGAGGTGCGCGATGTGCGCGTGCAGCGCCCCAGCCTGGAGAACGTCTTCATCTACCTGACGGGGAGGAATCTACGCTGATGGCTACCACAACGATCACCCCGCGCTCCGCTGGATCCGCTGACGCCGCGAGTGCGCGGCGCGCGAGCGGCTTCGGGCTGGCGCTGACCGCGTTCTTCGCCATCCTGCGGCGCGACATCGTCGTCACCCAGCGCGAGTTCATCGCCTTTCTGATGCAGGTGCTGATCCAGCCACTGTTCTTCCTGTTCATTTTCGGCAAGGTGCTGCCGCAAATCGGGCTGGCGTCTGGGAGCTTCAGCGCGCTGCTGCTGCCGGGCATCGTCTCGCTGACGACCATGCTGGCCGCCATGCAGGGCGTGGCGCTGCCGCTGGTGCTCGATCTGGGCTATGCGCGCGAGATCGACGACCGCCTGCTGGCGCCCATGCCGCGCCTGCTGGTCGCGCTGGAGAAAACCCTCTTCGCGGCGCTGCGCGGTGTGATCGCGGGCGCCGTCATCTTCCCGCTGGCGTGGTGGATTCTCGGCTCGCAGTACAGCGTGCGCACCGATCAGATTCCCGCGCTGATCGGCTTGCTGATCCTGACCGCACTGATGGGCGCGACGCTGGGGCTGGTACTCGGCGTGCTGGTCAAGCCAGAGCAGATCGGCCTGATGTTCTCGCTCATCATGACGCCGCTGCTCTTCACTGGCTGCACATTCTTCCCCTGGAGCGGCCTCAGCTCCATCAAGTGGTTCCAGATCGTTACGCTCTTCAGCCCGCTGACCTACGCCTCGGAGGGGCTGCGCTACGCCATGACGCCCGCCGTACAGATCGCGGGGCATACAGTCACGCTGGCCACGCTGGATATGCGCTGGGTGCTGCTGGCTCTGGTGGCCAGCATCATCGGATTCTTCTTCATCGGCGCGTGGAAGTTCATCCGCCGCGTCGTGAGTTAGGCTCAGCCAGCGTCGCGAGGTCGCCGCATGGCACAGGCCATCATAGCTCGCTCGCCATGAACGCCTAGGTTTCGAGTATTTTGCCGTGTCACAGAAGCAGTTGTTTCGCACACTGGTGGCATGGCAGGCCAATCGGGGGATTGGTGGCGCGCACGCCTGCCTATTCCCAGGGCAGCAGGATAACGTCCTTGCCGTCGCGCTTTTCGATGCGCGGCATGATGGTGATGGGCGTCTTGCCGGTGAAGCGGGCGCGTGCCTCGTCCATGGTGGCCAACTCGGTCAGCTCCTGGAGCTGGTGGATGGTGGCGAAGACCAGCGGGAACTCGCCGCGCTCGAAGCTCGCCAGCGCCTCCTCCGGCGTGATCCACACACTGTGGGTCGTCTCCAGGTTGTCGTGGGCGGGCTGCTGGCCCTCTGGCGCCTCGACAAGGAAGAAGTGGGTATCGAAGCGCTTGGGCCAGGCTTCTGGCGTGATCCAGTGCGCCCAGTGCAGCAGAGTATCGGTGGCCAGCGTGATCTGCTCACGCTGGACGATTTCCAGCAGGGTCAGGCTGCGGGCATTCAGCCCATCGCGGTAGGCGGCCAGGCGCGGCAGCGCGACTTCCGTCACGCGCCACGGCTCGCCATCGCGGCGCGCCACCAGCGCCCCTGCCTCCTCGAACAGCTCGCGGGTGGCCGCCGCGCGGAAGCCAGAGCCTAAAGCCGTCGGCCCACCTGAGGTCGCAGGCGCCGCGCAGACGCCCGGCTCGCGCTCGACCGCGCGGTCGGCGTCCGACACAGAGCCGCCGGGGAAGACGTAGACATCGGGCACGAACTCGCTCTGCACATGGCGCCGCACCATGAAGACCTCAACGCCGCCCGCCAGGCGGTTGCGCGCCATCACCGTCGCCGAGGCCGGTCGCGGCGTCACGGGGGGAGTGGGCGGATGCGTGTTGGCGTCGGATGGCTGAGCGGGCGTGGACATGTGCAGCGGCTCCTTTTTGCGGGTGGAACGACCCTCGCCAGCGTATCACATCGCGTGGCGGGGAGAGGGCGGGCGCCTCGCCCACCTGTCCATTCGGCCAGGGGCTATGCTCATTGGGCTACTAGCGCCAGTTTTAAAATAGGTAGATTGTCCTCTGGCTATTCACCCATTTCGTGACGTACACTCATCTTTGCGCGCTCTTTCGGGGGCGCCGTTTTGTGACCTCTCTGTGAGAAGAGGGAAGCAGTCGAAACAGCGTCTCCGCGAGGCGGATTGCTCACAGGAGGAGGGAGCCAGGCATGGCCAACCGCGAGTTCACGATAGCGGATGAGCGACACTACAATCGGCGCGGCCCGATTCGCTGGATCATCTCACATGTCATGCGCTACAAGGGCTACCTGACGATCTTCATCATTGGTACGATCCTCTCGGAAGTGCTGACCGCGATGATCCCCAATCTAATTGGCTCGGCCTTCAACGAGATCGTGCGGCCGCGCCCCAGCATCAGCTCGCTCGGTGTGATCGCGCTGGAGACGCTCGGCGTGGTGGCGTTGCTCTTCTTCACCGGGCCAGCGGGCGTCTTTGGCAGCGAGGTGCTGGCGCAGCGACTCGAACGTGACACACGCGATGAGCTGTACCTGAGCCTGCTGGCCAAGAGCCAGACCTATCACAATCAGCAGCGCGTCGGCGACATCATGGCGCGCGCCACCAACGACGTGCGCCAGCTCAACCCGATGATCAACCCCGGTGTCAGTCTGATACTGGACTCCACGAGCGCGCTGGTCATCCCGATCATCTTCATCGGCTTCATCGATTGGCGGCTGCTGCTGGCGCCGTTGATCTTCACGGCCTTCTACATCATCGCGGTGCGCAACTACACCCGCCGCCTGACGCCCGTCACCGCCGAGATGCGCCAGCAGTTCGGCGTCATGAACGCCGGGCTGGAGGAGACGATCACCGGTATCGAGGTCGTCAAGTCTACCGGGCAGGAGGCGCAGGAGCGGCGCAAGTTCGGCGAGAGCGCAAGCAAGTACCGCGACTACTACGTGAAGAACGGCGAGATTCAGGCGCGCTATCTGCCGCTGCTGCTGATCGCCATCGCCATCGTGGGTGGCTTCTTGCAGGCGCTGTGGCTGTTCGGCCAGGGGCAGATCACGATTGGCCAGCTCGTCGCCTTTATGGGGCTGATGGCGCTGCTGCGTTACCCCAGCTTCATCTCAATCTTCACCTATTCGCTGGTGCAGTTGGGCATCGCGGGGGCCAATCGCATCCTGACGGTCATGCGCGAGGAGACCGATCTCGACCAGAATCTGACGGGCTACAGCGCCGAGATGCGCGGCGATGTCAGCTTCCAGAACGTCAGTTTTGCCTATGATGCGGGTAGCCCGCTGGCGCTGCGCGACATCTCGCTGCATGTGGCGGCGGGGCAGACCATCGCCATCGTCGGGCAGACGGGGTCGGGCAAGACGACGCTGACCAAGCTGGTCAACCGCACCTACGACGCCAGCGAGGGGCGTGTGCTGGTCGATGGCGTGGATGTGCGCGACTGGAGCCTGGATAGCCTGCGCTCGCAGATCGGCGCTATCGAGCAGGACATCTTTCTGTTCTCGCGGACCATCGCCGACAACATCGCCTTCGGGCTGGGTGAGCAGGTCACGCGCGAGCGCATCATCGAGGCGGCCCAGCAGGCGCAGGCGCATGAGTTCATCATGGGCTTCGAGCATGGCTACGATACGATGGTCGGCGAGCGAGGCGTGACGCTTTCGGGCGGCCAGCGCCAGCGGCTCGCCATCGCGCGGGCGCTGCTGGTCAACCCGCGCATCCTGGTGCTCGACGACGCTACTAGCGCCATCGACAGCGCCACCGAAGACAAGATCCAGCAGGCGCTGCGCGCGGTGATGAAAGACCGCACGACGCTGCTGATCACGCCGCGCCTCTCGCAGATTCGCTGGGCCGACAAGGTGGTCGTCTTGCAGCGGGGGCAGGTGGTCGCGGTCGGCGCGCACGAAGAGCTGATGAAGACCAGCGAGCTGTATCGGCGCATCTTCAGCCACTATGATAGCGCGAACGGCGTGACGAGCGCCCGCGCGGGCGCATCCAGCGAGTCCAGCGGGACGCTGACGGCGTTGGCGGAGTAGCGGCTGGTGGGTGCGGCGGCTCTCGGCCCTGAAATGCCGGAGCACGCGACGGCGGCATGAATGCCGCAGACACACGCCCGCCTGAGGCGGCGCGAGCGGAGGGCATGCATGCCCCTTCCGCGCCGTGCGTCGGCCATTCATGGCCGCGACCTTGACGAGAACGAGGGAGATGACCTGTGGGCTTCATCATGGATGGTCTGGACGCCGAGGCGTACGACCGTACCTATAAGGATCGCGACCTGGTGAACCGCATCATGCGCTACTTCAAGCCGCAGGGGCGCCTGATGCTGCTCGTCTCGGCGACGACGCTCGCCAGCTCGCTGCTCGACGCCGCGCTGCCGATTCTCATCTCGCATGGCATCGACGTGTACGCCGCCAATCGCAGCCTGGCAGCTATCGCCGTCATCGTGACGGTGGTGCTGCTGGCGGGCGGCTTCTCGTGGGTATTCAACTTCGTGCGGCAAGCCAACACGGCGCGCGCGGTGGGCGCGGTCGTGCTGCAACTGCGCGAGGACGCCTTCGCCGCCACGCTGGCGCGCGACATGTCGTTCTACGACGAGTATGCGTCGGGCAAGGTTGTCAGCCGTGTCACCTCGGATACCGAGGACTTTGCCAATGTCGTGACGCTGAGTCTGAACCTCATCAGCCAGATCGTGATGGTGGGTGTGGTGGCGGCGGCGCTGTTCTATGTCAGCGTGCCACTGGCGCTGATCGCCATCACCATCGCGCCGGTCTGCTTCGTGGTGGCGCTGGCGTTCCGGCGTATCGCGCGTGTCACCACGCAGCGGGCGCGCCGCGCGCTGGCCAGCGTGAATGCGCTGGTTCAGGAGACGATGAGCGGCATCTCGGTGGCCAAGAGCTTCCGCCAGGAGCGCTCGATCTATGGCGAGTTCAAGACCGTCAATCAGCGCTCGTATGTGGTCAATCTGCATCAGGGGCTGACCTTCAGCGCCATCTTCCCGCTGCTCAACACCATCGCCGGGCTTGGCACAGTGATGATTATCTACTTCGGCGGGTTGCAGGTGGCCAGCCACCACGTTTCGCCTGGCTCGTGGTTCCTGTTTGTCTCGGCCATCGAGCTGTTCACCATCCCGCTGACGGGCATCGCCAGCTTCTGGAGCCAGTTCCAGCAGGGACTCGGCTCGGCTGAGCGCGTCTTCGCGCTGGTGGATGCGACGCCGCGCGTGCAGCAGACGGCGGATGAGGCGGTTCCTACCGTGCGCGGCGAGATCGTCTTCGACCGCGTGAACTTCGCCTACACGCCCAATGAGCCGGTGCTGACGGACTTCTCGCTGCGCATCCCTGCCGGGCAGACAGTGGCGCTGGTGGGGCATACGGGCGCGGGCAAGTCGACGCTGGGCAAACTGGTGGCGCGCTTCTACGAGTTCCAGTCCGGAAGCATCCTGATCGACGGGCGCGACATCCGCACGCTTGACCTGCCACAGTATCGGCGGCATCTGGGCGTGGCGCCGCAGACACCCCTCCTCTTCAACGGCACGATTGCCGAGAACATCCGCTACGTGCGCCCCGACGCCAGCGACGCGGAAGTGGAGGCGGCAGCGCGCCATGTGGGCGGCGGTGACTGGCTGGAGGCGCTGCCCAATAGCTTGCAGACCGAGGTGGGCGAGCTGGGGCGCGGCCTCTCGCTGGGGCAGCGTCAGCTCGTGGCCCTCGCCAGGCTGATGCTCCAGCGTCCGGCCATCCTGATTCTGGATGAGGCGACGGCCAGCGTCGATCCGCTGACGGAGGCGCAGATTCAGGAGGGGTTGGACGAGGCGCTGGCCGACCGCTCGGCGCTGGTGATCGCGCATCGGCTCTCGACGGTCAAGCGCGCCGACCGCATCCTGGTGCTGGATCACGGGCGCATCGTGGAGGAAGGTACGCACGACGAGTTGCTGGCGCGCGGCGGCCGCTACGCCCAGCTCTACAATACCTACTTCCGCCATCAGAGCGCCGACTACATCCCCGGCAGCGGCTTCGTAGCCGTCGCCGAGGGCGTGGCGCCCACCCTCAGCGCAGGGGAGGAAGTGGCGAGCTAGCTGGCGACCTCGCCTCTGCGCCCCTCCCTACAAGGGAGGGGCGTTCATTTCATTGGCTGCGGCGCTGCGCGGCGGGAGCAGCCATCGCCTGCGCTGGCTCGCCTGCTGGGGCGTCGAGCGCGAGGCCGTAGCCGCTCTCGATCAGCTCTTTCAGGCGCTGGGTGAACCGTGCAGCGGGCGCGCCATCCACCAGTTCGTGATCGACGCTGACGGTCAGGCACAGGTATTCGCGCGTCACGATGAGGCCATCCACGATCGTCTGCTTCTGGCCGATGCCGCCCACCGTTACCATTAGCGCGGTGGGGGCCGAGGCGGGAATGCCCCAGCCTGCTCCGCTCCCGAACATGCCGACCGACGTGATGCCCACCGTTCCCATAAGCTGCTTCCACAGATGCGGGCGACGTGTGCCGATCCAGACGAACGCTGAGGCAAACGGGCGATAGAGCGGAGTTGGCACAAACCGGAACTGTGTCAACTGGCGGCGCACCTCGGCCACCTGGGCCGCGCGAATCTCCGCATGCTGCTCGCGGAACGTCTTGCGGTTGGCGGCGCGAATGATGTAAGGGACGACGACCTGCTGACCCGCGACCTCGCGTTCGACGCGCGTCACTATGTCCACATCGTCGAACAGCGCGAGCCGCTTGCGTCCCAGGTGAAACGCCTGCACGGCCCTGTGCTCCTCGACCGCCTTCGCCACGCAGGTGGTGAGGAATGCCGTGAAGGACAGCGATTCGCCGGTCTTCACCCTGTGCTCGCGTAGCGCCGCGCGCGGCCCGCTCACGTCGACTTCGAGCAGGCCGTGGATCATCGGCTTGTGGCGCATGGTCTGAGCGGCTGCCGCTGCCAGTCGCTGGTATTTCGGATAGGGAACCACCTGATACGCAGCGCGCGGCTGTTCCCGCTGTCCTGGCGCCTTCATCTGCGTTCGCCTCCGTTCCAGTGACGCTGGGCCATCCGGCTTCTCGCGCGCCCAACCAGAGCGCGCAGATGGTAGTGGATGGCGCCGCCATCAAGGCGCCATCACAAACCGCTATCGCTCGCTCACAGCGGCTTCACAGCCGAAAGCCCCCTCTCCTCGCGGGAGAGGGGGTTGGGGGTGAGG